>CAYNLI010000011.1:15957-38855 GCA_964398035.1 uncultured Flavobacteriaceae bacterium | reverse complement strand
TTTTAGTTTTAATCAATTAGGCAAAAAGCGACTTTATAATAAGTCGCTTTTTTTATATTGGTATTTTAGCCGATCTCTTTATAAATCTATATATTTAGTGAATCTAATATAAAACCAATGACCACAAGAAGAAGTTTTATCAAAAAAGCTACTATAGGAACAGCAGCAGTAAGTCTAAGCGGATTAATTTTTCCAGAAACAGCAGCAGCATATACTAACATCCTAGGATCCAATGAGCAAATAAATGTTGCTGTTATTGGTGTAAGAAGTAGAGGAAAAGCACACTGCTCTGCCATTAATGCGTATCCCAATGCAAAAATAATTTACAGTTGTGATGTGGATGACACTATTTTAGATGAACATAATGCTTGGTGTGAAAAGAATATTGGATATGTTCCCAAAGTAGAAAAAGATTTTAGAAAAGTATTGGAAGACAAAGATGTGGATGCTGTATTTATTGCCACGCCAGATCATTTACACGCTCCTATAGCCATTTGGGCACTACAGGCTGGCAAACATGTTTATGTAGAAAAACCATGTAGCCACAACCCCCATGAAAATGAATTGTTGGTAGCAACTCAAAAAAAATACGGACACAAAGTGCAAATGGGAAATCAGCAACGTTCTGCACCTACTTCCATAATGGCCATAAAAGATATTAGAAATGGTGTTATTGGTGAAGTATACAAAGGAGAAGCCCATTATTCCAATAATAGAGGCTCCATGGGAAAAGGCAAAGTAATTGATGTGCCAAAAACATTGGATTGGGATCTTTGGCAAGGAACAGCACCAAGACAAAGCTACAGAGACAATGTTCACCCTTATAACTGGCATTGGATAAGAGATTGGGGAACAGGAGAAGTGCACAACAACGGCACTCATGAAATTGATATTTGTCGTTGGGCATTGGGCGTGGACTTACCAGAAAGCGTAACTTCTTTTGGCGGAAAATATACCTATGACGATGATTGGCAATATCCAGACAACCAGCAAGTAACCTATAAATTTTCAGGAAATAAATTTATTACATGGACTGGTCACAGTAGAGGTATCATAAAGCCTGCTAGACCTGGGCGTGCAACCATTATTTATGGAAGTAAAGGAACCATTGAATTGGATCGTAATTTCTACAAGCTTTATGGATTGGATGGCAAGCCCGTAAAATTTGAGTTTGAAAAAGGGGCAAGCGAAACAACTGGATCAAGAGGTGAAGGTATGTTGGATGTATACCATGTTGCCAATTTCTTTGATTCCATTAGAACAGATACTACCCTACATGCGCCTATTTCTGACGGTAGTATTTCCACAATGCTATGTCATTTAGGAAATATGGCTCAAGATGCAGGAGAAACCATTAAAGTTGATACTGCCACGGGGAAAGTGACAAACAATGCCAAAGCAATGGCCAGTTGGAAAAGAGAATATGAAAAAGGCTGGGAACCAAAATTGTAGGTACTTGGAGAAAAATAGAATAGTTTGAAGCTTTTGGATTAAATATTACTTTTTCAACACCACCTTGCTGTACTTGGAATTGATAACGATTGTTTTATCACTGTTTCTATTGATATAATATCCTTTGTGCACGGTACCATTATAGCTTTTTGTTTTATCCAATGTTAAAATTGATGGAGCGGTAACCTTTGACCCAGATTCTTTAACCATTATAACATATGGTGTTGATGGCAAAGCACACTCTAACTCTCCATGCTCAACAGAAATATTGATGCTCTTAAAGTTATTTGAGACATTATTTATTATTAAAGAACCCATATTGTTTTTAATCTGAGCAGTATACAGTAATTGACCAATGGTAACATTAGAAGATATCGAATTCATTTTAAGCTCTTTAACCTCCTTTAAACTGACATTGTCCGAATAGTTAGCTTTTAATTGCCCACGGTTCCATTTTTGAATGCTCACAGGGGAGTATGATGCCTTAATAATAGTATTGTCCCCATCTACCGTAGCACCAAACAACCTTGAATAAGACAAGGTTGCATTGATGTTTCTAGTGTTCTCTGCTAATTTTACTTCACCATGTCTCACATTCATTTTTAGCTTAACAGACTTTGGCATTTTTATTTTAATTGTTTTCTTTATCTTAAAGTTCTTCTTTTCCCCATCCGAAGAAAAATAAAATATACTGGACTCATCATCTCCAGATGACAAATATAATCTCCTTACCTCTCTCATTGTCTCTCGTTGCTCCGCTCTTAGTGTTTGCATTTCATTACGTTGCACTTGCATTTCTTCACGGCGTTCTCGCATTTCTTCCCTACGAGATTCCATTTCTTCTCTTCTGACTTTCCTAGCTTTCTCCCGTACGACTCCCATTTCCTCTCTACGCTCTTCCATTATCTCTCTCTTGGTATCCATTTTCTCACTCCATTCTTCCATCTTTTCTTGATAATCTTTGTCAAAATTTTCATCAAACTCTTTCTTCCACTTCTTTAAATATTTATCCCCATCCTTTTTGAATGCTTTATAATCAAAAGCAGCAAACTCCATTGGGGGCATTGGGGGCATTGGGGCCAACTCAGCAATTTCAGTTAATTCTAACAACTCAGGTATTTCAGGCAATTCTGGAATGTTCAATAAAATATGTTCAATATTGGGAATATCAATATCAATATCTCCCATTCCATTATAATTACTTGTAAAGAATATTGAATTTCCATTTTTAGTGCTTATTTCAATATTCTTGCTGTTGCCCATAATTTTCATAGCGCTACTTTTAAAATACTCCGTGGCCTCTTCAGCTGTAGCACCATCCAACTCTATGGTTGCTTCTACCACAACCTCGTTCCTGTCCCAGGTTTCAAACTCAATATCTGCATGGCTAGTATTAATTTCAATAACTGCATCCGCATCAACATGAAAAGTTTCTTTGAATGTTTTACTCTGTTTTTGTCCATATGCCCCTATAGCAATAAAACATAACGAAATGAGTATCGATTTAAATAGTATTTGTCGTAATCTGTTCATTTTTAGATGATTTTAATTCATTTAATTCACTCTTTAATTTCTGCAGTAATTGTAATCTCAGCTGTAAATTTTTAATCAGTGCTGATATGGTTTGGTCATTGGGACCAATTTCATTCAACTCTGTATTCAATTTTTTATATTCTTCATTAAGTTCTGCTAAAGAATCCATAAAACTATCTACCATAGCTTTATTCTCTACAGACACTTCTAATTGAGAAAGTTCAATATTGATATTGGCCACGTAATAATTTTCCACCTTTTTTAAATCTGGGGATAAATCGCCTAAGGAAATTTCATTTTCTTCCACACTTCCTTTATCCACAATAATAGTTTCAATAGAATCATCACTGTTCATATTCAACAAGAAAGCACCTATACTCACTACTACCAATACTGAAGCAGCTATTTTTAACCAAAAGAAAGATGATCTTTTGGTTTGTGGTAACTTCTTGTCCAAAAGTTCCATAAAGCGTGCTTCATGCCCATTTTTTAAACGAAACTCTTCTTTTTTATTTTTCTTGAATATTTCTCTAAGATCCTGTGCCATAATTCTTTTTCTTTAAAGCTTCTTTCAAAAGTCCTTTTCCTCTTAATAATTGTGTGCGACATGTATTTTCTGGAATATTCAAAATTTGGGATATTTCACTATGATCATACCCTTCTACCAAAAACAATTCTACCACATACCTATACTTCTTAGGTAAATTTTCCATTTCTAACTTCACCTCATCTACCGTAATCCCATCATCTACTGTCCAATCTTCATCCTCTGCTATTTGCGTATAGGTTTCATCCAATTCTATCATTCTTTCTTTCTTGGATTTTAAAAAATCTAAACTCTTATTGATTACAATTTTTTTTAACCAAGCCCCAAATGTCACATCTCCTTTAAATTGATGTATTTTTTGAAATGCCTTTATAAAGGATTCTTGCAACACATCTTCCGCATCATCAGTATTCTTTAAAAAACGCATGGCAACACAATACATGCCATCACAGTACTGCCTATAAAGCTTTAATTGGGCTTTACGGTCGTTCGCTTTACATTGCTCTACTAATTCAATTTGAAACATGTAACAGTTTCTGTCTTTGGTTATAATTGTTAGCCTCTTTAAAGACGAGTAAAAAAAATCAATGTTTCAAAAAATTACATCTAATGTCAAAATCAAGAAACCTGATAAAATAAATCCGCTATTAAAAATAGGTTTTGTAATTTAGAAGTGAGAAAAAATTATAAAAAGAAACACTCATGAAATCAAAAAAAAGGTTGCTTATAATTGCTGGCATTATGGTAATTATAGTATTATTGGTCCGCTTTATAGGCATGCCCTATATGCAGGAACAAACAAAAAAACATAGTCCAGAGACTACAGTTGAATATGACAAAAATGGAATGGATCTGGCCGTATCATATTCTAGTCCGTCTAAAAAAGACCGTGTGATTTTTGGAGAGTTGGTTCCATATGATATAGTTTGGAGAACTGGTGCCAATGAGCCCACAACCTTTACCACAACAACAGACATAAAAATCATCGACAAAAATTTACCAGCTGGCACTTACTCTTTATGGACAGTGCCAAAAAAAGAAAGCTGGGATATTATATTAAACTCAGAAGTACCAGAATGGGGAGTTACCATTTTGAGTGGCGGTAAAAAAACCACTAGAAATCCAGAAACTGATGTGATACAAATAGAAGTACCCGTTGAAACTTTGCAACAGACTGTTGAGCAGTTCACTATCCGTTTTGATGAACATGACCAATTGTACCTTACCCTTTCATGGGATAAGACCAAAGTGAGCATTCCCATTAACAACTAATCTTGATAGATAAAAAAAATACCAGTAAAGCCAGTATTTCCAAGGTACGGTCATTTAGAAAAAAAACAGTTTCTACAGATTCTTATATAAACGGAATTTTAAAAAATGACAAAACTACTCTTGGAAAAGCCATTACTTTGATTGAAAGTTCCAATGCAGAACATATAGAGAAAGCCAAAATTATTATAGAGAAATGTCTTTCTAAAAAGAACAATAGCATACGTATTGGCATTACGGGAGTACCAGGAGTTGGCAAAAGCACCTTTATTGATGCTTTAGGGAAAAGGTTGACCTCTTCAGGAAAAAAAGTGGCAGTATTGGCTGTTGACCCTACAAGCTCTTTAAGCAAGGGCAGTATTCTGGGGGACAAAACCAGAATGCAAGAACTGGCCAAAGACCCCAATGCATTTATACGCCCTTCCCCTTCTGGGGAATCATTGGGTGGCGTAGGTCGTAAGACAAGAGAAACCATTATTCTTTGTGAAGCAGCCGGCTATGATATTATTCTGATTGAAACTGTTGGTGTGGGACAAAGTGAAACCGTGGTCCATAGCATGGTAGATTTCTTCTTGCTATTAAAATTGGCCGGTGCCGGTGATGAACTACAAGGAATAAAAAGAGGTATTATAGAAATGGCCGATGCCATAGTCATCAACAAAGCTGATAATGATAACATAAAACAATCCAAATTGGCTCAAATTGAATTTGAAAGTGCTTTGCATTTATATCCTCCAAAAAAAAATGGCTGGACCCCCAAAGTATTATTGGCATCAGCCTTAAACAAAGAAGGAATTGATGATGTATGGAAAATGATAGGGCAATACATAATCCTGTGTAAACAAAATGGTTACTTTTTAGAGAACAGAAAAAAGCAAAATGAATATTGGTTTGCACAGACCATTGATGACCAATTGAAGCAGGAGTTCTATCAGAATAAATCCGTCAAAAAAATGATGGTGGAAATGTTACAAGAAGTACATGAAAACAAAATTTCTCCTTTTAGTGCAGCAGAAAAGCTTTTGTCACTTTCAAAAAATGAACTTAAATAAAAAGGCTAAATTTGCGACATAATAAACTCTTTAAATGAATCCTGTAACCAATTCCCTTCTTTCCATTGTTATTCCTCTTTATAACGAAGAAGACAATGTTGTTCTTCTTACCCAAAAAATTCATGAAAACCTTGTTGGGTATACCTATCAGATAATTTATATCGATGATTTTTCTACTGACAGTACAAGAAACGTTGTCAAAAAAATGGAAGATGACAAGGTGCTCCTTATTGAATTAAAGAAGAACTATGGCCAAAGTATGGCACTTGCAGCAGGAATAGACCATGCAGAAGGAGAGTATATTATTACCATGGATGGGGATTTACAAAATGACCCAAGTGACATTCCACAAATGTTGGAATATGCCATTACTGGAGAATATGATGTCATTACAGGTATCAGGCAAAAAAGAAAGGATTCTTTGGCAAAAAAAATACCTTCTAAAATTGCCAATTTTTTAGTCAGGAGAGTTTCCAATCTAGATATTCAAGACAATGGATGTGCTTTAAAAGTGTTTACCAAAGACATTGCCAAAGAATTGAAACTATATGGTGAAATGCACCGTTTTATAACTTTATTGGCGCATTTTGAAGGCGCTAAAATAAAGCAAGTTCCCGTAAAACACCATGCAAGACATGCAGGGGTTTCCAAATACGGATTAGAACGTATTTTTAAAGTGGTAGCAGATATGATGCTTCTGCTTTTCATCCGTAAATATTTCCAAAGACCCATTCACCTTTTTGGAATTTTAGGGGTTCTTCTTATTCTATTGGGCGTCCTTATCAATGTGTATTTATTAATAGTGAAATTTGGTTTTGGAGAAGATATTGGAACGCGCCCATTATTAATGTTTGGGGTCATGTTTATTCTTGCCGGAGTTCAATTATTCACCATTGGTATTGTTATGGAATTATTGATAAGAACATATTACGAGTCCCAAAACAAAAGACCATACCGAATTAAAAATATTTCTATAGGTGGCAAAAAAGCGTAAAAAGCTATTAACCGCACTTAAAATTGTAGTAAGTGCATTACTCATCTATTTTATTTTCACCAAAATAAATCTGGAAGATGTCTTTAGCACTATAAAAAAGACCAATCTCTTATTCTTTTTTATTGCTCTTTTTTTCTTTGTTATTTCAAAGGTAATTGCGGTATTTAGGCTTAATCTTTACTTTCACCAACTAAATGTATTGCTATCCCATAAAAGCAACTTACAGCTGTATTTATTGGGCATGTTTTACAATTTATTCCTCCCTGGAGGTATTGGTGGTGATGCTTATAAAGGATATGTCATTCAAAAAAAATATAAAGTAGGAACAAAAAAAGTAGTTTCCGTTTTAGTATTGGATAGGTTAAGTGGACTGCTGTTATTATTTATTTTTGCTTGCCTATTGACTTTTAAAATTGAGCATGAAATTTTTATAAAATTTAAATTTCTAATACTGGCAGTACTTTTTTTAAGCATCCTTGTTTTCTGGTTTTTAAACAAGAAGTTTTTCAAAAATACATTACCCATCTTTTGGAAATCTTTTGGGTATTCCGCTTTGGTACAATTGGCACAACTTATCAGTGTATTCTTTATTTTAAAAGCATTGAATATTGAAGAAAATACGATTGCTTATCTGTTCATTTTCCTTATTTCATCTATTGTATCTGTCCTACCATTGACAATAGGAGGCATTGGGAGCAGGGAAATCACTTTTCTATATGGTGCCTTGTGGCTTGGGTTGGACAAAAGCACTTCTATAAGCATAAGCATGTTATTTTTCATAATAACAGCCATAGTATCCTTATGTGGAATATTTTATCACTTTAAAAAACCAGAATTGATTACTGAAGCTGGTCATCAATAAAGATGAACCAAATACATTTTGTTCAGTACACCTTTTCTTTTTGTTGGGTCTAGAAATTTCCCTTGCAAACGGGTAATCCTAAATTGGTCCACCACAAGTTGTTTATCCCACTCAAAACCACTGTTTTGCAAATTTCCCAACTCAGTATCATCTGCATACACCCACACATCTTTTTTATTTTTTAAATCTGATAACGAAACAATCATCACTGGCTTTTGGTTATAAAAATCCAAAGCCCATGTATACCTATTTGTAGTTTTATAAATAGCATCAACAGGGATATTCTGTTCGGATATAATTTTCGCCATAGAAGACCCTCCTTGATATTGAAGCAATGAAGGATAAAAATGAAGGTTAAGCACCAAGTTCAACAGTACAGAACTGGCAACGGACAAGGTGATAATTCTTAAATAATATTCTTCATGTTTAAGACTATAATAGACCACTACACAAAAGAACATAAACAACATCCCATAAATAATAGGGCTATGCAACTTAAAGACATAAAAGCAAATCAATACTGAGACAATGAAAACCAAACAGAGAATAAAATACTGTATCACTAACAATCTCTTGGTGGCTATTTCTTTACTATATTGATATAAACTATATAAGAATGAAGCCGTTAAAATAGAAAACAGCGGAATCATTATATTTAAGTAGTGTGGTAGCTTAAACTGTGCAAAACTTATAATTATAAAAATGAGAGCTATTCCTCCAAGGGTCAAAAACTCATACTTGGGATTATATTTAAATTTCAGCTTTAAAAACGTTTTAATTCTACACCAATAAGCAACCAGTGCTATTACTGTCCATGGAAGAAAAACCCAAAGAAAGGTATGGAAGAAGAAGAAATAATCACTGCTGTTCTTTCCCATTCCCTGACCACTTAAACGTTCAAAACTTTGTTCCCAAAAAATAAAGAAGACACCGCTTCGGTTGCTTTTCCCGCGGATAATCTTTTCTGGATGCAAATCAAATTGAAGATAATAAGCATATAACATGGGGGCTATACTTATGGCAAAAACCAAAAGAGCAACTAAAACCTTCCAACTTAAGAACGCTTTCCATTTACGTGTATATGCTAAATGACATAGTAAAGGCAAACCTATGACCAAAAGAGCTATTTGACCCTTTGTGGAAAATGCCATTCCACAACCAAAAGCACCTAAAATAATATGTGATAATGAATTTTTCTCAATATATGCTGTTAATTGCCAAATGGTAAAAATGGTAAAACCTGTAAGTACTGCGTCTGTTCTTACATCTATATTGGATAATACAATAGTTTGGGCAGTAAGAAAGACCAGAGCTGCCAATTTACCAACATTTTTATTGTACAATAATTTACCCAATCCATAACAGCTGTATGCTCCTAAGAAAGAAGCTAAAATTCCAGGAATTCGATATGCCCAATCATGTAATCCAAATACTTTAAAGGATAGAGCAGCCAACCAGTAATGCAAATGTGGTTTATCCAAATACTCTTCTGGACCTTTAAATAAATTGAAGAAGTCATTTTCTTGGTACATCCGCATGGCCATAGTAGCAAACTGAGCAGAATCATTCTCAAAAAGTGTTACAAACATTCCTGCTATATACACCAGTGCAATAAGAACCAATAAAAACCAATATCTGGTATTAGATATCATAAATGAAATTTATGGGTTGCAAATATATACAACTTTGTAAATAACCAGCTCATTAGCAAACCTATTAACAAACCTGTTATAACATCCAATGGGAAATGAACACCTATGTACACTCTACTATACGCAACTACAAGTGCCCAAATTATCAGGGCTATTCCTAAATATTTCACTTGTTTTCTAAATAGAAAAACAAAGAAAAACGCCACTGCAGAAGCATTGGCAGCATGGGCAGAAAAATACCCAAATTTTCCTCCGCATGAATTTTTCACCAACCTCATTAAGCTATTTACATCAGGATCATAACAAGGTCTAAGACGTTGTACCCCATATTTAAAAAAATTGGACAATTGGTCTGTGACCGTTATGAGAAGAGCAATTGTCATCAATAGTAGAATAGTTTTCTTAAACCCTAGTTTTTTATATGATAAAATAAGCAACCCCAGATATATAGGTGTAGAACTTAATTTATTGGTCACAAACATCCAAAAACTGTCCCAAGTTGTGCTGCCCATATTATTGAGCCACAAGAACAGTTCTTTATCATATTGTACTAATTCTCCCAACATACAACTAGTCTTTGTACCTAACCACTTCTCTATCATAAAAAGCAGTGGCAGCTTCAATTAAGCCTTCTACTTCCTCCTTCAAATCTTCTTCATCTTCTCTTGAAAACTCTTCAAACCATTCCACTTCATCATCTTCAAGATTAATAATAAACCTTGGATATTCTGTATGAACAATGAATATCGCCGTTGGAAAATCTGTATTGTCACCTAAAATAAACTTTGGAAGTTCCATGTTGACTTTTATTTTTTTATTTATTAATTAGTTTTTTTGTCAAATAATTAAATCGAATATACAACATAATGGCTGATGCAGATAGACCTACTAAAAGTCCTATCCATATACCTGTACTTTCAAAAGAAGTATACAATCCAAGATAAAAACTTATTGGAAATCCAATCAACCAATAGGCTATAAAAGTAATCAGAGTTGGGATTCTTACATCTTGCAAGCCTCTGAGCGCACCCAGAACCACTACTTGTATTCCGTCTGATATTTGAAAAAATGCAGCTACCAACAACAGTTTTGCAGCTAAGAAAATCACCTCTGTATTATCGATTTTATTAGCTACATCATCCACGTCTAAATAAATAGTGGGCAACCAATGTCTTCCAATTAAAAACAGAACGGCAAAAATTATTTCCAATAAAAATGTTAGAAAAAAGAGGGATTGGGCAATTCGTCTTAATTCACTAAAGTTTTTTAGTCCCTTTTGATTACCAACCCTTATTATAGCAGCCACTCCAAGACCCATGCCCACCATGAATGTCATACTACTAAGGTTCAGTGCTATTTGATTGGCCGCTTGTGCATTTTTTCCCAAAACGCCACTCAACCATATGGCTCCCGTAAAAATAGCTACTTCAAAAAACATTTGTAAAGCTGATGGAAAACCAAGGTCTATAATTTTCTTCATTACCTTTTTCTCAATCTTTCTAAAATTGAAACCTGTAACATAATCATGGAACTTTTGCTTCTTTTTAAGCAAGAACCAAATAAAAACCACCATGATAATACGAGAGATCAATGTACCTATTGCCGCTCCCACTATTCCCAATTTTGGAAAACCAAAGGAACCAAAAATCAATAAATAGTTTAAAACAATATTCACCACATTGGCGAGAATAGTAGCATACATGGGATATTTGGTCTGTGAAAGGCCGTCCGAAAATTGCTTAAATGCCTGAAACATTATTAATGGCACTAAAGAAAAAGCTACCAAATCCAAATATGGCATTGCAAGCGCTACCACCTCTGCAGGCTGTTTCATTAAATGCATTAATGGCTTAGATAATAAAATAATACCAAAAAGAGAAAAACCTAAAACCGTACACAGTATCAAGCCGTGCTTTAAAGCACTTTTAGCGTCTGCTTTTTTACCCGCAGAATCTGCTTCTGCAACCAAAGGCGTAATTGCAATTGAAAAGCCTATTCCGAGCGACATAGCAATAAATACAAAGCTATTGCCCAAAGACACAGCTGCAAGCTCTGCTGTCCCCAACTGACCTACCATGATATTATCTGCAAAGGCCACAAATGTATGTCCTAACATTCCCAGTATTACTGGGAAAGAAAGCTGGAGATTATATTTAAACTCTTTGGTGTATTGTTGGAACACTTAGGTTATTGGATTTAAGCAAATCAAAAGTACTGATTTCTATTATCTGATTACTGGCTTTTAAAAACTTACAACCTCTTCGCCTCTTCCCAAAAAACATCCATTTCTTCCAAGGTCATTTCTTTTAAGGTCTTTCCCATTTCTTTTGCTTTTACCTCTAAATATTGAAAACGTTTTATAAATTTTTTATTGGTCCGTTCCAATGCATTTTCTGGGCTAATATTCAGAAATCTGGCATAGTTGACCATAGAAAAGAGTACATCACCAAATTCTGCTTCCATTTTATCTGTATTCCCTTGTTTAACTTCCTCTTTAAACTCGGCAAGCTCTTCTTCTACCTTTTCCCAAACCTGTTCTGGTTTTTCCCAATCAAAACCAACTCCTGCTACTTTTTCCTGAACTCGGTTAGCCTTCACCAATGCAGGTAAACTATTGGGCACACCTTCCAATACACTTTTCTTACCTTCTTTAAGTTTAATGTTTTCCCAATTTCGTTTAACATCCTCTTCATTCTCCACTTTTACATCTCCGTAAATATGTGGGTGTCTGTTTATCAACTTGTCACAAATACTGTTAGCAACATCTGCAATATCAAAATCATTGGTTTCTGATCCTATTTTAGCATAAAAAATAATGTGCAACAATACATCGCCCAATTCCTTTTTTACTTCCTCTAAATCATTGTCCAGAATAGCATCACCTAACTCATAAGTTTCCTCTATTGTTAAATGACGTAAGCTTTCCATGGTCTGCTTTTTATCCCACGGGCATTGTGCCCGTAACTCATCCATTATGGTAAGTAAACGATCAAAAGCCTGTAGTTTATTCTGTCTAGAATTCATTAAGAAAATAATTTTTGTAAATGTACGACTAAGGCATTTTGTAAAGGAGCATTTTTTAGGTATTTTAGAGAAGTAATTTCAGACCAACCGATATGAAACATTTTTATTCTTTACTGGTTTTCCTTTGTCTTTCTATTTTATTCAATCAAAGAAATGAGGCGCAACTCACAGATAAAATAAATCCCGATCTATTACAAAATCCATGGCAAGCAAAGTGGATTACCCACCCAGATATTTTGGGCAAGGAATACGGTGTTTATCTTTTTAGAAAATCGTTTAATCTAGATGCGGTTTCCAAAGAATTTATAGTGCATGTTTCGGCAGACAACAGATACAAACTTTATGTAAATGGTACTTATATAAATAATGGTCCGGCAGTTGGGGACTTAATGCACTGGAATTTTGAAAGCTTGGACATTGCCTCGTATTTAAACAAAGGAAAAAATGTGATTTCTGCCGTGGTATGGAATTTTGCAGAACACCGTCCTCTAGCTAATTCCTCTCACAGTACTGGTTTTATAATCCTGGGAAATGGTGCAAACGAAAATATTGTCAACAGCGCAACTGGTTGGAAAGTAAAAAAAGATGATGCCTACGCCCCTATACCTTTTGTAACAAATAATTATTATGTGGTAGGCCCTGGAGAAGAATTCAACAGTAAAAACCACCCTTGGGGATGGGAACAACTGGATTTTGATGCCACTGGCTGGAAAAACGCCAAGGAAATGGAAAAAGGCAGACCGTTAAAGAGTACCAAATACTATGGTGATGTCCCCAGATATATACTGCAACCTCGTAAAATTCCTCTTATGGAAGAAAAAACGCAGCAATTTGCAAGTGTACGTCGCTCAAATTTAACTAGTATTCATGATGGATTTATTAAAAAAGGGGAAGCACTCCAAATCCCAGCCCATTCCAACATAAAAATATTATTGGACCAGGGGACGTTGACCAATGCCTATCCTATTTTTAACTACTCAAAAGGAAAGGACAGTAAAATACAATTCACTTATGCGGAAAGCCTTTTTAATGCTAAAAATGAAAAAAACAACCGTAATGAGATTGACAATAAAGAAATATACGGGAATCAGAACGTGGTTATTTCGGACGGGGGTGACAATAGAACATATACCACGCTTTGGTGGCGAACCTTCCGTTATGTGGAATTAGAAATTGAAACAAAGGATGAACCATTGGCCATTTTCAATTTCAACAGTAAATTTACTGGATATCCTTTTGAGGAAAAAGCCACTTTTGCCAGTAATTATTCCGTTTTAGATGATATTTGGGAAACAGGATGGCGTACACAACGCCTATGCACAGGAGAAACTTTTTTTGATTGCCCTTATTATGAACAGTTACAATATGTTGGGGACACTAGAATACTTGGTTTCCTCATATGTAACTGGAGGCAATACCATGTTTAAAAATGCCATTGCTTCTATTGCTGATTCCCGCTTGGCAATTGGGTTAACACAGAGTAGGTTTCCAAGTAGGCAGATACAGATAATCCCTACTTTTTCTTTAATCTGGATTACCATGTTGCATGATTATTGGATAGAACGTTTTCATGAATGGGCTCTAGCTGAAGGAATAACAACAAATAACTAATTACAAACCAAAATTACTATGACGACCAGAAGAGACTTTATGATTAAATCCGCCATGTTCAGTGCAGGCGCAATTTTATTACCCTCTTGTTCCCTTATAGGGGGAAGTGTACAAAAAGACTTAGGCGTTCAACTATACACCTTTAGAGATGAAATGGCTAAAGATGCTATTGGCACTTTAAAAAAGATTGCTGGCATTGGTATTAAAAAAATTGAAACTGCAAGAAGTGGAAAAGGACATTATTATGGCCTATCCCCAAAAGAGATGAAAAATATTTGTGATGACTTGGGGATGAGTCTTGTTAGTGGGCATATACACTTGGATGAAAATTTTGAGCAAACCATGGAAGAAGCAGTAGCATCTGGACAGAAATATTTAATCTGTTCTACCATTCCAACAAGAGGACAAACTGTAGATAATTATAAAAGTGTTGCGGAAGTTTTTAATAAAGCTGGTGAAAAATGTGAAAAAATGGGCATTCATTTTGGGTACCATAATCATGCTTATGAATATGAGTCTGATTATGGACAAGTATTATATGATGTATTAATGGACAATACACAACCAGATTTAGTGCATATGGAACTAGATTTAGGATGGGTTATTGTAGCAGGAAAAGACCCTATTGATTATTTCAAGAAATATGAAGGACGTTTTCCTTTATGGCACTTAAAGGATATGAACATGACCGAAAAAGAGAGTACTGAATTTGGAAAAGGGGGACTTGATATTCCTAAAATACTTGAAAATCAGAAATTATCTGGCTTAAAACATATTTTTATAGAACAAGAAGAATATGCTGGAACACCACTAGATAGTATGATTCACAACCTTGCTTATATGGATAAGTTGTAAAAACTGACTTTATAAGTTATTAAAGACCTGATACTAAATAATGTAAGTATCAGGTCTTTTTATTTTTCCTTTGTTTGTACACACCTTACTCCCTTGAAAAACCGTCAAAATGTTCTGTATTAATAGATTCGTTTAAGATTAAAACTTTTCGGCTTTCTAAATCAATCTTATCAGGGTTTTGTGAAAAGCCTACTGACACATTGGTCATAAAGGCTATACATAAAAGGTATTGGTTTGCTTTCATAATAATAGGTTTAATTTTTTGATAAAATTATTTGAAAGCTTAACGAAACAATGTAAGTATTGTCTTTATAAATGAAACAATAGTTTTATTTATACTTTTACCCTTGCCCAAATAATCCCCAAACTCTTCATCAGAAACTGAAATAATATTACACGCTGTTCCCCCATGTGACTCACTATGTACTGAATGACAAGCTTCCTCGTTTGGACCAGACATTAAACAAAAAATGAATCGCACTTAACTTTCCTAACTTTTGTTCAACTTTTTTACTGAACTTTTTTTATTAGCTTTAGCAGTTGCATTTTTATTAGCCAACCCATAGAAAAAATGAAATTCCACATCAAAAAATTATTTACGCTGCTTTTCATTGTATCTTTTTTAAGCTGCAATCAAAAGAAAAAAGATTCTGAAGATATAAAAACAGAAGAAGCTACAGCGGAAGTAGCCGAAGCGGTTGCACATGAAACCCCTACACCCATAGAGCCCGGAACAAAGGCACCGGATTTTAACCTTCCAGGGGTTGATGGCAAAAATTATTCTTTAAAAGATTTTGAGGACAATGAAACACTTGTCATCTTGTTTTCTTGCAACCATTGCCCAACTGCGCAGGCATATGAGGACAAGTTCATTAAAATAGTGGATACATATAAAGATAAAGGAATTGGCTTTGTAGCTATTTCCCCAAATTCAGACAGCGCCATTAGCTTATCAGAATTAGGGTATTCTGATATGAGCGATAGTTTGGAAGAAATGAAACTACGTGCCAAAATAAAAAAATACAATTTCCCATACTTATACGATGGTGAAACCCAAGAAGCATCTTTAGCCTATGGCCCTTTGGCAACTCCCCATGTTTTTGTTTTTGACAAAAGCAGAACACTGATATACAGTGGAAGGATCGATGATAATGAAAACCCATATATAGAACCTAAAACAACCGATTTAATTAATACTTTGGATGCCATTGTAAGCGGAAAAGAAATTATAACTGCTAAAACAAAAACATTTGGTTGTTCCGTTAAATGGTCTTGGAAAGGAGAATTTGCCCAAGCTCAACTTAAAGAATGGGCCAAAGATTCTGTAGCAATAAATGAAATTAATCTAGAAGAGGTTGATGTGCTATTTAAAAATGGCACTGGTAAGCTTAGATTAATAAATCTTTGGGCTACATGGTGTGGACCATGTGTCATGGAAATGCCAGAATTAGTGACTATTGACAGAATGTACCGTAATCGTGACTTTGAGCTTATCTTGCTATCGACAGATAAAAAAGGAAGGAAAGAGAAAGCTTTGGAAATTTTGACTAAAAAAGAAGCATCTAACACCAATTACATTTATAACGGAGATGATATATATGAACTTATTGAAGTGGTAGACCCCAAGTGGCAAGGTTCTTTGCCCTATACCGCATTGGTAACTTCTGAAGGGGAAGTTTTATATAAGGTTGAAGGTACTTTTGACCCTCCGGCACTTAAATTGGCCATTGTAGAACATCTTGGACGTTTTTACGCCGATAATGAGTAAACACTACCTCTGATCACTTAAAATATAAACCTTGCCGGTGATTCATCAGCAAGGTTTCTTATATAAAAACCGACCAAACATGAAAAAAAAGTTAGGATTTCCATTTATTCCCTTTAATCCAGATTTAGGATTGCTGCTACTTAGAATTTGCCTTGCCAGTTTAATGATTGTATTTCATGGCTGGTAAAAATTAATGACAGCTTCAAAACAATTGCACACTTTTCCAGATTTAATTGGCATTAGTAGTGAGGCAAGCTATACTCTTGTTGCCTAGTTAGAAAATTTTGGTGCCATATTAATCGCATTGGGATTACTGACCCACATACATGCACTTGGCTTGGGTTTTACCATGTTTGTCGCCTTCTTTTTATGGCATGATATGAGATTTACAGGGAGTAATGCAGGCGAAATGGTGTTTGCCTATGGATTTGGGTATTTGATGCTTCTTTTTACTGGAGCTGGCAAATATTCCTTAGATTACAAGTTCGGAATTAAATATATACACCAACATATTGATTAATGCGTAAATCACACCATTTATGTTTTTTACTTTTGTGCCTAATCCAGTTTGGATGGTCGCAAAACATTCCCCCTACTGTAACTGCAACTGGTGACCAAATCTATTGTCCATTAAGTCAGATAAATATAGTCACGGACATGAATATTGTGGATCCAGATGATACAGAGATTGAGGCACTTTATATTCAAATTTCTACGGGATATGTACAAGGGAAAGATGTTTTATCATTGAATGGTTCACATCCCAATATTACTACCACATGGAATGTAAGTGAAGGAAAGCTAACATTAAAAGGAATTGGTTCTGCCCCTGCCAACTACGTAGATTTAATTGCTGCCGTTAAAAATGTTGTTTTTGAAAGCAGTTCCCCTACTCCTTCAGGCGAAAAATACTTTTCCATAACCATTGGAGATGCCAATTATTTACCCTCAACTGACCATTATTATGAGTATGTTCAAAGTTTCGGTATTACTTGGACCAGTGCAAGAACAGCCGCCGAAGCTAGAACTTATTTTGGTTTACAAGGATATTTGGCCACAATCACCTCAGTAGCAGAAGCTCAATTAACAGGAGAACAAATCTCTGGAGCAGGATGGATTGGTGGCAGCGATGCTGGAAGCGAAGGAATTTGGCGTTGGGTAACTGGCCCTGAAACAGGTACGGTATTTTGGAATGGCGATGTTAATGGAAGCTC
Source organism: uncultured Flavobacteriaceae bacterium (assembly GCA_964398035.1). GTDB lineage: Bacteria > Bacteroidota > Bacteroidia > Flavobacteriales > Flavobacteriaceae > Saonia. The sequence goes on along the minus strand of CAYNLI010000011.1, from coordinate 21,022 downwards.
TCCAAACTATGCCAATTGGAACTCCAATGAGCCTAACCAAGCTGGTGATGAAGATTATGCACACCTTACCGACCCAAGCATTGGAAATAGAGGTGCTTGGAACGATTTAAGCAATGCAGGAGCAGAAAGTGGCCCATACCAACCAAAAGGATATATTGTGGAATATGGGGGAACGCCTGGAGACCCCATCGTGCAAAACATCTCTGCTAGCACAAAAATCACTATTACCTCTATTGACAGCGTAACTGAAGCTGAAAGATGTGGAACAGGAATACTTGCACTATCTGCATTATCCTCTACTGGTACTGTCCAATGGTACAATGCCCCAGAAAATGGGACTCTTTTATTTACTGGAAACATATTTACAACACCAACTTTAACAACCACCACCACCTATTATACATATGCTTCTAATGGTGGATGTTCAACAGGAGGAAGAATAGCTGTTGTGGCAACTGTAAATCCACTTCCCGTAATTACACCTACCATTGATTTTAAAAATTGTGATGAAGATGGTATTACAGACGGATTTACTGATTTTAATTTAGCCGAAGCTAATGAAATAATCGCCAATGGAAATAACAGCCTAAAAATCACTTATCATCTTTTACTTTCTGATGCAAATACCGGTGCAAACCCGTTGGTTGCATCCCCTTTTAATAACAGCACTGCCAATACGGTATATGCAAGAGTAGAGAACATACAGGGTTGTCATTTGGTCTCAACAGTGAATTTACAGGTTTCAACAACATCGTTTCCCACAGGATATATGACATATCTAGATGTATGTGATATTGATGTTGCCCAAGATGGACTACATACTTTGGACATTTCATTGGCCACGACAGAAATATTGGCCCAATTCCCTACCAATCAAAATTTAAGTGTTCACTACTACCGGAATTTGGTTGATGCCACTCTGGAAAAAAATGAAATAACCAATCTAAACTATACCACAGAAACCCCATTTGGGCAAATTCTATATGTTAGAGTGGAAAGTGATGATAATGGGGCGTGCTATGGTATTGGCCCCCATCTAACACTTAGTGTTTACCCTTTACCTGTTTTTGAAGTATCAGAAGAAACTTTTATTTGCACAAATTCAACTGTGATTATAGCAGCCATTAACGCCCAAGGAGATTACACCTACCAATGGACAGATGAAAACGGCACTATTATAAGCAACAGCCCAACAGCGGAGGTTTTCACTGGAGGAACATATTCAGTCACAGCTACCTCTGACCAAGATTGTGAATCATTACCAAAAACGGTCGTCGTAAATGAATCCAATGTTGCAGCTATAATTTTGGATGATATTACAGTGAGTGACAACTCCACAAACAACACAATCGCCATCAATAATCAAAATAACAACTTAGGATTGGGGGATTATGAATTTTCCCTGAACAATCCTTTTGACACATACCAAGATGAGCCTCTATTTGAAATGGTAGAACCTGGACTGCACATCTTATATGTTCATGATAAAAATGGCTGTGGCACTGCCCAAATAGAAGTTGGCATCATTGGTTATCCAAGATTTTTTACTCCAAATAATGATGGCAATAATGATAAATGGCAGGTACTTGGAATTACAGAAGAGTATTATCCAAAATCTGAGTTGTATATTTATAATCGTTATGGACAGTTAATTGCCCAAATAAACCCATTGGGAGAAGGTTGGGACGGATTTATCAATAATAAGACCTTACCATCTACAGATTATTGGTTTAAATTGCAACTAACAGACCAAACGGGTAACAGGCATGCTAGAAATGGACATTTTAGCCTAAAAAGGTAAAACACTATTAAAAGAATTCATATAAAATTAAAAATCAACCTAATGAAAAAATCTTTATTATTTCTAGCCGTATGCACGCTTACAGCTTCATTTGCCTTTGGGCAAACCGGTAAAGTGTATGACAATCTTACCATGACCAGTAAAATCCTTAAGGGAGAACGAAAATATGCCATTTACCTACCACCAGATTACGAGGCCTCAGAAAGAAGCTATCCCGTGCTTTATTTATTACATGGTTCCGGTGATGACCAAACAGGTTGGGTACAATTTGGAGAGGTCTTGAACATTACAGATAAAGCCATAAAAAAAGGAAAAGCGACACCTATGATCATTGTAATGCCAGATGCCGATACCGGTAAAAGAGGATATTACAATGACATTAGCGGAAAATGGCGTTATGAAGATTTTTTCTTTGAAGAACTAATGCCCCATATAGAACAGAAATTCCGTACAAAAAATGAAAAACATTTCCGTGCGGTGGCTGGTCTTTCCATGGGAGGTGGTGGTACTTTTATGTATGCACTGCACCATCCAGAACTATTTTCGTCGGCTTGCCCATTAAGTGCCTATGTAGGCCCTTTAACAGTTGAACAATTAAAAGGTAGATTGGACAGCCGTGAAGAAACATACAAGGAAGCAGATCTACAATCATATTTTGACCGTCATAATGCGCTTTCTCTTTTAGAAAGTGTGTCCGTAGATGATGTAAAATCTATAAACTGGTATATAGATTGTGGTGACAATGACTTTCTTTATGAAGGCAACAGCTTGGCACATATTGCCATGCGGAAAAAAGAAATTCCACATGAATACCGTGTAAGAAACGGAGCCCATAATTGGACCTATTGGAGAGAGGCACTCCCAGTTGTACTGTCTTTTGTTTCTGATACCTTTCATCAGCATTAAAATAGAAGTACCTTTAAACCCCAATTATTGATACGATGAAATATTCATTTTTTATACTCTTTTTAATTCTCTTTTCTGAAACTCAAGCACAAGACCCTGATCGTTTTAAGGAAGAGTTGGTGCAAATTCAAGAAAAATACAATTCCGTTTGGGACGCATCAAAAGAAACTGTTGTCTTTACAGGAAGTTCCAGTATTAGAATATGGAAAAACCTTCAAGAGATATTTCCAGAACATCAAATTATAAATACTGGCTTTGGGGGCTCCCATGCATCAGATCTGTTATTTCATTTGGATGCCCTTGTCTTAAAATACAATCCCAAAAAGGTGTTCATCTATGAAGGGGACAATGATATCTATGCCAAGAAAAAAGCCAAAGATATTATAGCCACAACAAGAGAAATCATCAATAAAATAAAAAATAAGCTTCCAAACGCACAGATTGTACTGATTTCTGCCAAACCCAGTATTGCAAGATGGAACCTAAAGGGAAAATATAAGCGGTTTAACCGAAAGATGTCCAAATTGGCAAAAAAGGGTGCTGACATTGAATACAGCAATGTTTGGAACACCATGCTGACCAAGAGAAAATTAAAAAAGGATCTTTTCATCCAAGATGGATTGCATATGAACGCCAAAGGATATGAACTTTGGTATGCCGTTATAAAAAATTACATGAATTAATTCAACTAAATCAATGAGAAACTCTATTTTATTAAGAACAGCACTAGTTTTACTGGGATTGACCGCATTTATAGCTTGTCAGGAAAAAAGAAAACCCATCAATTTTCCAACAACCGATCTAGCTTTGGAAAATATGATTCCAAAACCCTTAAAAGTTATCCCTACAAATTCCGCCTTTGGACTGGACCAAAATACTGTTATATATACCACACAGACCGCACAGGGCTTTGCAGAGGTTGGGCAGTTTTTATCTGATAAAATAAAGGACAAGACCCAATTGAGAATCCCCGTCAATGATGCAGGTGATGCACAAGTAGATCGAATTATCTACATCAACCAATCGGATAGCACCAACTTGGCTAGCGATGAAGCTTATCAAATCTATATTACAAAGGATTCGCTCATTCTTAATGCAAAGACTGCTGAAGGTGCATTTAGGGGCATACAGACCATAAGACAAATTATACCTGAAACCAGTAATGACACTTTGGTGGAACATCCTATGTGGCTGATCCCTACAGGGAAAATAATGGACAACCCTAATTTTGAATACAGGGGTTCCATGTTGGACGTTGCACGACACTTTTTTAGTGTAGAAGATGTAAAAAAATATATAGATGTACTGGCATACTACAAATACAATGTGCTGCACCTGCATTTATCTGATGACCAAGGATGGCGGATAGAGATCAAGTCTTGGCCAAAACTAACAGAAATTGGTGGCAGTACAGAAGTTGGTGGCGAATCTGGTGGTTTTTACACCCAAGAAGAGTATAAAGACATTGTAGCCTATGCTGCGGAACAGTATATTACCATTGTACCAGAAATAGATATGCCAGGGCATACCAATGCGGCATCTGTATCCTACCCTATTCTTAATGGTAATGGGATAAAACCTAAGTTATACACAGGCACAGCCGTTGGTCATAGTACGTTTGATACTAGAAAAGATACGGTATATGCATTTATAGATGATGTGGTCCGTGAAATTTCTGCTATGACACCTGGACCCTATTTTCATGTTGGAGGAGATGAAAGCCATGTAACCAAAAAAAATGATTATATCTATTTTATAAACAAGGTAGAAAAAATTGTACAAAAGCATGGCAAGATTATGGTAGGTTGGGATGAAATAGCTACTGCCGATGTAGATTCAACTTCCATTTCCCAATTCTGGGCAGATGAAGAAAATGCTGTCGCATCCGTTAAAAAGGGAATGAAAATAATTCTTTCCCCGGCAAACAAAGCCTATCTGGATATGCAATATGATATACAATCCAAACATGGATTGCATTGGGCATCCTATATTCCTGTGGATACTGCTTATATATGGACACCTGAAAGATTATCCAAAGGAATTCCAATGGAAAATATTTTAGGAATTGAAGCTCCTCTTTGGTCTGAAACTATTAGCAATATTGAAGAGTTGGAATATTTGGCCTTCCCAAGAGCTATTGGTTATGCAGAACTTAGCTGGACGATTGAAGAAAACCGAGATTGGGGCAATTACAGAGTACGTTTGGCAAACCAAGTTCCATATTTAGAGCGTATGAACGTTAAATTTTATCCATCAAAATTAATTGATTGGAAAAAAAACAAGGATACCTATACTGAGATTTTGAAGGATTGATAAAATAGAAATATAGTTACTAGTAGCTATATTCGTATGTTGTAA
>CAYNLI010000011.1:0-15857 GCA_964398035.1 uncultured Flavobacteriaceae bacterium | reverse complement strand
CCCCCGATGGGATATAGAGTGAGCGCTACCGCTAGACTGTGTCTAGTGGTGTAGCTCTTCCACCAGTTGCAAACTGGCGGTAGCGGAGGACCATTTAGATACAAGACTTTGAAATTATTGATTGGAGATGATATTTCTGATGGAATCGGAAAGTTAATTTTGAACGTGATAATATTTTTGACAGGACTCGCTATCTATAATTTCAATCAAACTACGGTAGAGGTAAAACGGGTTGATGAAGAAATAACAGAATAAAAACGTTTTACAACAATACCAGTTATGCGAAGTTTGCAACTTCGTAAAAAAAAAGAAAACCCTTAACCTATACCAAACGTTTACTCCTCCTCAGAAGAATCGACCTTCTCTTCAACTTCAGAAAAATCGTTTAATTCTTTTTCGGTCAAAAGATTGTACCACTGTATTATTTTCTTGATATCACTGGCATAGACCCTATCCTCATCATAATCTGGCAATACCTCAAAAAAGTATTCTTCCAGTTTTATTTTTTCCTCTTTATGCCCTACAGAAGTTTTGCCTCCATTTTCTTTATCCTTTATCTTTTGAAAAACGGCTCTTAGGGGCAGTTCTTCATCCAAGGTATAAATGGCAATCTCAGAAAGTACACTAACATTGTTCCTTAGACTTGCAGTAATTCTTTTGCCATCTAATAATGATTCGGCCACAAAACCACTTCGTGTCTGTGTCACTAATTTAAAGAGTCCTGGTCTGCCACCAATAGATAAGATTTTGTCTAAGCTCATTTCTTTTAATAGATATTTGGCAAATATGCCACTTTTACATCAATATATATAAGGTTTTATCTTCCTTTTTTTGCATCTGGGAAACGCATTCTATAATCTACTTTTATTTTCCCTTTGGAAATATTGACAAGTCGGCCTTTTAGCAATCGCTTTTTTAAAGAAGATAGTTTATCTGTAAACAATATGCCCTCAATATGATCGTACTCATGCTGTATTACCCTAGCCCGCAAACCATCATAGGTTTCTGTATACTCCTTAAAATCTTCATCCATATAAGAAATGGTAATGGTATCCTGTCTAGAGATATCTTCTCTTATGTCCGGAATACTTAAACAGCCCTCGTTAAAATTCCACTCTTTTCCAGTTTCCTCAACCATACGGGCATTAATAAATACCTTTTTAAAACCAGAAAGTGATTTCTGTTCTTCATCAGACAAATCCTCATCATTTGCAAAAGGGCTTGTATCCACTAAAAAAATGCGAATAGGCCTACCTACTTGAGGCGCCGCCAAACCAACACCAGATGCCTTATACATGGTTTCCCACATATTTGCAATCAACTCTGTTAACTTAGGATACTCTTTGTCTATATCCTTGCCCACTTTTCGTAGGACAGTATCACCGTAGGCTATAATGGGTAATATCATTTTATTGCTTTCTAGTTAAATATGCTTGTAATATTATCGTCGCACTAATTTCATCAACCAGTGCCTTGTTTCTTCTTTGCTTTTTTTTAAGACCGCTATCCAACATGGTTTGGAATGCCATTTTTGAAGTAAAACGCTCATCTTGCCGCTCAATTGGAATTTCTGGAAAAGCTTGCTTTAATTTATCCAGAAAAGGTAATATTAATATTTCAGATTCTGATGGGGTATTGTTCATTTGCTTTGGTTCCCCTACCACAAATCTTTCAACAGATTCCTCTTCTACATATTTTTTTAAAAAAAGTAAAAGTTCTTTGGTAGCTATTGTTGTTAATCCAGAAGCTATAATCTGCATTTCATCTGTAATGGCTATACCAGTACGTACTTTCCCATAATCTAAAGCAACTATTCTACTCAATTTTAACTTTTTTTTGCAAAAATAAAGCATATTATGTTATAAGTATAAAATTGAAAGGTTAATTACCCTCTACCGCTTATCTTTGTTAAAATTTTTTGATAAAAATGACCGAACTACGACAACTTATAGAAAATGCTTGGGACAACCGCGAGCTTTTAAAGGAAAATAACACCCAAGATGCCATAAGAGAAGTAATTGACTTATTGGACAGTGGAAAACTTCGTTGTGCAGAGCCTACATCTGACGGTTGGCAAATAAACGAATGGGTAAAAAAAGGAGTGGTATTGTACTTTCCTATTCAAAAAATGGAAACCTTAGAGGCTGGTATTTTTGAATACCATGATAAGATCCCACTTAAAAGAGGGTATAAAGAAAAAGGCATTCGTGTGGTTCCCAATGCCGTTGCGCGTCATGGTGCTTACATTTCTCCAGGCACTATATTAATGCCCAGTTATGTGAATATTGGTGCCTATGTAGATGAGGGCAGTATGGTAGACACATGGGCAACCGTAGGTAGTTGCGCACAAATAGGCAAGAATGTGCATCTAAGTGGTGGCGTAGGTATTGGTGGTGTTCTAGAGCCTTTACAAGCGGCTCCTGTAATCATTGAAGACAATGCCTTTATTGGCTCTAGAAGTATTGTTGTTGAAGGTGTACGTGTAGAAAAAGAAGCCGTTTTAGGTGCAAATGTAGTTTTAACAGCATCTACAAAAATTATTGATGTTACTGGAGATGCTCCTATTGAAAGAAAAGGATTGGTTCCTTCTCGTTCTGTTGTTATTCCTGGTAGCTATACCAAAGAATTCCCTGCTGGTAAATTCCAAGTGCCATGCGCATTGATTATTGGGCAACGAAAAGAGAGTACAAATAAGAAAACATCACTGAACGATGCTCTAAGGGAATATGATGTAGCTGTATAAAATGTAGGAATTTTACCTCTATATGCAATTTTTTATTTATTTATTTGTTATAATTCATAATGAAGAGAGAAAAGCGCAACCTTTTTAAAATCGCTTCATCTCTAATATAATGTAGATAACATTTCATACTATGCCAAACCAAAAAATATCTGTCCTCGTTATAACCTACAATGAAATGGGTTACATACAAAAATGTATTGATTCTATTGATTTTGTTGATGAAATTATTGTAGTGGACTCTTACAGCACTGATGGTACTTATGAATACTTGCAAAACCATCCAAAAGTAAAGGTTATTCAAAACCCTTTTGAAAATTTCACAGCTCAAAAATCATTTGCTTTAAAACAAGCTTCCAATGATTGGGTGTTATTTTTGGATGCAGATGAAGTGGTTCCTGAAAAATTGAAGCATGAAATATCTAGAACTGTAAGTAACAACACAGATTGTGTAGCTTATTGGTTTTATAGAAAATTCATGTTCCAAAACAAACCATTACATTATAGTGGATGGCAAACAGATAAAAACTACCGTTTGTTCAGAAAGAGTAAAGTGAAATTTTCTGACAAAAAAATTGTGCATGAAACTTTAATAGTTGATGGGAAATCTGGTATTCTGAATGAAAAACTTGTTCACTATTGCTACAAAAATCATGAAGATTATAAGGTGAAAATGCTTAAATATGGTAGATTAAAGGCTAAAGAGGATTTTTACAAAGAAAATTATTTTAATTATTTATATCTTACTGTAAAGCCTACTTGGAAATTTTTTAATCACTATATCCTTCGTTTAGGAATTCTTGATGGCAAAAAGGGGATTACCATATGCTACTTAAATGCACTAGGCGTTTTAGAAAGATATAGAGAATTAAAACGTTTGGAAAAGAAAAATGAGCTAGCCTATTATTTGGTAATGCCATAGTGTGCCCAAACACTTTTTTCGTTTTTCGTTTTTTTACGTATTGACATATTTTTAGCAATGGATTCTGGTGTTTTATACCCTCTTTTATGATTCAAGTGAATACATACAGCGCTATATCTTAATTGTTTGGATTTAATTCCAAAATTAAATAGTCTTTCTCCAAGCTCACGATCCTGTCCACCATATTGCATACGTTCATCAAAACCATTTACATTTAGAATATCTTTTTTCCAACCAGAAGAGTTATGTCCGTTCCAACTTGCATTTGTTGGGGTAACCGCATTAAAAAATTTAGAAATAAATCCTTTAGAGGTAAGTTTATTATTTTTAAATGTTTTTGGAATACCTTTATCTGTAAGCCAATGAATATTAAAACAATTCTGCTTCTCAATATCTTCTTTGCTAATCATTTTTGATATGTTCATGGGCAACATATAATATCCTCCAGAAATAAAATATCCTTTTTCTTTATTGATATAATGCACCTGAACAAAATCTTCACGTGGGATACAATCCCCATCAGTCATAATAATATAATCGGCATTACAAGCTGTCACTGCCTTGTTTAATATTCTAGACTTTTGAAACCCTTCATCTTCTTGCCAAATATGAACAATGTTGTATTGTACCTCATTCTGTATCTTATCAAGAAGCTCTTTTGTTTTGAGACCAGAACCATCATCAGCAACAACTACTTCAAAATTCTTAAAAGTTTGGCAATCAAACCCCCATAGAACCTTCTGTAACCATTCTTCAGAATTATAAGTACTAACTATTACTGATATTTTAGGAGTTTCGGACATATTTTTAAATGTTGGGCAAAAATATAAAAGTATAGTTGTATATCTCTATTTTTGTTCTTTTTATGAATATTCTCTTATTTTTAAATTTTAAGAAAAAAATAAATGAAGGTAAAAGAAATACCCATTTCTCTTTTTTACACATTAAAACTATTAACAGCATCTACACAAAGACTTAAGGCAAGAAAAGGTGAAGAGGTGTCTACTATAGTATCGCTGACTTCCATCCCATCTAGAATGGCGATTGTACATATTACAATAAGGAGTTTATTAAATCAATCTGTAACTCCTGAAAAAATTGTGCTATGGCTACATCATGATTTAAAGCAAACTCTTCCTAAAAAACTATCAAAATTAGAGGGAGATATTTTTGAAATTCGGTTTTCAGAACTTACTTGTTCCCATAGGAAATTAGTACATGCAATAGAATTTTTTCCATCTAAAACCATTATCACCTGTGATGATGACATGATTTATGATTCTAATTGGCTAAAATTATTATACTTGGAACACAAGAAATACCCTAAGGATGTTATTGCAAATCAAACTAGATATATTAATTATAGTAAAACAGGGGATTTATTACCATATAAAGAATGGAGCCAAACAAAGAACACAACATTTAATCAAAAAGCAGTATTGCCCATAGGTGCTGGTGGTGTATTATACCCATCAGGTGTTCTTTCAGAAAAAACAATCAATAGAAGCTTATTCTTAAAATTAACTCCTAAAGCAGACGATTTATGGTTCAAAGCTATGTCCCTTTTAAAGGAAACTTCTTGCAGAACATCTGATAAAACACATGGGAAACCAATTCCTATAATGGGTTCCCAAATTGAATCTCTTAAAAAAAACAATGTGGATGGTGACAAAAATCGTTCTCAATGGTTAGCTGTAACAAATCACTTTAAACTAAATCTCAATAATTAGGCAATAATGACAAAAGAAATTCACAATGCAATTGAGGTTCTTAAAAATGGTGGCCTGATCCTTTACCCTACCGATACGGTTTGGGGCATAGGTTGTGATGCCACAAACGAAGAAGCAGTAAAAAAAATCTATGCCTTAAAAAAAAGAATAGACACCAAAACTATGATATGCTTGGTCGCAAATGATTTTATGCTAGAAAAATATATCTCTGAAGTTCCAGAAGTTGCTTATGACATTATAGATCTGGCTGAAAAACCAACCACCATTGTTTATGACAATCCCAAAGGAATTGCCATAAATTTAGTCGCAGATGACAATTCCCTTGCTATTAGAGTGGCTACAGACAAATTTTGCAAATATTTGATCACCAATTTCAAAAAACCAATAGTTTCAACTTCTGCAAATATTAGTGGTAAACCTGCTCCAAAAAGCTTTAAAGAAATAGACCCTGCCATTTTAAAAGGTGTAGACTATATAGTAAATTTGCATCAAGAAAAGGCAATGACAAATCCTTCATCAATTATCAAGATTGGTAATGGCGGTTTGGTCAAGGTGATACGTGAATAAAAAAATGCAAGAATATTACACAGGAAATCTACAAGACCCTATTTTTAAAATCATAGGAAAAGCTGCCAAAGAATTGTCTTTGGACTGTTATGTTATTGGTGGCTTTGTACGTGACCTACTCCTTAAAAGAGGAACGCCAAAAGATATTGATATAGTTGCCATTGGCAGTGGCATAGCACTGGCCAAAAAAGTAGCTGAAAAATTACCGGAAAATCCAAAGGTTTCCGTTTTTAAAAATTTTGGTACTGCCATGTTAAAACACAACGGTATAGAACTGGAATTTGTTGGGGCCAGAAAAGAAAGTTATAGTAGAGACAGCAGAAAACCAAATGTAGAAAATGGCTCATTGGAAGATGATCAGAAAAGGAGAGATTTTACCATAAATGCATTGGCACTTTCTTTAAATGAAACTGATTTCGGAAAGCTTTTAGATCCTTTTGAAGGCGTTAAAGATTTGGACAAAAAATTAATCCAAACACCATTAGAACCTGGAATCACTTATTCTGATGATCCCTTAAGAATGATGCGCGCCATCCGTTTTGCAACACAATTGGATTTTGAAATCCACATAGATTCCTTACAAGCAATCACTGATAATAAGGAGCGAATAAAAATAATCTCTAAGGAACGGATCATTGATGAGCTCCATAAAATTATTGGCAGCAAAAAACCATCAACTGGTTTTAAATTATTGCATCAAACTGGATTACTGGACTTTATTCTACCAGAACTCACAGCATTGGAAGGCATTGAGGAAGTTGAAGGGCAAAAACATAAGGACAACTTTTGGCATACTTTAGAAGTAGTGGACAATATTTCTGAACATACAGATGATATTTGGTTGCGTTGGGCGGCTTTATTACATGACATTGGCAAAGCGACCACCAAACGATTTGACAAAAAAATAGGATGGACATTCCATGCTCATGAATTTGTAGGCTCCAAAATGGTCTACAAGCTGTTTAAAAGGTTACGAATGCCATTGAACGAGCACATGAAATTTGTTCAAAAATTGGTTTTAATGAGCTCTAGACCAGTAGTGCTTTCACAGAACAATGTAACGGATTCTGCAGTCCGTAGACTTGTTTTTGATGCAGGTGATTATGTAGATGATTTAATGACCTTGTGTGAAGCGGATATCACCACCAAAAACCCTAAAAAGCAGAAAAAATATAAAAATAATTTTAAAGTTGTCCGTCAAAAAATTGTAGAAGTAGAAGAACGTGATCATATTAGAAATTTTCAACCTCCAATAAGTGGGAAAGAAATCATGAAAACATTCAATCTAAAGCCTTCCAAAGAAATTGGTTTATTAAAAGACGCAATCAAAGAAGCTATATTAGAAGGAGAAATCCTCAATGAATATGATGCAGCCCATACTTTTATGATGAGAAAAGGAAAAGAAATGGGGTTAAATACATCAAATACAGAGCTAAATGAAAAAAGATAACAGAGCAGTTATATATTGGCTTTTGACCGGAAGTCTTTTAATCTTTATTATGGTAGTTGTTGGTGGTGTAACTAGATTGACCCATTCTGGTCTTTCCATATCCAATTATAAATTGATAAGCGGAACAATACCTCCTAGTAATGATGTTGAATGGAAAGAAGCCTTTGATCTATATAAGCAGTACCCAGAATATCAAAAAATAAATTCGCATTTTACATTAGAAGATTTCAAGGACATTTACTTTTGGGAATGGCTACATAGATTTATCGGTAGGTTTATTGGGATAGTGTTCCTTGTCCCTTTTTTATACTTTCTTATAAGAAAACAGCTTTCTAGACCAACAATAAAAAAAGCTATTATTCTTCTATTTCTTGGAGGGTTCCAAGGGTTTTTAGGTTGGTATATGGTTAAAAGCGGTTTGGTCAACAGACCAGATGTAAGTCACTATAGGCTGGCTGCCCACTTAATTACAGCATTCATTACTTTCGCCTATACATTATGGGTAGTCTTAGATTTAATCTTTCCAAAAAAGAAAGAAATAAATATCCATTTCAGAAATCTCATCAGAGTTGGAATGGTTTTATTGGTACTACAGATTTTTTGGGGTGGACTGGTTGCAGGATTGGATGCTGGTTTTATTCATAATCACTGGCCATTTATGAGTGACGGAAAATTGATTCATAAGACAGTTCTAATAGAACATAGTCCTATCTGGAAAAATTTTGTTGAAGGAAAAAGTGGAGTACAGTTTATACATCGTTACTTAGCGTATATTGTAGTTGGGTTAATTTTATTTATTGGTTACAAAGCAAAAAAATTCTCCCAGACTTCTCTTCAAAAAAAAGGTATCAACTTATTGTTGTCCATAATTGTAGTGCAGTTTATTTTGGGAGTTCTCACCCTAATTTATGCTGTACCAGTATGGTTGGGTGTTGCCCATCAAATTTTTGCTTTTTTCCTTTTGGGCACTATGACCTTTGTACTACATAGGTTTTCCAAATAGGTTAATACACATGCAAATATTTTGAATACACTTTTTTATCCCGTTGTAAATTCAATACATAATCGTAACTTTGTTCCCACTCTAAAATTAAGGGTATGATTTATAAAATAAGAGTAATTCTAGACACCAAAGATGATATTTTTAGGGATATAGAAATACAGGGAGATAACAGTTTAGAAGATTTTCACAATGCCATAACCCAATCTTTTGGCTTTATGGGAGATGAAATGGCCTCTTTTTACACTTGTGATATTGAATGGAACCAAGATGAGGAAATTGCACTTTTTGATATGAGCGAAAACGATTCTGATATTCGACTCATGAGTAAAACTTTTATAGAAAATATTCTTAATGAACGTACGCCAAAATTAATCTATGTGTACGATTTTCTAAGCATGTGGACCTTCTTTGTGGAGTTGGCCGATATTGTAGAAAAGGAAGACGGAAGGGCATACCCAAATACACTGTTCAGTTTTGGAGAACTTCCAGATTCACCACCAGAGAAAAAATTTGAAGCTGAACCAAGTATAGATTTTGATGATAATGGCTTGGAAAGCTATGACGACTTGGATTTTGATGAAAACTGGAATTAACTAATTTATTGTTTATCAATACATTACACTAACTACTTAACTATTATTTCTCCGAATGATAAACTTATATTCTACCCAAATTGAAAGTGTTTCTCTTCACCGTGTTGGAAACAAAAACAAAAATGAAAATATTTTTTTATCAACAGAACCTTTTCCTTTAAATGATGAAATATCTGGGTTGTTAAAAGAATATTTCTTTAGACCCTTTAGAGAAAAAGAAGAGAACTATTTTTATTTTTCCAATGAAGTTGATGTTGAGTTCAATGTACTGTACAAAATAGCATCAGAAATTTTTACAGAACCTTCTTCTGTTCATACCAATTCAAAAAAAATAGCCACTCATTTATTTGAACAATCCAATCATCCACATATTAAAAGTGGAGAAGTATATGTGACATATTTATCAGGTTTGTTGTTGGATAATGAAAAAGTAGATGCCATTGGTATTTTTAAAAGTGAGTTAAAGCATGATTTTCTTCAGTTTGAAGAAAAAGGGGGCAACCTAGATATTCTTATACAACAAGGCATAAACATCAACAAACTGGACAAAGGTTGTATCATATTCAATACCAACAAAGAAGAGGGCTACAAAGTACTTTCAGTGGACAGTAACCGTTACGATGCCAAATACTGGCTAGAGAACTTTTTGGATGTAGAAGCATTATCAGATGATAATTTTAAGACTAAGAACTATTTAAAATTTTGTCAAAACTTTGCCAAAGATGTGGTTTTGCCTGCTGAGGATAAACAACAAGAAGTGTTGTTCATGAACCGTGCAGTGAACCATTTTGCGAAAAATGATGCCTTTGAGGAAAGTACTTTTTTAAATGAAGTGATGGAAAACCCAGAATTGATTCCTGAGTTTAAACATTACAAAGTTGAAAAAGGTCCCAAATACAGTATTGAAGATGTTTCTAATTTTGATATTGCCAACAAAGCGGTTTCTGATGCCCGTAGAAAAATTAAAAATGTCATAAATCTGGACACCAACATACAGATTAAGCTTGACTTTATAAACCCAGATTCAGCCGATAAATTTGTAGAAAAAGGTTGGGATGAAGAGAAACAGATGTATTACTACCTAGTGTACTTTAACAAGGAACTTAAGAGTTAGATTTTTAATTAACAGAAGCCAATTATTTAAATGTCGGTTAAAATTCAACTTGTCAAAATTGTAAAACAGCTACCCTCTGATTTCTAAAATCGGTTCTCAATAATCTGTTTCATACTCACATCTTCATAATTTCTTTTCACAAAATCTAAGGCCAGCGCTAAAACCTGACCCATGGTTGTACATTTTTTAAAATTCACATCCAATGTAAGTTCATAAATTAGACCGCTTAACTGTTTTATATTCTCATCCAAAGAAATATCATCAGTTTTACAAATACTGATTAATTTCTTGATTCTATTTCCAGAACTAATAATCCGTTTGGCAACTATGGAACGTTCCTCTATTTTATATTGATCAACTGAGGTATGCAATAATTTACTTCTTACCAGTTCCACCATTTGGTAATTTTCTTTAAAAAACTGAGGGCGATATACTTTTAATTTTCCCTCAAAACACTGTTGATCAAAATCTATGGCACGTATTTTATAGATTACTTGGTCAAAATCATGAGTCGGCACTATTACATAGTTGTAAGAACGCATATCGCCAAGTAACCTTATCATGCATCGTTCATTGAACTTAACAAACTCTTTGGCCAATTGGGCCTTTTCAGGTTCTGAACAATTGGGAAGCATATCTTTGATGAACTCGTCTCCTGGAATACCAGCTATATGCTCTTCAATCAATGTATCCTTATACACCAAAAAATTGAGGTTATAGGGAGAAAGCATATGTTCCAACTCCAATCCATAAACTCTGGATGCATCTGTTTTTTTTACATAAAAGTAAGTAAAGTTATCATTGAGAATATTCCTTATTTTAATTCTAAATGGCTTGGAATTCCCAAATGTACAATAGTCAACTGCATCCACATTTAGATATTGTAATATGCTATCACTACCATCAGAATGTAAAATGGAATACACTCTTTTTAGACTTAAATCAATTTCTTGCCTTTCATAATCAGAATAATAAACCCTTATCCATAAAGTATCCTCATCATCAGCATTGTACACTGTGACCGAGCCAGAAAAACGCAACAGGTCCTCATAAAAAATGGGAATTTCAATTTTCCTATTGTAATAATCCAAATAGGCATCCAACCGTTTATTTACGGGATAAGCCGGTTTCTTCTTGGACATCAATTTTTCATCAGACATATTCTTAATTTACTTTTAATGAAGTTATCTTGTAACAAAATAGTGATTTCCTCGTCAAGTTACTATAAACAACACAAAAACCCATCCTGATTTGGAAACGATACTCACAGTAAACAATCTTACCAAGAAATATGGATACCTAACTGCCGTAAAAGACCTTTCTTTTACTATAGAAAAAGGCAATGTGTACGGCATTCTAGGTCCCAATGGCAGTGGAAAATCCACTACTCTTGGAATTGTCCTTAATGTAGTGAATGAAACCAATGGTGATTTTAATTGGTTCAATGGTACTTCTACCACACATGATGCACTTAAAAAGGTGGGGGCCATTATAGAGAGACCTAATTTTTATCCCTACATGACAGCTATTCAGAATTTAAAATTGGTATGTAAAATAAAAGAGGTAAATGAGGATAAAATTGAAGAAAAACTGGAACTGGTTGGACTGTTGGAACGAAAAAATAGCAAATTCAAAACCTACTCTTTAGGAATGAAACAGCGGTTGGCCATAGCCTCTGCCCTATTGAACGATCCAGAAATTTTAATTTTGGATGAGCCTACAAATGGTTTGGATCCCCAGGGAATACATCAAATAAGAGAGATTATCAAAAAAATTGCAGGCGAGGGCACAACTATTTTATTGGCATCACATTTATTGGATGAAGTAGAAAAAGTATGCAGCCATGTAATTATTCTTAGAAAAGGTGAAAAATTATACTCTGGCAGAGTGGACGATATGTTGGCAAGCCATGGGTTTTTTGAGCTAAAAACAGAAAACATGGACGAGTTGGAAGCCTATTTGGAAAAAAACGCAAGCTTTGGAAAAATAAAAAAGGAAAACGGAATGATAACTGCCATTCTTAAAGAAGAAATGAACCCAGCTGTCCTCAATCATGAACTGTTCAAAAAAGGGGTTGTGCTCTCCCATATGGTAAAACGCAAAGAAAGTTTGGAAGAACAATTCTTAGCCCTTACCAATAACCAAAGCAATTAATCCTGATTAAACTTAGGAAAACCATCAACTAAAAACATATGATACGTTTATTACAAATAGAATTTATAAAGCTGTGGAACAATAGAGCTAGTAAAGTATTAATCATCTCATACTTTGTTCTCTTAACATCAATTGCTTTAGTAGCAGCCATAAAATTTGATATAGGCCCGGTAAAATTTCACTTGGCAGAACAGGGTATATTTAATTTCCCGTATATCTGGCATTTTAACACCTTTATTACTGCATTTTTCAAACTGTTCTTAGCCATAGTAATTGTGTCCATGATGGCCAATGAATATAGCAACAAGACTATAAAACAGAATTTAATAGATGGTCTTTCAAAAAAAGAGTTTGTTTTATCTAAATTTCTAACGGTACTGTCCTTTTCGGTCATTTCCACCATTTTTGTGTTTGTAGTTTCCCTGATTCTAGGGCTCATATATTCTGATTACAATGAGTTCTCTATTATATTTTCAGATTTAGAATACCTATTGGCCTATTTTGTCAAATTAACGGGGTTTTTCTCTTTCTGTTTATTTCTAGGCATCCTTGTTAAACGTTCTGCCTTCGCATTGGGGTTTTTAATATTATGGCAAGTTTTTGAAGGCTTTGTCCGAGGTATGATTCGTTGGAAATTATTTGACGGTGAAACTACCGATAGAATAATGGGGTTTTTTCCTCTTAATTCTATGTGGAATCTTTTAAAAGAGCCTTTCACAAGACTTGGAGCCGTGAAATCTGTAGCCAATCAAATTGGGGAGGACTTCAATTTTGATTATGCCGTTCATTGGTATGAAATCCTTATTGTATTGGCTTGGACTGCCATTTTTATCTATTCATCGTACGCATTGTTAAAGAAAAGGGATTTGTAGTATCTTGTAGTGTTTGATTTTGGCAATGAAAAGCTAATCTCTGATACCAATAAAGTATCACTTACCGAAAATGGATTGTACCGTTAT
Source organism: uncultured Flavobacteriaceae bacterium (assembly GCA_964398035.1). Classification (GTDB taxonomy): domain Bacteria; phylum Bacteroidota; class Bacteroidia; order Flavobacteriales; family Flavobacteriaceae; genus Saonia. The sequence goes on along the minus strand of CAYNLI010000011.1, from coordinate 2,625 downwards.
GAAGCATATAACAACATTTCTCAGTTAACAAACACCATAGAGTGCCCAAGTTCAAAAGAATTCTCAGTAGTCTCTTCTGAAATAGCAACCATTACTGCCATTAATATTACTGGTCCCTCAAGTAATTTAACTATTACAATCCAAACTACAGGAACAGGGGGTTATGAGTATGCGTTAAATAGTTTAGATGGTCTATATCAAGATAGCAACACATTTAATAATATACCTATAGACTCCTATACTGTCTATGTAAGGGACAAAAACGGTTGTGGAATAGTTAAAAAAAGCATTGAACAGAATTTAACTTTAGAAGGTTTCCCTAAGTTCTTCACTCCCAATGGAGATGGCATCAATGACTTTTGGCAGTATATTCCTCCACCATTGACCAACGAAATTAATTTAAGTCATATCTTTATTTTTGACCAATATGGAAATTTTTTAGCCCAAATTGACCCAAAATCCCAAGGTTGGGATGGTACATTTAATAGCACTCCATTACCATCATCAGACTATTGGTTTAGAGTAAAAAATAACGATGACCAAGAAATTAAAGGGCATTTTTCATTAAAGCGATAATCCACCAAATTTTATTTGCAATGACTTCACTCAAACCCGATGCCTTTTGTAAATTTAGGGCATGAAATTTAAGATCGTTTCGGAATTTAAGCCCACTGGTGACCAACCACAAGCAATCAGTCAATTGGTAGAAGGTATTGATGCTTCAGAAAAGCACCAAACCCTACTAGGTGTAACGGGTTCTGGGAAAACTTTCACCGTGGCCAATGTAATAGAAACTGTGCAAAGACCTACCTTGGTCTTAGCCCATAACAAAACTTTGGCAGCCCAATTGTATTCGGAATTCAAACAGTTTTTTCCTGAAAACGCTGTAGAATATTTTGTTTCTTATTATGACTATTATCAACCTGAAGCCTATATTCCTGCTTCTGGCACTTATATAGAAAAAGACCTCTCCATTAATGAGGATATAGAAAAATTGCGGTTAAGTGCCACCTCTTCCCTACTCTCTGGCAGAAGGGACGTCTTGGTAGTTGCCTCAGTGTCTTGCATTTACGGGATAGGAAATCCTGTGGAATTCAAGAAAAACGTCATCTCTATTCAAAAGGACCAAGTAATCTCGCGCACCAAATTTTTACATCAATTAGTGCAAAGTCTTTATTCCAGAACCACTATGGATTTTAGAAACGGTAATTTTAGAGTCAAAGGGGATGTTGTGGATGTTTTTCCAAGTTATGCAGACCATGCTTTTAGAATTCATTTCTTTGGTGATGAAATTGAAGAAATAGAAGCTTTTGACCCGTTTAACAATAAGGTTTTAGAAATCTATGAAAATCTGAACATATATCCCGCCAATATGTTTGTCACCTCTCCAGATGTGTTGCAAAATGCCATTCATCAAATTCAAGAGGACATGGTTAAACAAGTGAGTTATTTTAAAGAAATTGGAAAACATTTAGAAGCTAAGCGACTGGAAGAACGCACTAATTTTGATTTAGAAATGATACGAGAATTAGGCTACTGTTCAGGGATAGAGAATTACTCTAGATATTTAGATGGCCGTGAAGCAGGGACCAGACCTTTTTGCCTTTTGGATTATTTTCCCAATGATTATTTAATGATAATTGATGAAAGCCATGTTACCATTCCGCAAGTACACGCCATGTATGGTGGTGACCGTTCCCGCAAAGAAAATTTAGTGGAATTTGGTTTTAGATTACCAGCAGCAATGGACAACAGACCGTTAAAATTTGAGGAGTTTGAAATTATACAGAATCAAGTGATTTTTGTGAGTGCCACACCAGCCGATTATGAATTGCAATTAAGTCAGGGTGTTTTTGTTGAACAAGTAATAAGACCAACAGGATTACTAGATCCTATTATTGAAATACGACCTAGCTTAAACCAAATTGATGATTTAATAGAAGAAATTCAATTACGGGTAGAAAAAGATGAACGTACCCTGGTCACTACCCTTACCAAAAGAATGGCTGAGGAGTTGGCAAAATACCTTACCAGAATAAGTATACGTTGCCGTTATATTCATAGTGATGTGGATACTTTGGAACGTGTTGAAATCATGCAAGATTTAAGAAAAGGAATTTTTGATGTCTTGATTGGTGTAAACTTGTTAAGAGAGGGGCTAGATTTGCCAGAAGTGTCACTTGTAGCCATTTTAGATGCCGATAAAGAAGGTTTCTTAAGAAGTGCACGTTCTCTTACCCAAACCGTTGGGAGGGCAGCAAGGAATCTAAACGGTAAAGCCATTATGTATGCGGATAAGATTACCAATAGCATGCAAAAAACCATTGATGAAACTGATTATAGAAGGGAAAAGCAAATAGCGTACAACTTGGAGCACAATATTACCCCTAAAGCGTTAAATAAAAGTTTGGACAGTGCATTGACAAAAAATTCTGTTTCTGCTTATCATTTCGAAAAAGAAGAATTACGTGCAGCTGAACCAGATTTGAATTACTTGACCAAAGATCAAAGAGAAAAAATGATTCGAGGCAAAAGAAAAGAAATGGAAAAAGCAGCCAAAGAATTGAACTTTATTGAGGCAGCCAAACTACGAGATCAAATTAAACTGCTACAAGAACAAGATTA
>CAYNLI010000010.1:0-39895 GCA_964398035.1 uncultured Flavobacteriaceae bacterium | reverse complement strand
CTTAAAACAAGGGATATAGACATAACTCATTTTTTGTCATGTACTTAGATAGATTAGTTAATTATAAAGTTTGTTCCTTGCCCATATTTGCTATGAAGGCTGTAACCTTCCATAGATTGAGTTTATTAGTTTGCATAATTGCCTTGAGCATATGAGGCCACAATACTACTGCTTGGGGTTTTACAATTATTAGGAAAGTCAAAGAAATAAATACATTTGGGCAAGCCATTGGTAAAAGATATCCTTGCCCAACCATTGGCGCTATTGCCAAATCCTTTGTACTTGTAATAAGCTAGTGCTTCCACGGGTCTTCCCTTAGTGTCTGTTGATTGTACCGTTATATTAGAAATACTACTGGGTTCATATCGGTTAAAAGACCATGTTCTTGCTTGATCGGCAATAAGGTCATTGAACAATTCATTGAGGTTTTGTGATCCAGAAGGCCCACCAGATTCTTTCATGACAGCATATTTACTACTGCCTTGCATGCGAACAGCTGATTTGTTTAGCGCAAATAATTTAAGATTTTCTTCAAATCGTTTTATACCGGCACTGTTACATGGGTTTAGCGTAAAAATCTGGGACATATCATTTTGTAACCCTTTTGCTTTATGCACTAAATCCACAGAATTGCCCATGGCATTTGGATCGGTGATCATTGCTAAGGTTGTCTGCAATGTATTGGCACTTTGAATATTCTCTACCTCTAGCTTGGCGTTGTACAGATCTGGACGAGCATATAGACCAGAGCCAACTGACTTCCACTCAATACAAACGCGACTGGTTTCAGTCCCGTACCCGTTAGTAGTGACCTCTTCTCTAGCACAGACCAAGTTCATGATTTCCACTTTATTGGCTGGTAGATTGGTAGGGCATTGTCTGCCATAGGCTCTAAGGTATTGCTCAAAAATCATAAGGAACTGCATGTCTTCGCGCTTTAGTTCAATATTTTCAAAATGGCCCCTATATATGTAATCGAAAAGCTCGGCATAGTATAACCCATCAGTATTAAACTCCATTGATTGTTCCATAACATTCAACTTTTCTAATTTGTTGGTAGGTGCCTTGGTGAAAGAAACGGTGATTACAATTGCAAAGCCAAAGACCAGAAGCTTAGTGAAGAATTTTTTCATAGAAATAAATTGGTTGGTATGAGCCAATGGTTCATTAGGATTGATTATTAAGATAAATATACAAAATACTAAAAGAAATAGCGAGGTGCTACTAAGTTGTAAATTTCACAGAGTAGGATTATGTTCATTGTTGCACGTTCGTGCGTTATTTCAATAAGATGTACATTTCCAGAATTTAAAACTCTTCTGTAAAGCAACTTTAGATTCTATTACTACTGTATTGGACTCAGAATACAAATAAACATCATTTGGCATTACTAAATAAGTTCCTTATTGGTAGTTCTATTTCTAGTGTTCCATTACTCACGTTTGTATGAATACTATTTGCTTTTAGTTGTTCAAAATCACCGTTACCCAAATTCTCTAAGTCAAATTTTACAATAAAATATATTTCTCCATTGTAATTATTGTATTCTCTTGAGTTTTCATCAATTTCTGGCATACAATCTCCAACTCCGTATTTAATATTTCCATAAATTCCAGTTTCAATATTTGGATTTTCTGTAACATCATTTTTACAACCAGTAGTAAAAAAATAATGTTATTAATATTAGTGTTGAGATTATTCCTTTCATTAAAGCTTTTTGTTTTGTTTTTATCTTTTTCATTTTAAAAGCTAAATCCAATGAGTCACTCCCTTTAAAACCAATATATTTCTCTTATTTGGTGAATTAAAACGTTGATTTATAACTGTTATGAGAAGTATTGTATAACTGTTTTTACCAAAAAAACAGATATATTTTTTTAATCAACAGAAATAAGCTCAATATCAAAAATAAGGACAGATCCGCCAGGAATAAGACCTTGATAGTCAAAACTGCCATACCCTAAATGAGAAGGAATCAAAAGAATACCGCTACCACCTTCTTTAAAATAGGCAATACCCTCTGTCCATCCCGCTATTACTTGGCTTAAATTAAAAGAAATACCCTCAGGATCACTTTCGTCAAAAACAAATCCATTGGAATAATAGCCTTTGTAAGCTACCGTTACGGTAGAAGATGCTGTTGGTTGTTTACCAGTTCCTGGTTCATCAATAACATAATACAAACCCGTAGCGCTTTTTATTGCATCTAAATTATGTTCTTCTATATATGTCGTAATTTCTTGTTCGTTTTCTGCTGTATAATCCGTTTTTACTTCTGTTTCTTTTTTTTCATCAATAGAACAGGAAATAAAAAGGGTGAATACTAGTGCTGATAGAATGTATTTCATAGTTTTTTTATACAAATATAGTAAACCTTATTCCCTGTATAATCACTGGGTTTTAGTTATGATATAAAAATTCTCATCAACCTTAAAATTCATCAAATTCCCTTCTAGTTCTTCAGTTTTCCATTCCTTATTTTTTTTGGGGAATAACCAGTATGCGGTATCGCCCACAAAAGCTCTTACGGGCATATCAAAATTTTCGACTACATCTACATATCTGTAGTTGATTGTGCTGCCCTCAATTTTATATTCCAACTTGGGAATTTTGGTGGTGCGCAAATATTGGTTGAAAAAAGCGGACAAGTCTTTTCCTGTTTGCTCACTTAGGTAATCTTCTATTTGTTTTGTGGTGACCGTTTTATGGTAAAATTCTTTGTTGATACCTCTTAATATTTGTCTCCATAAGGTATCATCTTCCACTAATTGCCGTAGCGTATGCAACATACTGGCACCTTTGTAGTACATATCACTACTGCCTTCCTTGTTTACATTATATGTACCAATAATGGGACTGTCATTTCTAATACGTCTTCTGGTCCCAATAACATATGCTTCAGCGGCTTCTTTTCCAAAATGATAATCTAGATATAGGCTTTCTGAATAGGCGGTAAAACCTTCATGTATCCACATGTCTGCCACATCTTTATAGGTAATGTTATTGGCAAACCATTCGTGACCAGCTTCATGGATAATGATAAAGTCGAACTTTAAACCCCAACCGGTTCCAGAAAGATCATTTCCCAAATACCCATTTTCATAACGATTGCCATAGGTAACAGAACTTTGGTGTTCCATACCCAAATAAGGTACTTCTACCAATTTAAAACTGTCCTCATAAAAAGGGTAGGGGCCAAACCAATGCTCAAAGGCCCCCATCATCATCGGAGCTTGTTTAAACTGTTCTTTGGCTTTCTCTAAATTGTCTTTTTGCACATAGTATTCCATATCCAAAATACCCTTTTCCCCATTATATTTTTCATTAAAATGCACATAGTCCCCAATGTTTACATTTATTCCGTAGTTGTTGATGGGATTGCCCACAAACCAATGGTAGGTCTTGGTATTTTTATGTTCATCAACCTTTCTAAGCCTTCCGTTGGAAACGTCCATTAAATCTTTGGGAATGGTTATGCTAATGGCCATGCTGTCCACTTCATCATACATATGGTCTTTGTTGGGCCACCAGACACTGGCTCCCAATCCTTGGCAAGATGTAGCTATAAAGTGTTTGCCGTTGTTGTCTTTTTTCCAAGAAAACCCACCATCCCAAGGAGCGTTCACCGCTTCTTTGGGGTTGCCAGAATAGTGAACAATGATTTCATTGAACTTGCCCTTCTTCTGTTTCTTTTTCAGCGTCACAAAATGGGCGTTTCCATTAGAGGTCACTTTTAGCCTTTTGCCATCTTGGGTTACTTTTTCAATTTTCATGGGTGGTTGCAGGTCCACTTGAAGGACTTGATTTTCTTCTAACACTTTATAGCGAATGATGTTAGTACCTGCAATGAATTTTTCATCTGGTTTCACCTCTATATCCAAATGGTAGTAATTTAGATCCCACCAAGCTCGCTCGGGAGTAATACTCCCTCGGAGCGTGTCCTGTTCTGTAAATTGTTGTTGGGCAGAGGCATGGAGCACTGTCCCTAATATAAAAAGTGGGAGTATTCTTTTTATCATTATCGTAGGATTTTATTTGGAAAAACCACAAGACTTTCATGGCCATTTTCACCAACGGCAGCTATTCCAAAGAAGAAATTATCAATTACAATGCCAGTTAAGGTGTATGCTGTTACGTCACCAACATATCTGCTATGATCCCAAGTAGGGGAGGTGGTATCCCTCCAATAGATTTTATATCCTTTGGCACCATCCACCTTGCTCCATTCAAATTTAGCTGCTGGTGCCACAATGCCCCCGATCTTAACTTCTTTTGGTGCGGGCGGTGCCCATGCTATGGATGCCAAGTTTATAGCGTTTACAGTGGTCAATTTTTTAGCATATTCGAAATTTACATGTTCTAGGACATCTCCATAAGCAATGCCATCTTCTACCCGTATGTCCTGATGTTGTTGCGTATAGTTTTCATGGGCCTCCATAATACGGATTCCTGCATAACCGGCATCATTAAAAGGACGATGGTGTCCTCCACGGCCAAACCTGTCCAATCTATAAATAAGCATTGGGTTCATTTCTGGCATATAGTTTTTGGTGGTTTTATGTACAAAGCGCGCCAATTGTCTGGAAATACCATCAACTTCACCACCGTAAAAACGCCTTGCTTTTCTTTCTTGTTCGGTTTCAGTAGGGGGAACGGGTTCGGAAAATATCCTAAAATCAACATTGCTGACGATACCGTCCACGCCTTTAATGTTCCCGATCATATCATTGTTTATGGTTCCGATAATTTCCCAGCCTTTTTCTTTTGCATAAGCGGCAAGTCCTTTTCCTCCATATAATCCTTGCTCTTCACCAGAAATACCAGTATAGATAATGCTGTTTTCAAATTGATAGTTTGATAGTACTCTGGCCACTTCTATGGTTCCTGCCATTCCACTGGAATTGTCATTGGCTCCCGGGGAATCTGAAGTGTAGTTGGTGGGGTTGCTTACACGGGAATCTATATCTCCGCTCATGATGATAAACCGGTTGGGGTATTTAGTGCCATGTTGTATGGCTACAACGTTTACCACCCAAACATCTTTTACAATACGTGCATTGTCCCCTTTTTTTATAAAATCTTTTTGATAAAAGACGTCCAAACAATCTGAACAGTTAGATGAAATAGTCTCAAACTCATTTTTTATCCAACGCCGTGCAGCACCAATGCCCCTGGTTTCAGAAATGGTGTCACTAAGGGTATGCCGGGTTCCAAAATTGACAAGGGTAGTAATGTCTTTTTCTATCCTATCCGCAGAAACGGCATCAATGATATCGTACAAACGGGAATCAGTTTGGGAGAACATCAATGTTGTGAACAATATTAAAGAAAAAGTAAGAGAATTTTTCATAAAAGAAGGTTTAGAAAACTAATGTACAACAATCCAATATATTTTATATGGATATACATATCCATGTGGTTTAGAAGTATATTCAGAAACAGATTAACTATGTGGGCAAGGAAACTACATCCTTAAAATCATTGCTCATGTCTATATTTCATAGATATAAAAGTCTTGGTTGGTCTTAAATTATAAAATTCCACTTTATACTTAAAATAGCCCAGTTATTTCTAATTCTGCCCGGTTATTACATTTGAGTGTTAATTACCTTGTGGAATATGGAAATGTTGGCACAAATTTTAAATATGTGCCTGATGGTGGTTTTGGATGGACCAATGCACCTTATAAACTAGGAATAGAGTTGTTGGATAAAAAGTATATTGATGATTTAAATGCGCATACAGACCCTGACATTTTATTTAAAAGGAAATAAGAACAAATAAAAAAACCGCCCCAAAAGGAGCGGTTTTCAAATTCTGCTTTATTTTTAAAGCTTTTATTTGAATTAGTCAAAGGTATAACCATTATCTGCAGCTACTTTATCAGCAATTTGTATGCGTAAAGCCACTACATTAGGTTGATTTGTATATTTTGTAAAACGTTTTAGCCCCATGAGCATCATACGTTGCTCATCACCTTGAGAAAATGAAATAATAGCTTCCTTTCCTTTTCTAATGACAATGTCCACAGCATTGTACAAATACAATTTGGACATTGCTATTTGAGTTGCTTGTGCATCTTCCCCAAAACGTTTTGCATTTTTTTCTGTTCTTAGAATAGTTGATTCAGCCATATAGACTTGAATAAGAATATCTGAAGCAGCTATTAATAATTGCTGATGTTCTTCCAAATCTGGCCCGTATTTCTGTACGGCACTACCAGCAACCATAAGAAACACTTTTTTTAATCTTGTAACTAAATCTTTTTCTTCAGCAAACAATTCTGAAAAGTCAGGTTTATCCATTGATGGAATTCCCATCAATTCTTCACCAACTTTGGTTGCGGGTCCCAAAAGGTCAACATGACCTTTCATGGCTTTTTTAACCAACATACCTACAGAAAGCATTCTGTTGATTTCATTGGTTCCTTCATAAATTCTAGCAATACGGGCATCTCTCCATGCTTTTTCCATAGGAGCATCTGCGCTAAAGCCCATTCCGCCAAAAATTTGTACTCCTTCATCAGTAACGAATTGTACCAATTCAGAAACTGCTACTTTAAGAATAGAACATTCAATAGCGTATTCTTCTACACCTTTTAATTCTGCTTCTTGATGACTATTTCCACCAGCTTCTCTAATAGCAATTCTATCTTCAATGTTTTTGGCAGCACGATAACTGCCAGATTCACTTGCGTAACATGCCGTAGTCATTTCTGCTATTTTTGCCTTGATAGCTCCAAAATTAATAATAGGTGTTTTAAATTGAATTCTTTCATTGGCATAATTAACAGCCTCTCCAATAACTCTTCTTTGTGCATCTAAACAAGCTGCTGCCAATTTAATTCTGCCAATGTTCAGAGCATTCATGGCAATCTTAAATCCATTTCCTCTTTCAGAAAGCATGTTCTCTACAGGAACTTTGGTTTCACTAAAAAATACTTGACGAGTAGAAGAGGAGTGAATCCCTAATTTCTTTTCTTCATCCCCCAGAGTAATCCCATTTTCAGGATTATTTTCTACAATGAAACCAGTTATATATTTGTCGTCCTCTATGCGTGCAAAAACAATGAACATATTACAAAACCCTGCATTTGATATCCACATTTTTTGACCAGAAATACTGTAATGTTTTCCATCTTTTGATAAAACTGCTTTTGTTTTTCCAGAATTTGCATCTGATCCTGCCCCAGGCTCAGTAAGACAATAAGCACCAAACCATTCGCCAGATGCTAATTTGGGAACATATTTTTGTTTTTGTTCTTCAGTTCCATAAAGGGTAATGGGCATAGTGCCAATGCCTGTATGTGCGCCAAATGCAGTACTAAATGAACCAGTGGCTCCAGAGATATAATCGCAGACCAACATGGTAGAAACAAAGCCCATTCCCATTCCGCCATAAGCTTGGGGTACAGCAATGCTCAAAAGACCAAGTTCACCAGCTTTTCGCATACATTCTTCTGTATATGCGTAATCTTTATGCTCAAATCTTTCCCAATGTGCCCATAGTTCACGGTCTACAAACTCTTTAGTACTATCACGCATCATTTTCTGCTCTTCGGTTAAATCCTCAAGCGTAAAAACATCTTCGCATTTGGTTTCTTTGACAAGAAACTGACCACCTCTTAATAAGTCTTTGTTCATATTTTCTGTACTCATTTGGCTAAATTTTATTTTAAGAATTCATAAATACCAGCGGCACCTTGACCTGTACCTACACACATAGTGACCATGCCATACTTTCCTTGCATGTTTCGTTTCCTCATTTCATCAAATAATTGAACAGAAAGTTTGCCTCCTGTACAACCTAATGGATGTCCTAAGGCAATGGCACCACCATTTACATTAACAATATCTTGGTTAAGCCCTAATTCTCTGATTACTGCTAAAGATTGTGAAGCAAAGGCTTCGTTCAATTCAATTAACTCAATGTCATCTTGTTTTAACCCAGCCTGTTTTAAAACTTTTGGAATAGCTTTTACAGGTCCAATTCCCATGATTCTTGGTTCTACACCAGCTGCAGCATAGTTGACCAACCTGGCAATAGGCTCAATATTTAATTCTTTTACCATTTCTTCACTCATCACAAGAACAAAGGCTGCACCATCGCTCATTTGAGAAGAATTTCCTGCAGTTACACTTCCGCCTGCAGCAAAAACGGGGCGTAACTTATTTAAAACCTCAATGGATGTTCCTTTTCTGGGTCCTTCATCTTTAGTTACAGTATATTTTTTTGTTGCTTTTTTTCCGTTCTCATCAATATAAGTCTGTTCTACTTCTATAGGCACAATTTGGTCTTGGAAACGGTCTTCTGCTAGTGCTCTTAAAGCTTTCATATGTGAGTTATAAGCAAACTCATCTTGGTCTTCTCTAGATACATTAAATTGATTGGCGACAGCTTCTGCGGTATTGCCCATTCCCCAATAATAATCTTCATGTCCGGCTTTGGCCAAGTCATAATTTAGCTCAGTTTTATAACCTGTCATAGGTACAGAACTCATGCTCTCTGCACCACCAGCAATAATACAATCTGCCATTCCTGATTGAATTTTTGCTGTGGCTATGCCAATGGTTTCAATTCCTGATGAACAAAATCTATTTACGGTTACCCCAGGAACATCAACAATATTAAGTCCCATTAAAGAAATTAAACGTGCCATGTTCAATCCTTGGGATCCTTCAGGCATTGCATTGCCCACTATGACATCATCAATACGTTTTTTGTCCAGTTGCGGCAATTCTTTCATCATATACTCAATGGTTTCCGCCGCCAATTCATCAGTTCTTTTAAACCTAAAAACTCCTTTTGGAGCTTTACCAACTGCTGTTCTATATGCTTTTACTATGTATGCTGTTTTCATTTGTTACTAGTTTCTTAAAGGTTTCCCTGTTTTAAGCATGTGTTGAATTCGCTCTAATGTTTTGCGTTCTGTACAAAGAGATAAAAAGGCTTCCCTTTCTAAATCCAATAGATATTGCTCGCTTACCAAAGTAGGTTCAGATAAATCCCCACCGGCCATTACATAAGCCAATTTGTTGGCAATCTTATGATCGTGTTCACTTATATACTTGCTTGCTTCCATAGCATCTGTCCCAACTAAGAACATACCTAAGGCTTGTTTTCCCAATACCTTTACATCCTTACGTTTTATAGGTTGTGTATAACCAGCTTCTGCCATTAGTTTGGCATGTGCTTTCGCCGTAGCAATTTGCCGGTCTTTATTCACCACTATAATATCTTTCCCTTTTTGGAATATACCTAGATCAAAAGCTTCATAAGCAGATGTGGATACTTTGGCCATTCCTATAGTTAAAAAGTATTCTTGTAGCACATTGAGTTCCACATCGTTCTTTCTAAAAATATCTGATGCCCTCAAAGCAAATTCTTTTGAACCACCACCACCTGGGATAACACCTACACCAAATTCCACCAATCCAATATAAGTTTCTGCTGCTGCAACCACTTTATCTGCGTGCATGGACAATTCACAACCGCCACCTAAACACATGCCATGCGGGGCTGAAATTGTTGGAATAGACGAATACCGCATTCTCATCATGGTATCTTGGAACATTTTAATGGCCATGTTCAATTCATCATACTCTTGTTCTACTGCCATCATGAAAATCATACCAATATTGGCTCCGACAGAGAAATTGGCTGCTTGATTGCCAACCACAAGACCTTGGAAGTCTTTTTCAGCAATATCAATAGCTTTGTTCAGCCCTGAAAGGACATCACCGCCAATAGTATTCATTTTGGATTGAAATTCTACATTTAAAATCCCATCACCTAAATCTTCTACAACAACACCACTATTTTTAAATACTTCATTGGATTTACGAATATTATCTAGAATGATAAATGCATCCTGTCCAGGAACTTTCTCCATGGATTTTTTAGGGATGTCATAAAAATGAGTGGCACCGTTTTTTACCGAGTAAAAAGAATTGGTTCCAGAAGCTTTCATTTCACTTATCCATGAAGCAACTTCCAATCCTTCTGCTTTTATAAATTCCAAACCTTTGTCCAATCCCACGGCATCCCAAATTTGAAAAGGTCCGTGTTCCCATCCAAAACCTGCTTTCATGGCATCATCAATCTTATAGAGCTCATCGGTTATTTCTGGTATTCTATGGGATACATATGCAAATAAAGCCCCAAAACTTTTACGGTAAAATTCACCAGCTTTATCTTTTCCACCCACTAATACTGGAAAACGGTCAACCACCTTGTCAATGGTTTTTGTTAATTCTAGAGTTGCAAATTTTGCACTTTTTTTAGCACGATAATCCATCGTGTCCAAATCCAAGGTCAAAATCTCGCTCTTACCGTCTTTCCCTTTTATTTTTTTGTAGAATCCTTGTCCAGATTTACTTCCCAGCCATTTGTTTTCAAACATTGTATTGATGAAATCAGGCAACTTAAAAAGTGCTATGCGCTCATCATCTTTACAGTTGTCATGAATGCCATTGGCAACATGTACCAAAGTATCCAACCCTACAACATCAACAGTACGGAAGGTGGCCGATTTTGGTCTTCCAATCACTGGCCCAGTAAGTTTGTCAACTTCTTCCACAGTCATTTCCATATCTTTTACGGCATGGAAAAGGCTTTGAATACTGAAAATTCCAACTCTATTGCCTATAAATGCAGGAGTGTCTTTTGCAACTACTGATGTTTTTCCCAAAAACTGTTCTCCATAGCCATTAAGAAAATCCAATACTTCTGGTGAAGTTTTTGGGCCTGGAATAATTTCAAACAACTTTAAATACCTAGCTGGGTTAAAGAAGTGTGTGCCACAGAAATGTTTTTGAAAATCATCACTTCTTCCTTCACTCATAAATTGAATGGGAATTCCTGAAGTGTTAGAGGTTATGAGTGTTCCTGGTTTTCTATGTTTTTCCAGATTCTCAAAAACTATTTTTTTAATGTCCAAACGTTCAACAACAACCTCAATAATCCAATCTACATTAGCAACTTTGGCAATATCATCTTCTAGGTTTCCTGTAGTGATTCTAGAAGCAAATTTTTGGTGATAAATGGGGGAAGGTTTGGATTTTAAGGCTTTCATAAGTGATTCGTTTACCAATCGGTTACGAACAACCTTGTCTTCCAATGATAATCCTTTAGCCTTTTCCTTGTCATTAAGTTCCCTAGGAACAATATCCAATAACAAAACTTCTACGCCAATATTGGCAAAGTGACAAGCAATACCACTTCCCATAATTCCGGAACCTACAACGGCGACCTTTTTAATATGTTTGTTCATCAATTTAAGTTGATTAATTTGTTGCTATATCTTTTGAATAGATGTTTTTTTCTGTAATAAGCTTGTTAATGGTATCAATGACCTCATAAAAATTCTTTAGCTTTTCTTCTGATATATTTTTTTTTACAGTATCATTAAAACGAAATACTGCACTTTTTGAATCTTCTCTTTTCTGCAATCCAAGAGCGGTAAGATGTATTAAAACTCCCCTACCATCTTCTGGATTGGGCTTTCTACGGATGAATCCTTTTTCTTCCATGCTTTTTAAAATGCGTGACAAACTTGTTGCTTCCATTCCCATTTTTGGTCCCAATGCGGTTGATGGTGTTCCAGTTTTTGGGTCTATACTTAGAAGTGTAAAGCCTGCCGCCATGGTAGCATTAAATTTTTTTGCCTCTTCATTATACATTTTTGATACGGCCTGCCATGTTGCCCTGAGCGCGTAATCAATCGTAATTTCTTTCATAAAGATGAATTTCAATTTCAAATATATAAAAAATTTATTATGCATGCATAATAAATTTGATAAAAATGGAAGAATAAAAAAGCCCGTATCAAGAAAACGGGCTTTAAAATTATAATATGTAAATGAGTCAATTAATGACCATAAATGTCATTATATAAGTCAAGATATTTTTCTTTTATGATTTTTCGTCTTAACTTCAAGGTAGGGGTAAGGTGGCCTTCGTCTATACTCCAAACATCTGGTGTAAGCCTAAACTGTTTTACTTTTTCCCATTTGGCAAAATCTTCATTGGCCAAATCTATTTCTTCTTGATAACGTTCCAACACTTTGGGATTGTGGACAATATCAGAATTTTCTCCAAGTGTAATATTGTGCCTGCTGGCCCATTCATAAATAAACTCAAAGTTGGGTTGTATTAAGGCAGCTGGCATTTTCTCACCTTCGCCAACTACCATCATTTGCTCAATGAAACGTGATTGTTTAAACCTATTTTCCATTAACTGAGGAGCTACATACTTGCCGCCAGATGTTTTGAACATTTCTTTTTTACGATCTGTGATTTTAAGAAAACCATCACTGTCAATTTCTCCAATATCTCCTGTATGAAAATACCCATCTTTAAGCACTTCATTGGTTTTTTCTAGGTCTTTGTAATACCCTATCATTACTTGTGGTCCTTTAATACAAATTTCACCATCTTCTGCAATTTTCACCTCTGTACGCTCTAGAAGCTTCCCTACTGTACCAATTTTAAAGCCACCGTTCCGCATGTCATTAACAGATATTACAGGAGAGGTCTCTGTTAGGCCATAACCTTCCATGACACCCATTTCAGCTGCATTGTAGATGCGAGCCAACCTAGGTTGCAAGGCAGCACTCCCTGAGGCAATAAGGGATAGATTGCCTCCCAATCCTTCTTTCCATTTGCTAAAGATTAATTTACGGGCCAATGCTAATTTTCGCTCATACAGCCATCCATTTTGTCCATAAGGTTCATATTGCAGGCCTACTTCCACAGCCCAGAAAAATATTTTTTTCTTAATCCCCGTCAGACTGGCTCCTTTAGCTATGATTTTATCATAAACTTTTTCCAACAACCTTGGAACGGCAGTCATGACCAGAGGAGAGACTTCTTTTAAATTTTCACTTATTTTATCCATTGATTCAGCATAATGAATACTAACGCCACGATATTGGTACAGATAAATAATCATGCGTTCATAAATATGACAGATGGGTAAAAAACTAAGGGAATTGGTATTGCCATCTATGATTGGGAATCGTTTAGAACTTTCTATGGCATTGCTCACCACGTTGTCATGGGAGAGCATTACTCCTTTTGGTCTTCCAGTTGTGCCAGAGGTGTAGATCAATGTGGCCAAGTCTTCTGGTTTTACAGCAGCTTTGAGCTTTTCCACTTCTTCTTGATTGGAAGTGTCTGCCCCTAATTCTAATACTTTGTTCCAGTTATTGCAATTAGAAAGGTCATCAAAAGAATAGACTTCTTTTAATTTTTTTAATTTAGAACTTATGGCCAGTACCTTTTTTAATACTTCAGTACACGAAACAAAGCAATATGTAGCTTCAGAGTGGTTTAATACATATTCGTAATCTTTTTCGGAAATTGTGGGATAGATAGGCACATTTTGCGCACCTAACTGCATTATCCCAATATCCATAATGTTCCATTCTGTTCTATTGTTCAAGGAGATTACTGCAATCCTATCATTTGGTTTAACTCCTAACCTCAGTAACCCTCGGCTTATGGCATTGGCTTTATCTATATATTCTTGGGTAGAGGTAGCAACCCATTTACCATCGTATTTAGTTACCAATGATTTTTTAAGGTTGAATTTTTCTAATTGATAATAAGGAAAATCGAATAAGCGGGTTATATTTTGCATACTAAGTTTCTGAATAGTAATTGCAAAATAAGAAAAGGAAATGGGATTTTAAAATGGAATTCGTACAAAATTCCATTAATTATTGAAAATGTGCTAAGGGAAGATTATATGGTATTGACCATTTCTACCCACTCCTTTGCATTCACAAAAGCGACTAACCAAGGTGTGACCTTATCTTTTTTATCTGAGGGATAATATGCCCAGTTCCATGGAAAAATAGAACGCTCAATATGTGGCATGGTCACTAAATGCCTTCCTGTTTTATCGCAAAGCATGGCGGTGTTAAAATCACTTCCATTTGGGTTGGCAGGATAGTCTTCATATCCATATTTGGCAACAATGTCATAATTGCCCTCTGAATGGGGCAAGCTGAACTTACCTTCGCCATGAGATATCCAAACACCCAAAGTAGTGCCTTCCAATGTTGAAAGCATCACGGAATTGTTCTTTTGGATTTTTACCGATGTAAAATTGCTTTCGTGTTTATGGGAATCATTATATGTTAATCTACCGTGGGTTTCATGCTCTGGATTGATTAAGTCCAATTCCATAAACAATTGACAGCCATTACATATTCCTATAGAAAGCGTATCTGGTCTTGCAAAGAAGTTCTTGATAGCTGTATTTGCCTTTTCATTGTACTTAATGGCACCTGCCCATCCTTTGGCACTTCCTAATACATCTGAATTTGAGAAGCCACCAACAGCACCAATAAACTGAATATCTTCTAACGTTTCACGACCAGAAATTAAATCGGTCATGTGCACGTCTTTCACATCAAAACCGGCCAAGTACATGGCGTTTGCCATTTCTCGTTCAGAATTACTTCCTTTTTCTCGTAGGATAGCAGCTTTAGGACGATGCCCTCCCGATTGTGTTAGAGGTGACATGCTTCCAGTAAAATTGTTTGGAAAAACATAATCTAAAGGCTGATTCTTATAATTATCAAATCGGTCTTGGGCTAAATTATTGCTTGTCTGTTTTTTATCCAATAAAAATGAAGTCTTGTACCATGTGTCACGGAGCGTTGCAACATTTAGTCCCATTTCCATTCCACTATTTTTAATGGTCAAGGTTTCTTCTAGAACTACCTTTCCAATTTTTTTGAAATCAATCTTGGCATTGTTTAAAATAGTTTCAATAGAACTATCTTTTGCTTGAAAAACAATCCCTGCATTTTCAGAAAATAATAGCTTAATAGTATCAGCTTCGCCTAAATCAGTTAAATCCAGTTTTGCTCCCAAATTGGTATCTGCAAAACACATTTCCAATAAAGTAGTTATCAATCCACCAGAAGCCACATCATGACCGGCTAAAACATGTCCGTTTTTAATTGCATCCTGAATGGTGTTGAAAACAGTTTTCACATAGCCAGCATCGTTAACCGTGGGAGTTTTATCACCAATCTTGTTCAGCGTTTGGGCAAACGAGGAACCTCCAATCTTATAAGAATCTTTAGATAGGTTGATATAATAAATATCACCACCATTTTTTTGAAGAACGGGCTCAATAACATTGGTGATATCATTGCAATTTCCCGCTGCAGTTATAATTACTGTTCCAGGAGCAATGACTTCACTGTCCTTATATTTTTGTTTCATAGAAAGAGAATCTTTACCCGTGGGCACATTGATTCCAAGTGCTATTGAAAATTCTGAAACTGCTTTCACAGCTTCATATAATCTAGCATCTTCTCCTTCATTTTTACAGGGCCACATCCAGTTTGCGGAAAGAGAAATTGATTTTAACCCGTCTTTTAATGGAGCCCAAATAATATTGGTCAATGCTTCTGTAATACTATTTAAACTACCTGCAGCAGGGTCTATTAGCCCAGAAATAGGAGAGTGGCCTAAGGAAGTGGCAACACCTTCTTTACCTTTATAATCCAAAGCCATTAGCCCACAATTGTTCAAAGGCAATTGTAGAGGCCCAACGCATTGTTGTTTGGCAACTTTACCGCCAACACATCTATCTACTTTATTGGTCAACCAGTCTTTACAGGCAACAGCTTCCAATTGTAATACTTGCTCTAAATATTCATGAAAATTTTCTAATGAATATGTTGGGGCATCATAACTTCTTTGCATTGAAGCATCAGTCATAATAGTTTTTGGAGAACTGCCAAACATGTCTGAAAGCTCTAAATCCATTGGTTTGTCACCATTACTGCTAGATTCAAATGTAAATCTATCATCACAGGTAACATCACCTACTTCATACATAGGAGAACGTTCTCTATCTGCAATTTTATGAAGCAGATCAATATCTTTTTTTCCGATTACAAGTCCCATACGTTCCTGAGACTCATTCCCAATAATTTCTTTGGCAGATAGGGTAGGGTCGCCAACAGGTAATTTATCCAAATCTATTTTTCCGCCTGTTTCTTCCACCAATTCAGACAAACAATTTAAATGTCCTCCAGCACCATGGTCATGTATGGATACAATAGGATTTTCTTTGCTTTCTACCATGCCTCTTATGGCATTGGCAGCTCTTTTTTGCATTTCAGGATTGGAACGTTGTATTGCATTTAATTCTATTGAAGAGTCAAACGCACCAGTGTCAGCACTAGACACAGCGGCACCACCCATCCCAATACGGTAATTATCGCCACCTAAAATCACAATTTTATCCCCTTTTTTGGGTGTGTCTTTTAGGGCTTGTTCAGCTTTTCCATAACCAATACCACCAGCTTGCATGATTACTTTATCATACCCTAATTTCCGAGATCCTTCATTGTGTTCAAAGGTCAATACAGAACCTACAATCAATGGTTGTCCAAATTTATTTCCAAAATCTGATGCTCCGTTGGATGCTTTTATTAAGATATCCATTGGAGTTTGGTATAACCATTCCCGTTCTGCCATTCCATTTTCCCATGGACGATTCTTTTCCAATCTGGAATAGGAAGTCATATAGACAGCTGTTCCTGCCAAAGGCAAAGAACCTTTTCCACCAGCCAATCGGTCACGGATTTCTCCACCAGAACCTGTGGCAGCACCATTGAAAGGTTCCACGGTTGTAGGAAAATTATGGGTCTCTGCTTTTATTGAAATTACAGACTCAAATTCTGTTTCCTCATAAAAATCGGGCTTGTCCGCGCTCTTTGGAGCAAACTGAACTACAGTAGGTCCTTTTACAAAAGCGACATTGTCCTTATATGCCGATACAATAGTATTTGGATTTTCTTCTGATGTTTTTCTGATGAGTTTAAACAAAGAAGAAGGCATTTCCTGTCCATCAATTATAAAGGTACCGTTGAATATTTTATGCCTACAGTGTTCAGAGTT
The DNA here is from genome assembly GCA_964398035.1 of uncultured Flavobacteriaceae bacterium. GTDB lineage: Bacteria > Bacteroidota > Bacteroidia > Flavobacteriales > Flavobacteriaceae > Saonia. The sequence goes on along the minus strand of CAYNLI010000010.1, from coordinate 22,963 downwards.
TACTTGGCTGAATCCAAATATTTCAGAATCAGTTAATTTCCTTTTTATTTTTTTAGATAAATTTTCTAAATAATTGACTTCTTCATCGTTCAAAGCCAATCCTTCTTGTTTATTATATCCTGCGATATCATCAATCTCTAAAATAGGTTCAGGATTAATGTCAATTTTAAAAATATCTTGGGAAAGTCCATCATATTTTTGTGAAAGCATTGGGTCAAAATCTACAAAGTCTTTAGCTACGGCGTTAAATTCTTCTATTCTAATGATTCCGGTAATTCCCATATTTTGGGTAATCTCTGTAGCATTGGTACTCCACGGAGTAATCATTGCAGCCCTAGGGCCAATAAAAAAGGCATCCAGTGATGCCGCATTTATTTTAGGTTGATTGCCAAATAACCATGTGAGTTTTGTACTGTCTTGTTGTGAAATTTCTTGACTGGTTTGTATTACAAAAACCTTAGTGTCTAAGTCCCCGAAGAAATGAATCATAGAATGCGTAACTTGTTTAGCTTAAGAAAGCACAAATTTACACCTTTAACTTTGATTTTTGATGCCGCTGTAAAACAGTTTTGAACGATTATTGTTAATTACTTTCGTTCCAATAAAGCCATATAAAAACCATCATAACCACTTTGGGAGGCATAGATTTTCTTTTCTTTCACCAAACTAAAATCTTCACCTTCTTCTGATGCCAAGAAAGACATCACCTGATTGTTATTTTCTTGGGGTAATATAGAGCAGGTAGCATAGACCATTTTACCGCCCTTCTTTACAATTTTACTATAACTACGGAGAATTTCTTGTTGGGTCTTTGTGATTCTTGTTAAGAAATCTGGCTGTAATTTCCATTTGGTATCTGGGTTGCGACGTATTACGCCCAGCCCTGTACATGGAGCATCAATTAAGACCCTATCAGCACTTCCATATAGTTTTTTAAAAACCTTGGTAGAATCTATTTCTCTAGTATCAATATTATGGGCACTATTTCTTCTGGCACGTCGTTTCAGCTCTTTTAATTTACTGCCATAGATATCCATGGAAATTAGCTGGCCTTTATTTTCCATAAGGGCTGCTAAGTGTAGTGATTTACCACCTGCACCTGCACAGGTATCCACAACACGCTGTCCTGGTTTTACGTCTAAAAACTCGGCCACCAATTGTGAAGAGGCATCTTGTACTTCAAAAAAACCTTTCTTAAAAGATTCGGTCACAAATACATTGGCACGTTCTGGCAACCTAAGTGCTACGGAGTATCCTTTAATGGGCTCTGTTGTAATGCCTTCTTTTGATAATGCTTTACGTAGGTTTTCTTTTGTAATTTTTAAAGTGTTGGTCCTAAGAATCACCTCTGCTTTTTTGTTCAGCGCAGCGAGTTCTTTAGTCCATAATTTTTCACCCAAGGCTTTCACGCAGATTTCATCTATCCAATCTGGAACCGACTCCCTATATTTTCTTATTTTGGAAAGTTCATCGAATCTTCCTTTTATTTTTCGTTCTGGAGTAGGTTCAATTTGCTTCCAATCTGGTAATTCAATACCTTTTAATACTGCCCAAACGGCCCACATTCTAAATAAATCTGGTCTGCTATATGGCCCTTTTACTCCAGCGATTTCTGTATAGAGTCTTTTATATCTAACCATTTCATAGGTGGTTTCCGCTATAAATCCTCTATCACGAGATCCCCAACGCTTGTCAATTTTCAATACCTTTTGTACTACTTTGTCCGCATATTCATTTTCATTGAATATGAGGTTTAAAGCATCAATAACTGCAAAGACTAGATTTCTATGTAACCGCATTGGAAAAAAATTAAGAATGCAAAGGTATTGTTTTGAAGGGGATTCCCCTTATTTTTAGCGAAATTTAAAGCTATGCGCCATCTTTTCATTTTAACGGTTATTTGTTTGTTGATTTCTTGTGATGATGATAAAAAATCACATCAATTTTCTTCTGTGACTATCGAGACAATTTATCAAGACTCTATAAGTATTAGAGCTATAGAGATTATGAACGGTAGTTTGGCTTTTGCAGCTAATAATGGAGTATTTGGTTCTGTTGATTTAATTACGGATAAAGTAAGAACCAATATTAAAAAACATGATACTATTTTACCTAGTTTTAGAGCTGTAGCACACACTGCAACTGATTTTTTTATGCTCTCCATTGCCAGTCCCGCTTTGTTGTACAAAACAGGGGATAATGGGCAAATGGAATTGGTTTATACTGAAGAAGGTGAAACTGTTTTTTATGATGCCATGACTTTTTGGAATAACAATGAAGGAATTGCAGTAGGGGATAGTACAAATGGTTGTTTGTCCATCATCATTACAAGGGATGAGGGAAAGACTTGGAATAAAATATCTTGTGAAAGATTGCCAAAAGTGACAAAAGAAGAGGGTGCTTTTGCTGCCAGTAACACCAATATTGCAGTAGTAGGCAACAAGACTTGGATTGCCACAACCAATGGTAGAGTCTATTATTCACCCGATAAAGGAGAAACATGGGAATATTTCCAAACCCCAATTATTAGTAAAGAACCTACTCAAGGTATTTATTCCATTGATTTTTATGATGAAAATATCGGTTTTGCCATTGGAGGGGACTATACACAGCCAGAAAATAATAACGCAAATAAGATTATTACATATGATGGCGGAGAAACATGGAAATTAATTGCTGACGGATTGGCACCTAGTTATAAGAGTTGTGTGCAGTTTATTCCCAATGCAGGAGGAAATGGTATTGTTGCCGTTGGTTTTACAGGGATTACACACTCAAAAGACATGGGGGCTACATGGGAACAACTATCCGATGAATCTTTTTACACAATTAGGTTTTTAAATGATTCTATTGCGTACGCTGCGGGAAAAAACCGAATAGCAAAACTTGTTTTTAAATAGTTAAGACTACCAACTACCGCCATGTTTTTTACGGTATTGCTTGATCAATTGTTTTTTGAATTCTTTTTCTGCCCTAATTAAAAGAAGTGTTTTTTTAGCAGAAAGTAATTTTTTCATTTTTTTGAAAAAAGCTTTATCTAGCTCTTCTTCTTTCTTTTCTATTTCCAAATATTTATTCAATAATCTACTAGCTTCTTCTTCAGTATAATCATTGTTACATAGTTTGCTATAAAATTCGTGATATTCAGTTTTGCCTAGATTTCTTCTATTTTTTTCGTAGGTGTTATAAACAGGCCAAAAAATTTCAGCTTCAGAACTTGTAAGATCCAAATGTTCTGTAAAAAAGGCAACTTTAAGTGTTTTGATTTTTTCAAAATCTGGCTTGTGGTGTTTTTGCCCATATGACATATTTATTGCCATGAACAAAATTGCTATAATTAATGTAACCCTATTCTTCATCGTATACATTATTTAATTCTTGTAAATCTTCTATATTGTTGTTTAGATATTCAACAATTCTTTCTTCGTTAATTCCTTGGTTTATGATATCACTTATTTCCACATCATGCATTGGCAATAACTCTGCCAATTCATTATCTGAAAAATCCAATTCGTTTTCATTAAAATAGTTTTCAATGTCTTCGCCTACCAAAGTGTCAAAAGTTGATGTTTTGTTTGTATTCCATTTAATTGCAAAAACAACCACTAAAACAGCAGCAATTGAGGCAACATAATAGTAGTAGTTTTTATATAGTGAAACTACTTTTGTTTCTTTTTGACTGACTTTTAAGAGAATGTTTTTATTTAAGTTTTTAAAATAACTATTTGGCACTTTAAAGCCATCCCTATGATTATCGGTATTGGAAAAAGCAACTTCATCAAGCTTCATTTTAGACAAAAGTCCAGCTGATAAACCGTCAAAGTAACCTTTGGGAGTTTTAAAACCAGTATTTTTATTTGTCTTTTTCATTCTTTAGTTTGACTATCAATGTTTTAAAAGGTTTAATCCTTTTTTAGGAACGCTTCTATTTTCTTTGTTGCCAAATGGTATGATGCCTTTAAGCCACCTACAGATGTTTCTAGAATATCCGATATTTCTTCATACTTTAAATCTTCAAAATATTTCATATTAAAGACCAGTTTTTGCTTTTCTGGCAATGTTGCTATTGCTTGTTGCAATTTCATTTGTATTTCATCACCTTCAAAATATACGTCAGATTGTAAATTTGCTACCATTCTTTCTTGAAGTTCTACCGAGTCAACTCCCATTCTCTTTGATTTGGACTTTAAAAATGTTAGCGCTTCATTAGTAGCTATACGGTACATCCAAGAAAACAGTTTACTATCTCCTTTAAAACTTTCTATGTTTCTATAGACTTTTATAAAGGTATTTTGGAGAATATCATCTGTATCGTCATGGTCCAATACAATTTTACGAATATGCCAATACAGCCTTTCTTTATAGGTGTCTATTACAACCTCAAAGGCCTTTTCTTGGGTGTCTTTTTGTTTTAGTTGATGCACTAAAGCTTCTTCGTCAATCAAGGGTTTTGGCTTATACTTTATTTCCACTCCCGAGTATTCGGGAGATTTAATACTCCAATGCTTGCACGTTGAAATATAAAAAAGATTTTTCTTAACGCCTCGAGAACTTGTCTTGAGGCCGTCTACTCTTTGACTTTATAAATGTACAAAAGTTTAATCTGTGGCTCAGGATTCAAAAGATTGCATGGTCACCAATTTTTGGTACACACCTTTTAATGCCAAAAGTTCATCGTGAGAACCTTGTTCTACAATTTCCCCTTTTTGAAGCACAACAATTATGTTGGCTCTTTGTATGGTAGAAAGTCTGTGTGCAATAACAATAGAGGTTCTGTTCTGCATCATTTTTTCCAATGCATCTTGTACCAAGCGTTCACTCTCAGTATCCAAGGCTGACGTTGCTTCATCCAAAATCATAATGGGTGGATTTTTTAATACTGCTCTTGCAATGGATAAACGTTGCTTTTGCCCTCCACTTAATTTATTACCACTATCTCCAATGTTGGTATCATATCCATTTGGTAGTTCCTTGATAAATTCATGGGCATTTGCAATTTTTGCAGCATTTATAATTTCATCTTCGGTTGCATTTTCTTTACCTAAAGCAATGTTCTTTTTAACAGTATCATTGAACAAAATGGAATCTTGAGTAACCAATCCCATTAAGTTACGAAGAGAATGTTTTGTTAGGTCTCTAATATCTTGGCCGTCTATAAGAATTTTCCCTTTATTTACATCATAAAAACGGGTAACAAGATTGGCAATGGTTGATTTTCCACTTCCAGATTGTCCTACTAAAGCAACAGTATGGCCTTTTTCCACTTTAATGGAAAAATCTTTTAGTACATATTCATCCTCATATTTAAAGGAAACATTTTCTAAGACTATGGCGTTTGTGAATTCTTTTTTATTGATTGCGTTGGGTTTGTCCTTAAGTGGAGATACTGTATTTAAAATTTCTAGCACACGCTCTGCTGCGGCATTTCCTTTTTTAACATTATAACTAGCTTTGCTAATCGCCTTTGCCGGGGTTAAAATATTATAGGCTAGTCCTATGTATACTATGAACATGCTAGGGTCCAGTGTTTTGTCAACAAGGACCATGTGCCCGCCGTACCATAATAAAACGGCAATGACCGATATGCCTAAAAACTCACTGGTTGGTGAGGCTAGGTTTTGTCTGTTCAACAATGTATTGGAGAAATTAAAAAAGCGCTTTGTAGATGATTTAAACGTATTATTGAACCTAGACTCAGAATTAAAAGCCTTAATAACCCGAAGACCTCCCAATGTTTCCTCTATGATTGATAAAAATAGACCTTGTTCCTTTTGTACGTTATCCGATTTCTTTTTTAATGATTTTCCAATCAAGGAGATTAAAAATCCAGAAATGGGAATAAAAATAAACACAAAAATTGTGAGTTTTACACTAATGGCGAACATTGTAATGACAGTAAATATAATAACAAGAGGTTCTCTTACAATCAATTCCAAAACGGATAAGAAGGAATGTTGAATTTCAAGAACATCTGTTGATATTCGTGACATAACATCTCCTTTACGTTTTTCAGAATAATAGGAAAGAGGTAAATCTGTTATTTTACTGTACAGTTCATTTCTAACGTCTTTAAGAACCCCATTCCGCAAAAAGGTAATAAAATACATGGCCAAATAATTGAATATGTTTTTAAGTAAAAACAAGCCAATTATAAGTGCGACCATAAAAATCAGAACATCATCATGTCCTTCATTTGCCTTTTGGGTCACAAAATAATTTAGGTAATCTTCTGCGTAGTCTTTTATTCCAGAACTTTCCCATACTGGTTTTGTTTCAAGACGGTCTGAAGGTTTTCCAAACAACACTTTTAGCATTGGGAACAATGAAACCATGGACAATGTTGCAAACAAAGCGTAAAAAATGTTGGCAATAATGTTTAGAATTGCATAGCCTTTATATGGTTTTGCAAAACGAAGGATTTGTTTGAAATATTTCATTAATTCAATTTCAATTCTTGAAGAATACTATCAATTTTAGCATCCAACGCTGCATCTACCAATTTAAAATCTCCAGCTTTTTCTAAAGTTGTATTTGTACTGATGTAAAATTTCACCTTTGGTTCTGTACCACTGGGTCTGGCAGCTATTCTGGTGCCATCTTCAGTTACATATATCAACACATTGGATTTTGGAATGTCAATTACTTTCTCTTCACCTGTAATAGCATTTTTTGCCATAGAGGTGTTGTAATCCTCTACCCAAACAACTTTTGAACCTTGAACAGATGCAACAGGGTTTTCTTTAAATTCTTTCAACATCTGTTTTATTTCATCTGCTCCACTCATTCCCTTTTTGGTAATGGAAATCAATTTCTCTTTATAGAAGCCATAGTTTACATAGCAATCAATCAAATCCTGATAAAAAGAACTACCATTTGCTTTTGCTTGCGCGGCAATTTCACAGGCGAGTAGGGTAGCGGTGACAGCATCTTTGTCTCGTACAAAATCACCCACCATATAACCAAAACTTTCCTCACCGCCGCCAACAAAATCTTCATCTGGAAAATCTTTAATCATTTTACCGATCCATTTAAAACCTGTAAGTGAGGTTTTATAGTAGATTCCATATGCTTCAGCCAATTTTTCGACCATTGGAGTAGAAACTATAGTTGTAGCAATAAATTCATTTCCTTTAAACCCGCTTGCTTTTCGTTGGTCCAATAAAAATTTGGTCATTAAAACCATGGTTTGGTTACCATTGAGCAATTCCATTTCTCCTTCCAAATTACGTACGGCAATGCCTAAACGGTCACTGTCTGGGTCTGTACCAACAACCATATCTGCGCCAATTTCTTCAGCTTTTTTTATGGCTATGGCCAAAGCTTCTGGCTCTTCTGGGTTAGGTGATTTTACTGTTGGGAAATTACCATCTGGTTTGGCCTGTTCTTCAATAATAGTTACATTTTTATACCCAGCACGTTTTAAAACTTCTGGGATTGCTGTGATTGAAGTACCATGGATAGAAGTAAAAACAATTTTAAAATCGTCCTTGCCATCAGCATTAAAGCTTCCATTTTTAACGGATTCCTCAAAAAAGGCTTCATCAACCTCTTTGTCAATCAATTCAATTAAACTTTCGTTTGCATCAAACTTTATACTCTCAAAAGAAAGATTATTTATTTCTGCTACTATTTTTTCATCTTGCGGTGGTACAATTTGTCCTCCATCTGCCCAATAAACCTTATAACCATTGTATTCTGGAGGATTATGGGATGCTGTTAAAACAATCCCTGCTTGACAATTTAAATGTCTAACAGCAAAGGAAAGCTCTGGAGTTGTTCTTAGCTCAGAGAATAAAAAGACTTTTATTCCATTGGCAGAAAAGACATCAGCAACAATTTTTGCTAAAGTGTCACTATTGTGCCTACAATCATAGGCAATGACTGCTTTTATTTCATTATTGGCATATACCTCTTTGAGGTAGTTGCTAAGCCCTTGAGTGTTTTTCCCAAGAGTATATTTGTTTATTCTATTGGTGCCAACACCCATTATACCCCTCATGCCACCAGTACCAAACTCTAAATCTTTATAGAAACGCTCCTTTAGTTCTTCAGGGTCAAGGAGTATTAGCTCTTCAATTTCTTTTTTTGTGTCGGTATCAAAAAAATCTGTTAACCAAGTTTGTGCAGTTTTTAGGGCAGAATTAGCAATGTTGCTCATAAAAAATAATTTTGGTAAAGTTACACTAGAATTTTAATTTTTAAACATTCATAGAAAATTTCCCTCTCGTTAAATAAGCGTACCGTGAATTCATTTTTATATAATGATATATGAGGTATTTTGTCTAATTAGCGTTAAAGATTGGCTGTTTTATCTACAATATAGTTTTTACCACTTTTTTTTGTGCGGAGAATAATTTCTCCTAAAAATCCAGCCAAGAAGAATTGGGTTCCTATAACCATAGAAGAGAGAGCAATAAAAAACTGTGGGCGTTCCGTAATGAGCCTTCCAGTTGGATTAATAAACAACTTATCTATTCCAAGATATAGGGAAAAGCCAAATCCTATAAAAAACATTAAAACCCCTAATGCTCCAAATAGATGCATGGGTCGTCTACCAAATTTTGATATAAACCAAATTGTAATCAAATCTAAAAATCCATTTATAAATCGTTCCATTCCAAATTTTGTTTTCCCATACTTTCTTGATTGGTGCTGTACTACTTTTTCACCAATATTGAAAAACCCTGCATTTTTTGCCAATACAGGAATGTACCGGTGCATTTCTCCAGATACTTCAATGGATTTCACCACATCTTTTTTGTATGCCTTTAAACCACAGTTAAAATCATGTAATTTTACTCCAGAAGTTTTTTGTGCTGCCCAATTAAAAAGCTTAGAAGGAATGTTTTTAGTGATAAGAGAATCATATCTTTTTTTCTTCCAACCAGAAACTAAATCAAAATTTTCTTTAACAATTAAATTATAAAGCTCGGGAATTTCCTCTGGATTGTCCTGTAAATCAGCATCCATGGTAATGATAACATTACCCTTAACAGCATTAAAACCTGCATGCAAAGCTTGAGACTTTCCAAAATTTTTGAGAAAACGAATACCCTTTACATTGGGATTGTTTTCGCTAAGTTGGGAGATTATTTCCCAAGAACCATCCGTGCTACCATCATCAATAAAAAGAATTTCGTATAAAAAATGATTGGATTGCATTACGGATACAATCCAATCATGTAGTTCTTTAATAGATTCTTCTTCGTTAAGTAAAGGGATTACTATCGATAAATTCATAGAGTATTCGTGAAAATAATTTCAAAAATACAATTTTTAGGTTAGATTGTTGACTCTTCTTTTTTCATGACAAGACCACCTATAAGACCAACTATTAAGCCAATAATAATATTAAAAATTATAATTATTGGATATGATATCCACATAAATTTTTTCTGTATCTCTATTCCTTGGTCAATTTGTTCTATAGTAAGGTTGGGATTGCTCGCTAATGCTTTTTGCTTTCCAATTTCATACATGTTGTTCATATATTCAGGTTCAAGAATATTGATTTGAAAAAGAAAATATATAATACCAATAATTCCAGAAACTACACCAATCCCTGCCCCTAATTTTAACGCATTTGATAGTTTTAAAAAACCATTGTTTGCTTTTTTAAACTGAATAATAGCCAAAATAATAGCTACTGCAAGTATAATTACTGGAATTATTTTAATAATAACACTTTCGTCATATAGCATGTCTACTGCATACAGCATTACTGAGAATGTTACCCCAATAAGACTTGCGACAAGCCCATAAATCCATGCAATTTTCCCTGTTTTAGGTTGATTTTCTTCCATTTTAATTTAAAGTTTTAGTTGATTGTTATATTAGTGTTCAATAATTTAATTTTGTTACACATACAAGGTACAATTTTTTCTTTTCTTTTTTTTGCATCTCTATTGCAGGGTTTTGTAAAATTTTATAAATTTGCACCTCTAAAATCAGTAGGTTTAAAGTATTGTAAAAATGAGAAAAGGAATTCACCCAGAAAATTATAGATTGGTAGCTTTTAAAGACATGTCTAATGAAGATGTCTTTTTAACGAAGTCTACAGTAAACACTAAGGAGACTTTAGAAGTTGATGGTGTTGAATATCCATTGGTTAAATTGGAGATTTCCAGAACATCCCATCCTTTTTATACTGGCAAGGCCAAATTGGTTGATACAGCTGGTAGAATTGATAAATTTAAGAACAAGTACAAAAAGTTCAGCAAATAATAAATTACTCGTTAATGAGTTATTAAGTCACGTACCTATTGCTTAGGTGCGTGACTTTTTTATTTTTATAAAAATTCCATTTTATGAATTATATCTTATTTGATGGTTCAGTAAGAAACGCGCTACTTCCTTTCACGTTCACTAGACCAGTGGCAGACATTAGAGTTGGAATAGTGACTATTCGCGAAAAATGGGAAAAATATTTGGGGAATACCACTACTACTGTAACGGAAGATTATTTGTCAGATAAATTTCCAATGGTAGAAATGGCAGAAAATATAATGATTAACGCTTCTTTTTTGCCAAATAGAGAATTAGTGGAATTGGTAAGAAGTCTTAAAGAGAATGAAGCTATATTTTTTGAAGAAGATATTATTGCATTTTTTTCTAAAGAAACCCAAAATAAAGTAGATTTTTCTACATATACATCTATCGTATATACTGGAAATGTTCTTAGAATAGAAAATACCTGGGATATATTCTCTAAAAATGGAGAAGCGTTACAAGCAGATTTTGAGTTATTGACCAAAGGAAGAGAAAGTGCTCCAATACCTAGTTCCAATACAGTAATGAATGCTGAAAATATTTTTTTGGAAGAAGGAGCAAAAGTAGAATGTAGTATTCTTAATGCTTCTACAGGGCCAATTTATCTAGAAAAGAACTCAGAGGTAATGGAAGGCAGTATTATTAGAGGTGGTTTTGCTCTTGGTGATAGTTCAACAGTTAAAATGGGAGCAAAAATTTATGGCCCTACAACTATAGGACCATGTTCAAAAATTGGAGGAGAAGTCAATAATGTTGTGCTTTTTGGTTATTCCAATAAGGGACATGAAGGATTTTTGGGGAACTCTGTTCTCGGTGAGTGGTGCAATATAGGGGCAGATACAAACGTCTCTAATATGAAAAACAATTATGCCGAGGTACGGTTGTGGAGCTATGAGACAGAGCGTTTTGCTAAAACAGGACTTCAATTTTGTGGTTTAATGATGGGTGACCATAGTAAATGTGGTATAAATACAATGTTTAATACAGGGACAGTTATTGGTGTAAGCTCAAATATTTTTGGTTCTGGTTTTCCAAGAAACTTTGTTCCTAGTTTTAGTTGGGGAGGAGCTTCAGGATTTACGACCTACTTGCCCAAGAAGGCTTATGAAGCAGCAACTGTAATGATGGACAGGCGTGACTTGGTCTTTGATGATAAAGAAGTCACTATTTTAAACCATGTTTTTGAAACAAGTAAACAGTGGCGAAAAGAATAAACTTAAATGCTTGGTTTACTATCATAAAGGACTAGAAATCCTATCTAAATCTTAACTCTAGAAGTTCTTATCTTTGCATTCCTTTTAAAGGAACTATTTACAATGAAAAAGAAAGTCGCTTTTTATACTTTAGGATGTAAGCTTAATTTTTCTGAAACTTCTACTATTGCCAGAGATTTTCAAGAAAAAGGTTTTGATTGCGTAGATTTTTCTGAGTTTGCGGATATGTATGTGATCAATACATGTTCTGTGACTGAAAATGCAGATAAACGTTTTAAATCTATCGTAAAACAGGCCAAAAAGAGTAACCCTGATGCATTTGTTGCTGCCATAGGGTGTTATGCCCAATTAAAACCAGAAGAGCTTGCTGCTGTTGACGGGGTGGACTTGATTTTAGGAGCTACAGAAAAATTCAAGATTACAGATTATATAAATGACCTATCTAAGAATGACTATGGAGAGATTCATTCTTGTGAGATAGAAGAGGCTGATTTTTATGTAGGCAGTTATGCCATTGGTGATAGGACCAGGGCTTTCTTAAAAATACAGGATGGATGCGATTATAAATGTACATACTGTACAATTCCCTTGGCCCGTGGAATATCACGCAGTGATACCTTACAAAATGTTTTAAAAAATGCCGCAGAGATTTCCGCACAAGGTATTAAGGAAATTGTGCTGACCGGTGTTAATATTGGAGATTACGGTAAAGGAGAATTTGGAAATAAAAAGCACCAACACACCTTTTTAGAATTAGTGAAAGCTTTAGATGCTGTAGAAGGAATTCATAGACTTAGAATATCTTCAATAGAACCCAATTTACTTAAAAATGAAACCATAGATTTTGTAGCGCAAAGCAATTCCTTTGTGCCTCATTTTCATATCCCCTTGCAAAGTGGCAGTGATGCTATTTTAAAATTAATGAAGAGAAGGTATTTGAGCAATCTATATATTGAAAGAGTTGCGCGAATAAAGCAAGTAATGCCACATGCTTGTATAGGTGTTGATGTAATTGTAGGTTTTCCTGAAGAGACAGATGAACATTTTCTGAAAACCTATCATTTTTTGAATGAATTGGATATTTCTTATCTCCATGTTTTTACGTATTCAGAAAGAGACAACACTACCGCTGCTACAATGAAAGGAGTAGTTCCTAAGAATGTTAGAAACAAGCGTAGTAAAATGCTCAGAGGGCTATCGGCCAAAAAGAGAAGGGCGTTTTATGAAAGTCAAATAGGTACAGTAAGAACAGTTCTTTTTGAAGGAGAAAACAAAGAAGGTTACATTCATGGGTTTACAGAAAACTATGTGAAAGTAAAATCACCTTGGAATCCAGCCTTGATAAATACACTACATGAAATAAAACTAACAGGGATTGATGAAGATGGTATAGTACGGTTAACGTTTGATAGTATAGCAGAGGTATAAAAAAACCTCTCGGCTGAGAGGTTTTTAACTTAAATTCTTATTCCTACTGGAAGCATTTCTTTATACTGCCTATTTTTTCGAAGAAACCCTGCTATTTGCGGGCTTGTTGGAACTACTCTTAAATTTTTATCTTGTATTAGATGTAGAACCGCTTTAATAAAATCTTCTTTAAAGCTTTCCTCAGTAATTTCTTCTGGAATTACAAGTTTAGTTAGGAAAACCTTTCGCTCTTGTGATGAATATTCAATTTTGGCTAAATGACCCTCAACCCTAGTCTCAAATTGGCGTAAGAAACTATTGTCCTTAATTTCCATTTCATTCATATAGTTTAGATTTTAAAGTTTGTTGGTTTAGACAAAAAAATACGACGTTCTCTAATCGTAATTCTCTCGTTATTAAGTATTTTTAGCTTGTTTTTAAATTCATTTAAATTTAATAGCTAGCTAACAAAACTAATAAAAATTTTGCTAAATTCCTAACCAAAATACATAGTAGTCGTATTATGATTAATGAAAAACTCCATGTTTATTTAATGCCAGGTATGGCAGCCAATCCGTCAATTTTCAAAAATATTTCATTACCTCCTGATAAATTTGAAGTCCATCTTTTAGAGTGGCATGTTCCTAAAAAGGGAAGTAGTATTCAAGAATATGCGGAAGAAATGTGTAAGGGCGTAAAGCATATAAGCCCTGTTCTCATTGGTGTTTCGTTTGGTGGGATGTTAGTTCAAGAAATGGCAAAATTGATAAAAGTCAAAAAAATTATTGTAATATCCAGTGTAAAGCATAAATCTGAACTACCTAAGAGAATGATTTTTGCCAAATATACCAAAGCTCATAAGCTGTTGCCCACTGGTTTAGTGAATAATGTAGAATTGTTGGCTAAATATGCCTTTGGAGAGCCTATAACCAAACGATTAGAACTTTATGAGGAATACCTTTCAGTTAGGGATAAATATTATATAGACTGGTCCATAGATCAAATAGTGAATTGGCAGCACACAGATCATCTTCCTAATTTGGTACATATTCATGGAGATAAGGACTCGGTTTTTCCAATAAACCACATAAAGGAGTGTATTCCTGTTAAAAATGGAACACATACAATGATTATTCATCGGTCAAAATGGTTTAATGAACAATTACCTGCAATTATTTTGGAATAAGGGAGTTCTATTTAATACCTTTAAATCATTAATAAAAAATTACAATTATGAAATTTATAAAAAATATTCTAATGTTTTTGGGAATGGTTTTGGTGGTAAGTACATTGATTTTTGCTATTCAAGATGATTCTGATATGGTTGTTGTTGATGTGGAAGAAAATAATGAGAATACAACATATAGAGTTTCATCGATTGACATACCAGAAAATTTAAATTTCGCAAACGAACTTGTTCCTGTGGGTGATCCAGAAGTTATGGAACGTGTTGATAGGGAATTTTTGGTTAATACGTATTGGCAATCAAACGCTCTTTTACTTATGAAAAGGGCAAATAAATACTTCCCTATTATAGAGCCTATTCTAGCAAAAAATGGAATTCCTGATGATTTTAAATATTTGGCCGTTGCTGAAAGCGGCTTGCAAAATGTGGTGTCATCAGCAGGAGCATCAGGTTTTTGGCAAATTATGAAAGCTACAGGTAGGGAATATGGGTTAGAGGTCAATAAAAATGTAGATGAGCGTTATCATATTGAAAAAGCTACAGAAGTTGCTTGTAAGTATCTTTTAAAATCAAAAAAGAAGTTTGGAAGCTGGACACTTGCTGCTGCTTCATATAATGGAGGTCCTTATGGTATTCAAAAATATATGGGAATACAAAAAGCAGAAGATTATTATAGCCTTTTATTGGGGCAAGAAACAGGGCGTTATATATTTAGAATACTAGCTATTAAAGAAATATTGAGTAGTCCAGAAAAATATGGGTTTGATATTGATAAGGATGATATGTATACTACTGTGCCTACATTTAATGTTGAAATAGATGAAGCAGTAACAAATTTTGCTGATTTCGCTGCACTTTATGAGATTAACTACAAGATATTAAAACGGCATAACCCTTGGTTAAGAGAACCGCATTTAAACAATACCTCTAGAAAAAAATATGTTATTGAAATTCCCATGAAAGGATATTACACCCCTTCTAAATAATAGATTTCTAACTATATTTTTTTCATTTGTTGCTTCATCATTTTTATTTGATCGGCAAGCATATTGTTTTTATCCAATTTTTTTGCTTCTTGTAAAAGTATGGTAGCTTCTCTTTTTCTGCGTTTCTGCATAGCTATACCAGCAAGGCTTAGTTTTGCCATGGCTACATCGTAATCCATGCTTAAGCCTAGCTTCAAAGCCTTTTTAAAGTACTTTTCTGCTTGGGTAAGATTCTTTTGTGAAAAGATAATTCCGTGTAGGTAATTAAAATATCCTTGTTGTTTCTTGACCAAAGAAGCTTCGGGGTTTTTAATTTTTGCCAACCATTTTTGTGTTCCATCTAAATCTTGCTTTCTCATTCTTAAAAAGGACAATAAAATGATTTCGTTCTTAAAATAAAGAAAGATAAAAATTGATGAAAGGAGTAGAAAGAATATACCGTTACCAATATATCCTTCTATAAATTGATATACTGAATATGCAATAATAAGTACGGCAATGATTAATTTAAAATTTTTATTGAACATGGATAATAATTATTCCTAATTAATGTTAGATTTTATATTTTGAACAAATGGTAACACTTGCTTGGCAAAAGTAATAAAACTATCTTGAAATATTTTTTTAAATACGTTTGGGAAAGCAAAAACTCTTTGTATATTTGCGCCCAGATTTTGAGGGATAACCTACAAGATTTTTATATAACGAATTAAGGATTAAAAAATGCCTGGACAAAAGAGAACATATCAGCCATCAAAAAGAAAAAGAAGAAACAAGCATGGTTTTAGAGAACGTATGGCATCTGCCAATGGTAGAAAAGTTCTTGCTAGGAGAAGAGCTAAAGGAAGAAGAAAATTAACCGTATCTTCAGAGCTTAGACATAAAAAATAAATGGAAAGATTATTTTCTAAATAATAAAGGTGTTACTTTTTTTAAAGTAGCACCTTTTTTTTGAATTAAATTTATAATAACAAAGAATAAATGCCCAAGAGAAAAGATATAAAATCTGTTTTAATTATTGGATCTGGACCAATTGTTATAGGACAGGCATGTGAGTTTGATTATTCTGGTTCTCAATCATTACGTTCATTAACAGAAGATGGAATAGAAACGGTATTGATCAATAGCAACCCCGCTACAATAATGACAGATCCGTCCATGGCGGATCATATATATCTAAAACCGTTGACCACAAAGTCTATTATTCAGATTTTAGAAAACCATCCCAATATAGATGCTGTATTGCCAACAATGGGCGGGCAGACTGCATTGAATTTATGTATAGAGGCTGACGAAAAGGGCATTTGGAAAGATTTTAATGTTGAGATTATTGGTGTTGATATTGATGCCATAAACATCACAGAGGACAGGGAGCAGTTTAGGGAGCTTATGCTGAAGATAGGGATAGGGATGGCACCACAGGCTACCGCTACATCTTTCTTAAAAGGAAAGGAAATTGCTCAAGAGTTTGGATTTCCATTGGTAATTAGGGCATCATATACTTTGGGAGGTGCAGGTGCATCCATTGTATATAAGCCAGAAGATTTTGATGAGTTGCTAAGTCGTGGGCTGGAAATTTCTCCTATTCACGAAGTAATGATTGATAAAGCCTTATTGGGCTGGAAAGAGTTTGAATTAGAGCTATTGCGAGATAAGAATGACAATGTTGTCATTATCTGTGCCATAGAGAATATGGACCCAATGGGGATTCATACAGGGGATTCCATAACTGTGGCACCTGCAATGACCTTGTCTGATAGAACATATCAGAAAATGCGGGACATGGCCATTAAAATGATGAGAAGTATTGGTGATTTTGCCGGTGGTTGCAACGTACAGTTTGCCGTAAGCCCAGATGAAGAAGAGGATATCATTGCCATAGAGATAAACCCAAGAGTTTCCCGTTCATCAGCCTTGGCATCAAAAGCGACTGGATATCCCATTGCAAAAATTGCCACCAAATTAGCAATAGGCTATAATTTGGATGAGTTGGAGAATCAAATTACCAAATCCACATCAGCTTTATTTGAGCCTACATTGGATTATGTGATTGTGAAAATACCACGTTGGAATTTTGATAAGTTTGAAGGTTCTGATAGAACTTTAGGTCTGCAAATGAAATCTGTAGGGGAAGTCATGGGTATAGGGCGCTCTTTTCAAGAAGCACTTCACAAAGCCACCCAATCTTTGGAAATAAGTAGAAATGGACTTGGGGCAGACGGTAAGGGATACAAAAATTATGAGCAAATAATCAGTAAACTGACATATGCCAGTTGGGATAGGGTATTTGTAATCTATGATGCCATACAAATGGGAATTCCATTGAGTAGAATCCATGAAATCACTAAAATTGATATGTGGTTTCTTAAACAATATGAGGAGTTACATTTCTTGGAAAAGGAAATATCAAAATACACCATAGAATCATTACCAAGAGAACTTTTGTTAGAAGCCAAACAGAAAGGTTTTGCAGATAGGCAAATTGCCCATATGCTAGACTGTTATGAAAGTGAGGTTCATACAAAACGTTCTTCATTGGGAATTAACAGGGTCTTTAAATTGGTGGATACCTGTGCCGCAGAATTCAAGGCAATGACACCTTATTACTATTCAACTTTTGAAGAAGAAATAGAAACGCCGGGCGGAGAAAAATACGTAGCCAATGATAGTATTGTAACCGATAAGAAAAAAATTGTAGTACTTGGTTCTGGTCCAAATAGAATTGGACAAGGAATAGAGTTTGATTATTGTTGTGTGCACGGTGTTCTCGCAGCTGCAGAGTGTGGTTATGAAACCATTATGATTAATTGTAATCCAGAAACTGTCTCTACAGATTTTGATACAGCGGACAAACTTTATTTTGAACCTGTTTTTTGGGAACATATATATGACATTATCCAGCATGAGAAGCCAGAGGGCGTCATTGTACAACTTGGTGGACAGACAGCTTTAAAACTTGCCGAAAAATTGGAAAAGTATGGAATAAAAATAATGGGCACCAATTTTAAATCGTTGGATTTAGCAGAAGATAGAGGTAGTTTTTCCAAAATGTTAATGGAAAATAATATTCCTTTTCCTGAATTTGGGGTTGCCGAGACTGCTGATGAAGCTTTGGCTCTTGCAGATGAATTGGATTTTCCATTATTGATAAGACCTTCTTATGTGCTAGGAGGGCAGGGGATGAAAATTGTGATAAACAAAGAAGAATTAGAAGAGCATGTTGTGGATTTGCTTAGAAAAATACCAAACAACAAATTGTTGTTGGATCATTATTTAGATGGAGCTATAGAAGCAGAAGCAGATGCCATTTGTGATGGTAAGGATGTCTATATTATTGGAATAATGGAACATATAGAGCCCTGTGGTATTCACTCAGGTGATTCTAATGCAACCTTGCCTCCTTTTAATTTAGGTGAATTTGTGATGCAACAGATTAAAGACCATACCAAGAAAATTGCATTGGCGTTGAATACGGTTGGGCTGATAAATATACAGTTTGCTATCAAGGATGACATGGTGTATATTATAGAAGCCAATCCAAGAGCATCTAGAACGGTGCCATTTATTGCAAAGGCATATAAAGAACCATATGTAAATTATGCTACCAAAGTAATGTTGGGGGAAAAGAAAGTAAAAGATTTTAATTTTAATCCAAAATTGGAGGGGTACGCTATAAAACAACCTGTGTTTTCATTTAATAAATTTCCCAATGTAAATAAGAACTTGGGACCAGAAATGAAAAGTACAGGGGAAAGCATTTTATTTATAGACAGTCTTAAGGATGACGAGTTCTATAATCTATATGCAAGAAGAAAAATGTATTTGAGCAAGTAAATATAGATTTTTCAATAAAACAAAAACTCCCGATAATTTCGGGAGTTTTTGTTTTATGTTAATTATAATTCCCACTCTGTATGGAAAATACCCTCCATATCTGTACGTTCATAGGTATGAGAGCCAAAATGGTCTCTTTGTGCCTGTATCAGGTTCAATGGCAAACGTTCTGAAGTATATGCATCAAAATAAGTCAACGAGTTTGAAATTCCTGGTACAGGAATACCATTTTTTGCTGCGTAGGCTACCACTTCTCTTGCGGAATCTACCGTTGATTGTACTTTTTCAACAAAAACTGGTGTCAATAACAAGTTTGCCAAATTTTTATTGTCTTGGTAAGCCTTGGTGATATCTTCCAACAACTCTGCCCGAATGATGCAACCAGCTCTCCATATTTTGGCTATTACGGCCAAATCCAATTCATAACCATATTCATTGGAAGCATCCAAAAGTTGGTGCAATCCTTGGGCGTAGGCAGATATAAAGGAGAAGTAAAGTGCTTCTTCTGCTAATTTTATCAATTCCTTTTTATCAATAGGTGTTGGAGTAGGGCGGTCATATAATTTATCAGCCTGGGTACGTTCTTCTTTTAGTGCAGAAATCTCACGCATGCTCACTGCAATATCAATAGTAGGAATTGGAATTCCTAAATCCATTGCATTTTGAGAAGTCCATTTACCAGTTCCTTTTTGTTTGGCCTTGTCTAAAATTTTATCAATCAAACGGCCATCTCCTTTATCGTCCTCTTGTTTTAGTATTTCAGAAGTAATTTCAACTAAAAAAGATTGCAACCTTCCTTTGTTCCAAGTGCTAAAGACTTCATGAAGTTCATCATTACTTAAACCGCCAGCTTTTTTAAGGAGGTCATAAATTTCTGAGGTCAATTGCATTAGACCATATTCAATACCATTATGGACCATTTTAACATAATTACCAGCTGATTTCGGCCCTAAATAAGCAACACAGGGTTCTCCCTTAAATTTAGCGGATACAGCTTCAAAAATTGGCTGTACTTCTTTATAGGCTTCTTTATCTCCCCCAGGCATAATACTGGGTCCTCTTCTAGCACCTTTTGCACCACCAGAAACACCTGAGCCAAAGAAATGAATACTTTTTTCTTTTAAATAGGCTTCCCTTCTATCTGTATCTGTAAAGAAAGAATTTCCACCATCAATTATAATATCACCTTTATCCAAATGTGGCAATAGACTTTCTATAACTATGTCTACAATTTTTCCTGCAGGCACCAACAACATTATTTTACGTGGCGTGGACAAGTTTTGTGCAAATTCAACCACATCTGTTGATGCATTTACCTTTGCCAAATCATCACCCTCTTCTTTTAATGCATTTACTTTTTCTGTATCTAGATCATACCCATAAGCAGTAAAGCCGTTGTCTGCAACATTTAAAATAAAATTGCGTCCCATAACACCGAGACCTACCAAGCCAAAATCGTAATTGTTGTTCATATTATAGTTTTGTATTTGCTTAACGTTAAGTGTCCAATTTTTAAATTTTATAACTTAAATAAGCTCTATCTTCGCGTTTTCTTTTTTAAAAAGTCAAAATTAACCTAAAATATCGACTTATAAAGAGTAGTTTTTGTAAACTAACAAAGCGGATAAACAAGGTTTTAAATATAAAATACCACCATTGTACTATAAGTGTATATGAAGAAAACATCAAATCAAATGCTTGTTATTTTTGGCGCATCGGGAGACCTTACTGCTAGAAAATTAATACCGGCAATCTATAATTTATACAAAGGCAACCACCTTCCAGAAAACTTTGTGGTACTGGGTGTTAGCCGTAGTAACTTAACAGATGGTGAGTTCAGAAAAAAAGTTGTTAATGAAAGTTCTTATTTAAAGGAGAAAATAAACGGAGATCAGGAAGATTTTGTTAAAACATTTGCAAGTAAATTATTTTACGAAGATTTAGGGGATGACTATGATACTGATTATGATAGGTTGAGCAAACGGATTTCTGACCTTAATGCAAAATATAGAACAGATAATAATTATATTTTTTATCTGTCCACACCTCCTGGTATATATGAAGTGGTAGCCAAAAATCTTTCTGCCAAAGGACTTAATAAAGAAACTGATGGTTGGAAAAAACTGATTGTAGAAAAACCTTTTGGCTATAGTTTGGAAACGGCTAAACATCTGAACAAAGGATTACAGACCTATTTTAAAGAGAAACAGATTTACCGTATTGATCACTATTTGGGGAAAGAAACGGTACAAAATCTATTGGTTACCCGATTTTCCAATAGTATTTTTGAACCTCTTTGGAACAGAAATTACATTAGGCATATAGAAATAACCAATGCTGAAAGTGTGGGAGTGGAAAAAAGAGGAGGCTATTATGATAAGTCTGGGGCTTTACGAGATATGTTCCAAAACCATTTGCTGCAAATCATTTCCCTTATAGTAATGGAGCCGCCCATTAGTGACAATGCTGAGGAAATCAGGAACGAGAAGGTAAAGGCATTAAAATCGCTTCGTATTATGAGGGATCATGAAACCTTATTTAAAAATACAATTAAAGGGCAATATATTTCTACGATCATAGATGGAAAAAAAGTGAAAGGATATAGAGAGGAAGAAGGCGTTGACCCAGACTCTACTACTGAAACCTTTGCGGCCATTAAATTTTTTGTGGATAATTGGAGATGGAAAGATGTGCCTTTTTATGTGCGTACAGCTAAGAAAATGCCAACTAAGGTAACAGAGGTAGTCATACATTTTAAATCGCCCCACCATCAGATATTCAAAGACACTAATGCTTTTGATAAGGATAATAAACTGATTATTAGAATACAACCAGATGAGGGCATTTTAATGAAGTTTGGGGTAAAGGTTCCTGGTCAAGGTTTTACTGTTGATAGAGCCAATATGGAATTTTATTATTCAAGTTTTGCAGACAATTATGTTATGGATGCCTATGAGCGCCTTTTATTGGATGCTATGCAAGGAGATGCCACACTATATGCAAGAGCTGATGAAGTGGAAGCAGCTTGGGAGTTTGTGGATCCTATTCTTGATTATTGGAAAAATGGTAAGGATGTGATTACCCATGGTTACCCAGCCGGGGTTTGGGGGCCAAAAAATGCAGATGATTTAATAGACGGACTTTCTATGTGGAGAAATCCAGGGAAAAACTTGGCCGATGATGATTCTGGATACTGTGTTATTACTTAAATAAAATTGATGGAACTAAAAATATACAATTCCAAAACAGTTGTAGCTGAGTCTTTTTCAAAGTATTTGAAAATATTGATTGAGTCTAATGAAATTACCCATTTAGCACTTTCTGGAGGTAGTACGCCAAAAGTTGTTTTTGAGTATTTATCTGAGAATTTTAAGAATGAAATTGATTGGTCAACCGTTCACTTTTATTGGGGAGATGAACGTTGTGTGTCACCAAGCCATGAAGAAAGCAATTATAAAATGACAGTGGATTATCTATTGAGTAATGTAGATGTTCCGGCGGCCAATATTCACCGAGTAAAAGGAGAAAATATTCCTGAAGAAGAAGCCGTTAGATATAGTGAAATTTTAGAAAATGAATTACCAATTGTAAATGAAATCCCCCAATTTGATTTGGTTATTTTAGGAATGGGTGATGATGGGCATACAGCTTCTATTTTCCCCCATGAAATACATTTATGGGATTCTGATAAAAGTTGTGAGGTAGCCATTCATCCAGATTCTGGACAAAGACGAATTACCATTACAGGCAAAGTAATCAACAATGCCAAAGAAGTAGCTTTTTTGGTAACTGGTGATAGCAAGTCAGAGAAAATAAAAGAAATTATAAATAACGAGACTACGGCAGCTTTGTATCCCGCATCCTTGGTTGTGCCTACATCTGGGAAATTATTTTGGTTTATGGATACTGCTGCATCCAAGGAGATTACTTTAGAGCAATCTTAAGATTTTCATTGTTAAGAAGTTCCAAATGTTTTTCTACTTTAAAAGTAGCGGAATCAAACTCGGTGTCTCTTATAAATGCTTGTTCTTTTCTTTGTTTACTACGGGCAAACCTTCGTATACTTT
>CAYNLI010000009.1:0-42045 GCA_964398035.1 uncultured Flavobacteriaceae bacterium | reverse complement strand
AGTCTGCAACAAGAAGAACGTGTACAAAGAAATAAATTTGCCCGTATACGTTTTGAAACAGATGAGTTTATAGCACAAAATGATATCTTAAATCGCCAAAGACAACTTTGGTTGAGTATAGCCATCATATCCATGTTATTGGGAGTGCTGTTGTTTGTAAATATATCCCAACGCATAAAAAACCAAAAATTACAGTTCCAACAAAGTCAACAAAAGAGTAATGAGGAAATCTTTAATTTAATGCTTTCCCAACAAGGAAAACTAGAAGAAGGCAAACATATAGAACAAAAAAGAATTTCTGAAGAATTACATGATGGGATTCTTGGGCAAATGTTGGGCATACGATTAATCCTTACTGGATTAAATAAAAAAACAGATGAAAAGGCTATTCTACAGAGAGAAGATTTAATTAAAAAATTACAATTGGTTGAAGAGGAAGTAAGAACCATATCTCATGAACTAAACTATACTTCTTATGAGAAAGTCAACAACTTTGTGATTTCAATTCAAGATTTACTAAAAACAACTGGGGAATCAGCAAATCTATCCACTAACTTTATCTATAATAAGGAAATGAGTTGGGATCAATTGCTTGGAGATGTAAAAATAAATATATACCGAATTGTTCAAGAATGCCTACAAAACTGTGTAAAACATGCTAAAGCCAACAATATAGATTTACGCTTTGAGACCAATGACGTCTATATTAAAATATCCATTAAAGATGATGGAAAAGGGTTTTCTACAAAAAAAGGCAGAAAAGGAATTGGTTTAAAAAATATATCTTCCAGAATAGAAAAATTAAAAGGATTCTATACAATTGAGAGTGAAGTAAAAAGAGGTACAACCGTCCTTCTAACAATACCAAAAGATAAAAGTTTAACATAACCTAATAAGCTTTTTGTATCTTGTTCGTTATAAGTAGTAAAAATAGTACAAATACATGAAGAATATCCGAATTTTAGCTGTAGATGATCATGAGATGACAATTCTTGGATATAAATATATATTGGAAGATATAGAATTTACTGACTATTCTATTCATGTAGATATTGCAAATTCATATGATTTAGGCAAAGAAAAAATTGAAATCTCAGCTAAATCTTTAAGATATGACATTCTTTTTTTAGATATACAATTATTCTCGTCAGAGGAAAAAAGATCACAAACTGGTGAGGATTTAGGGATTTTGGCTCGTAAAGTAATTCCTGAGACCAAGGTTGTATTTATGTCCTCGTTCAATGATAACTATAGAATAAATAGCATTTTAAAGTCTGTAAATCCAGATGGTTATATGGTGAAATCTGATATTGACCCAAAGTCTTTAAAAGAATTGGTCAATACAATTATGGTTACACCTCCTTATTATTCCTCAAAAGCGCTTGTTGCCATTAGAAAGAGAATATCCAATGATATTATATTGGATGAAAACGATAGAAAAATACTTTATCACCTGTCATTGGGCACCAAGACCAAAGACATAGTCAACTATGTATCCATCTCATTACCAAGTATTGAGAATCGAAAACGTCATTTAAAAACTATTTTTGGAATAGATAAACAAAATGATTTCGCGCTAATTTCAGAAGCCAAAGAAAGAGGCTTCATCTAATCTTTTACCTTAATTTTTTGTTAAAAAAACATAAAATTTATACAAAAACCATAATTATTTTATGGTTTTTGTATAAATAATATCTGTTTATTAGATTTAGATTTGTTAAAAACGCTAATCTTAAACTGAAAATTTATGTCTTTAAGAAAGAACGTATACACAAATTCTTTTCGTTTTAATTCTGATAATACAACAGATATAACGGGTATTACTTTATTTAAACAAGTTTTAGAAAGAGAGTATTTTTGTAATGCAAATGTGAGTTCCTACTCTTCCAATGATAATAGTATAAATCTAGTTATTGAAATGGATTTCAATTTTGAATTTATTGAAATCCTCTATACTATATCTATGTATAAGTGTAAAGAGAACAAAACTGAAAATAGAAATATAATAAAGTTGACAGCATTTAATAATGCTCTAGAAGAATTAAAACAAAAAAACGATCAAACTATCGATATTGAGGAATTAAATATTTACATGAATAAATGTTCATATATAATACATAAAATTTATTCTCAAAGTATTCCTGATCAGATAGAATCTATTTTAGAGAAAATCATATCCCATCACACTTATTTTCCACTACTATTCAAAGAACTTCCTTATGAAGTGTTTATTCCTGTTCTAGAGGAAAATCAGTTAACAGAAGTTAAAAAGGGGTTGGCAAAAAAGGATGATTATTTTAAATTTTGGGGATTGTATTTTCTATCAGAAAATGATGCTATCATATATAACCTTGAACACAAAGAAATTATAAAAAATGATCTTTTCTTGTTAAGTCATTAAAACTTACACCTATTGCCAATTTTGTTAGTTATTTACAATAGGTGTTTTTATTTCTATATGTTAATTAAACAGTGAACGGTTTTTCATTAAATCGTTCACTTTCTTTTTTACACTGTTCAATACGGCTTCATCATCTGGGTTACAAATAACTTCATCAATTAATTCCACAATTACTTTCATATCATCCTCTTTTAACCCTCTTGTAGTGATTGCAGCAGTCCCAAACCTAACGCCAGAAGTTATAAATGGAGATTTATCATCAAACGGAACCATATTTTTATTTGCAGTGATTTCGGCTTTTACTAAAGCATTTTCAGCATCTTTACCAGTAATGTTTTTATTACGAAGGTCTATTAACATCATATGGTTATCTGTACCTCCAGAAATAATTTTATACCCTTTTTCCACAAAAGCATTTGCCATTGCTGCTGCATTTTTCTTTACCTGTAGCATATAGGTCAAAAATTCATCTGAAAGTGCTTCGCCAAAGGCTATCGCTTTTGCAGCAATTATATGCTCTAACGGCCCACCTTGGTTTCCAGGAAAAACAGCTAAATTTAACAATGCAGACATTTTCCTAAGATTCCCGTTTTTAAGTTTAATCCCAAATGGATTATCAAAATCTTCACCCATCAATATTAAACCACCACGTGGTCCTCTTAAGGTCTTATGTGTTGTTGTGGTTACAATATGACAATGTGGAATAGGATCATTAAGAATCCCTTTTGCAATTAAACCAGCAGGATGAGAGATATCTGCCAATAGTAACGCACCTACACTGTCCGCTATTTCTCTAAAACGTTTAAAATCCATATCACGGGAATATGCAGATGCCCCAGCAATAATCATTTTTGGTCTTTCCTTATCCGCTATTTCTTGAATCTTATCATAATTTATAACCCCTGTTTCTTCATCAACCCCATAAAATACCGGGTTGTATAATCTTCCAGAAAAATTTACAGGAGAACCATGTGTTAAATGACCTCCGTGAGATAGATCAAAACCTAAAATAGTGTCTCCAGGCTTTAAACAGGCATGGTAAACCGATGCATTCGCCTGCGAACCAGAATGTGGTTGTACATTGGCATATACAGCTCCAAAAAGTTCTTTGGCGCGGTCTATTGCTATTTGCTCAATTACATCTACCACTTCGCAGCCACCATAATATCGCTTTCCAGGGTACCCTTCAGCATATTTATTGGTAAGAACAGATCCTGCAGCTTCCATTACTTGGGGACTTACAAAGTTTTCAGAGGCTATTAGCTCTATTCCATTGCTTTGACGTTCTTTCTCTTCTGTAATTAAATCAAATATTCTAGTGTCTCTTTGCATCGTTTGCCTATTAAATAAGGTGTAAAAGTACAAATTGTCGTTTGTTAAAAAAAAGAAAAATGATATTTGATATTAAACTTATTAAAGACAAATCAACAATTGCACAATGACTCAAAAAAGATTGATACAAGCAAATTACGAACATCAAAGTAAAGCCCTTTAGTACTTAAAATAAGTATTTCATCTAGATTATAAGATAGTTTGTCGTTTTACGTTACTAGTATAATTGCTTTTGGCACGGCAATTGAATTTATACAACCAAACCTTAAAATTTACCATTATGAAAAAAGTACTACTTTTTAGTGTCGTTTTTGCTTTTTTAATCGCTTGCGGAGGGGTTAAAAAAACTCAAGAAGCCATCAATACTGGCAACTATTATAGTGCTATTAATAAGGCTTTAAAGAATTTATCTGATAATAAAACAAAAAAAGGACATCAACCATATGTTCTGCTATTGGAGGAAGCGTTTATAAAAAATGCGGATAGAGAAACGCAACGTATTTCCTTTTTACAAGAAGATGGGAACCCCGCAAATTATGAAGCAATTTATAATGGGTATACAAATCTTAAGAGTATACAAGAAAGGATAAGCCCCTTATTACCATTACCCATTTTTGATGAAAACAGAAATGCCCAATTTTCATTTAAAGATTATAATGGAAAAATCATCAGTTCTAAAAATCAGTTATCAGACTATTTATATCAAAATGGGGTAACGTTGATGAATGATGCTATTGAAAAGCATCATTTTAGAAAAGCATACCAGGATTTTAAATATTTGAATGAAATTAATCCAGGCTATAAAGATACTAGGCAAAAAATGGAAGAAGCTTACCGTAAAGGGTTGGACTATGTGAAAGTAGACATGATAAATGATACGGAACAAATAATTCCAGAGCGTTTACAAGAGGAACTTTTAAACTTCAATACGTATGGTCTGGATAATTTATGGACAGAGTACCATACATCTCCTTTAAATGAAATAGACTATGACTATGCTATGAAAGTAGCTTTTAGAGAAATCAATATTTCACCAGAGCATATAAAGGAAATACAGATCATTAAAGAAAAAGAGGTCAAAGATGGTTTTAGCTATGCTCTTGATGAAAATGGAAATGTGGTAAGGGACAGTTTAGGAAATGATGTTAAAATAGACAAGTTCAAGACCATTAGGTGTGATTTTTATCGATTTGAACAATCTAAATCAGTTCAAGTAGTAGGACAGGTAAGTTTTACCGATTTAAGATCCAAACAACAATTGAACTCTTATCCGCTGAGCAGTGAATTTATTTTTGAACATATTTATGCTAGCCATAGTGGTGATAAAAGAGCTTTGGAAAATGTCCAGTTATCATTGCTAAAGGAAATTAAAGTACCGTTTCCTAGTAATGAGCAGATGGTTTATGATGCCGGAGAAGATTTAAAAAGTAAATTAAAGCGAATTGTAAAAGGACATCAATTCAATTAAGAAGAATAAATAATATAAAAATGCCCTGCTAAGCATGCTTAGCAGGGCATTTTTATT
The DNA here is from genome assembly GCA_964398035.1 of uncultured Flavobacteriaceae bacterium. Lineage (GTDB taxonomy): Bacteria > Bacteroidota > Bacteroidia > Flavobacteriales > Flavobacteriaceae > Saonia. Next base: position 36,787 of record CAYNLI010000009.1, on the reverse strand, counting down.
ATAAGTACTTTTCCAAATCAACTTCTGATATTGCTCCATGTGAAGCATGTGCTACCACTACTCCATCCTTAATGACCAATAATTGGGGAGATTGGTGCATCACTTGAAATTTATATCCAGTCTCATTGGATACTTCTCGATATTGGTGCAAATCCAAATAATATATATCCGCACTACTTTCAGATAAGTTAAAACCACCTGTAAACATATTGATGACCATTCTACTAATACCACAGCTAGTAGAATGTTTAAATATAATTTGAAGCTTACTACTGGATTTTTTATTAATTTCCTCAAGCTGTTCAACAGTGGTCAAAGGAATCCAAGGAAAGGGGTTTTTATCACTTTCCACTTTCTTATTCTTTTTTCCAAATAAACTCTTAAATAATGTCATTAAAATGTTTTATAAATGAGTCGGACTAAACTCATATTCTTACGTACTGACGAAATGTCTTATAAATAAAGGTTTTAACCGACATTTTGTCTGCTGGTTCGTAATGGTAAGATTGTTGACCTTATCAATACAAAGACAAAAATAATAGAAAAATATAACTATATGAACTTTAATAATTATACAACAAAATCTCAAGAAGCCATACAGCAAGCTCAGCAGATTGCTCAAGGGCTTGGGCATCAGCAAATTGAAAATGAGCATATTTTCAAAGCCATTTCAGAAGTTGATGAGAACGTGTTACCATTTATTTTAAAGAAATTAAATGTAAACATTTCCCTTATTACACAAATACTTGAAAAAGAACTGGAAAGTTTTCCAAAAGTATCCGGTGGAGAAATCATGGTTTCTAGCGAAGCCGGTAAAACTCTAAATGAAGCCAGCATTGTGGCGAAAAAAATGGGCGATGATTATGTTTCCATCGAACATTTGCTGTTGGCCATTTTTAAATCCAAAAGCAAAATCGCTCAAATCATGAAAGACCAAGGCGTTAATGAAAAAGATTTAAAAGCCACAATCACAGAATTGAGAAAAGGAAGCAAAGTAACCTCTCAAAGCGCAGAAGACACATACAACTCCTTGAACAAATATGCCAAGAACCTCAATGAAATGGCAGATAGTGGAAAACTTGATCCTGTTATTGGTAGGGATGAAGAAATTAGGCGCGTACTGCAAATATTATCCAGAAGAACAAAAAACAACCCAATACTTGTTGGTGAACCTGGTGTTGGCAAAACTGCCATTGCAGAAGGATTGGCACATAGAATAGTGCAAGGGGACATTCCAGAAAACCTTAAAAACAAAACACTGTACTCTTTGGATATGGGCGCTTTGATTGCCGGGGCCAAATATAAGGGCGAGTTTGAAGAACGGTTAAAATCTGTCATTAAAGAAGTTACATCATCAGATGGCAACATTATATTGTTCATTGATGAAATACATACGTTGGTAGGCGCAGGTGGCGGACAAGGAGCCATGGATGCCGCCAATATATTAAAACCCGCATTGGCAAGAGGAGAACTAAGGGCCATTGGGGCGACTACATTGGATGAGTATCAAAAATATTTTGAAAAAGACAAAGCCTTGGAGCGTAGGTTCCAAAAAGTAATGGTAGATGAGCCAGATACAGAAAGTGCAATTTCCATACTTAGAGGCATAAAGGAAAAGTATGAGACACATCATAAAGTACGTATTAAAGATGAGGCGGTAATAGCCGCAGTGGAATTGTCTCAACGCTATATTACTAATAGATTTCTACCAGATAAGGCCATAGATTTAATGGATGAGGCCGCTGCAAAACTTAGAATGGAAATTAATTCAAAACCAGAAGAATTAGATGTACTGGATAGAAAAATTATGCAGTTAGAAATTGAAATTGAAGCCATTAAAAGAGAAAACGACACCTCAAGACTTAAAGTACTAAATGAAGATGTTGCCAACCTTAAAGAGGAACGCAATGAAATATTCACAAAATGGGAAAGTGAAAAAAGTGTGGTGGACGACATTCAGAAAATCAAACAAGATATAGAAAACTACAAACTTGAAGCTGAGCGTGCAGAACGCAATGGCGATTATGGAAAAGTAGCAGAATTACGTTACGGAAAAATTAAAGAGGCCCAAGAAAAATTGGATGAACTTCAAAAAGAATTGGAAAAACAGCAAGAAATAGGGACGCTTATCAAAGAAGAAGTCACCAGTGAGGACATTGCTGAAGCAGTGGCAAAATGGACAGGCATACCCGTTCAAAAAATGCTACAGAGTGAGCGTGAAAAGTTATTGAACCTAGAAGAAGTGCTGCACAAAAGAGTGGTAGGGCAAGAAGAGGCCATACAGGCGGTGGCAGATGCTGTAAGAAGAAGTAGGTCTGGATTGCAGGATACAAAACGCCCAATTGGTTCTTTTCTGTTCCTAGGTACTACTGGAGTTGGTAAAACAGAACTTGCCAAAACCCTAGCCGCTTATCTGTTTGATGATGAAAATGCCATGACAAGAATAGACATGAGTGAATATCAGGAACGTCATTCAGTAAGTAGATTGGTAGGAGCTCCTCCAGGTTATGTTGGATATGAAGAAGGTGGGCAATTGACAGAAGCTGTAAGACGCAAACCATATTCGGTGATATTATTGGACGAAATTGAAAAAGCACATCCAGACACATTCAATGTTCTTTTACAAGTATTGGATGAAGGAAGGCTGACTGATAATAAAGGCAGGGTTGCAGATTTTAAAAATAGTATCATTGTTATGACCAGTAATATGGGAAGCCATATCATACAAGAAAATTTTGATAAAACAGATGATATAGCAAAAGCTACGGAAGCATCACAAGTAGAAGTTCTTGATCTATTGAGAAAAACAATTCGCCCAGAATTTTTAAATCGTATTGATGATATTATCATGTTTACTCCTTTGAGCAGAGAAGATATTACACAGATTGTAAAACTTCAGATAGGAAAACTTAAAGAATTAGTTTCCAAACAGCATATTACCCTTGATGCTACAGATGAAGCCATTACATATTTGGCCAATAAAGGATATGATCCACAATATGGTGCAAGACCCATAAAAAGGTTGATTCAAAAAGAAGTGTTGAACAATTTGTCCAAAGAACTTCTTAGCGGAAAAATAAAAGCGGATAGTGTTGTTTTAATTGATTCTTTTGACAATCATTTAGTTTTCAGAAATCAAAATGAATTGGTAGAATAAGAACATTCATCAGTGATAATAAAAAAAAGACATCCATAAACCGGATGTCTTTTTTACTGAAAATATATACCATGCAGTATATAATTTTTCTATATTCGTATAAAATTGAACCCGAATGTCTACCAAAGCCGAAAAAACTACTGCTTATATTATTGAAACAGTTGCACCTATTTTCACTAAACATGGATATATGGGCACTAGCATGAGTGATCTCACAGACGCTACTGGTTTAACAAAAGGAGCTCTCTATGGTAATTTTGAAAACAAAGAAGCCTTGGCTTTATCTGCTTTTGAATACAATAGTAAATTATTGCTTAAATCGTTTAATGAAAAATTAAATATTGAAGGTACAGCTTTAGATAAAATCTCATCCCTTACCAAGTTCTATAAAAACTATGATATTTTCACCAACCATTTGGGAGGTTGTCCTGTTTTAAATGTAGGCATGGATGCCCAAAACAACAACTCATTATTAGCAGCAGCAGCAAAAGAAACCATCAAAGAAATTGAAGGGAAAATAGCTTTAGTCTTAGAAAACGGAGTAAATAACAATGAACTTAAATTACCTGTACCTCCTTTACAATTTGCCAAACAATTGTACACTATGCTTCAAGGCGCTGTAGCCATGTCAACCATAACAAGGGATAGAAAGTATTTAATAAATACAGTTGCCTATTTAGATGTTTTAATAACCAAAGAAATTAAAAAATAACACCTTTAGTATTTTATCCTGAATATCCATGTCCTATCTGGATAACGTCCCTTAAATTTATTAATTCTGGCTTGCTCAGCTTCTTTTATAGAATCATATCGCTTTAAATACACATAATTATATTTGTTTACACTACGGTAAAAAGACCCTGGTTCCAATCCTTTATCTTTCAACGTCTTCATAAAAATTTCATAATATCTTTTTGTACCAAAGACATTAGCAATTAAATAATATCCTGGAAGTTGTTTGTTCTCTGATACAGCTTCCTCATAATGCGCTTTGGTCTTGGACTTGTTCTCTTCAAACGTAACAGCTTTTTCTAATTCAGTTTTTTTCTTTCTTGCCTCTACATCTTCAGCCAATTTAATTGCGCTTATGGAATCGGTCATTTTTTGTTCCAATTCTTTTTGAAGTGCAATTTTATCTAGCTCAGCTTTTTTATTGGCTGCTTCAACCTTAGCTAATCTAGCTGTTTTTATGGAATCTTTTCTTTCTTGTTCTAATTCCTTTTGTGCAATAGAATCTCTACTTTTTTGCTCATTAAGCCCACTTGCTTGTTCAACAATTTCATCTTGTTGAGAAGAAGCTATTGAATCTACCCTCTTCTGTTGTTTCAATATTTCAGCCTGTTTAAGAATTGCCAATGAATCTGTGGTTTTTTTCACTTCCTCTTCTTTAGCAAGCTCTTTCAATATATCTTCCTTTTCTTTTTCCTCCTCTTCAACATCAACTTCTTCTTCTCTTATTTTTTGTTTCCCAAAACTAAAGGCAGAAACAATTTCAAAACTAGGGTCTTTATCTTCAATAGATGCATCAGTCCCAAACTCGACCAAAGCACCGATAGACACTCGTTTAAAGAATTTTGCGCCCCCTCCAACAGATATCCCATAAAAATTATTATAGCCAGTCTGAACCCAAAATTTTGAAATAGAAAACAAAGTGCTTAAACCAATCTGAGTATCATAAGAAGGTAAGGACTTAATATAAATTGAAGGCCTAATAAAAGAATTTCCATCATCAAAAAGCTCTACTGGGAAATTGTAGCTGGTATGGGCAAAATAGATTTTTTTGGAAGAGTTGGTTTGGTTTTCAGAGGTTGTAATAAAATTTTCAGACGACACTCCTATTCTAAACCCATCAACATTAAATTGTATCCCTGGAGCAAACCGCACAATAAACCCATTGTTGATTTCTAATTGTGGTAATTGAATATTTGGATTTGGTTGAAAGATTTCATTTGTAAATTCTTGCTGAAAACCAAGTACATTAGCTCCTATAGCAATCGTTGCTGTAGGGCTTAAACGTATGCTATATGCATAATTTAAAATCCCTCCCGTTTGTAAAAAAGTCCCCGTATTGTGCTGAAAAAAACTAGCTCCAATAGCAGATTTATGGTTTAATTGACCCGTATAATTCAATAAAAATGTAGTTGGGTCACCATCTATAGTTTGCCATTGCCATCTGCTCCAAAATGCAATAGAATGAGAATTATTTCCATTTAAAGAAAATACTGGATTGACCAAACTAGAATTAGATTCCATTAAGTTATGTTGCCTAAAATCTACAGGCAAATCAACTTCTTGCCCTTTAGAAGCAAAAATTATAGTTATAAAAAACAATATTGCTAAAGATTTAGCCATATGCAAAAAAACAAAAAACTGATAGCATTACATACTATTTTTAATTATATTTAGTTACAATTATAACTATCCAATAGCATATATAAAAAAGCAAACAAATGAACACAATAAAAACATTGATTATCGCTTCTTTTTTTATTGTGTTCATCAACTGTAAAGAAGATCAAAAAATAACAATAGAGGTTACCGACCCTGTAATCTCAACTTTTTACTTCATTAGACATGCGGAAAAAGATAGAAGTGATTTAGATAACGATGACCCGGAGTTAAATCAAGATGGGCTTGGTAGAGCTGTACGCTGGGCAGAAGTAATGGATCCTATAGAATTGGATGCCATATATACCACAGATTATGAAAGGACTTCCATGACAGCGGCTCCTACTGCTATAAAAAAGGATTTAACTGTACAATACTATAATCCACAGGACATAAATATTGAAGAGTTTAAAGCCAATAATATGGGCAGCAATGTATTAGTGGTCGGGCATAGCAATACAACACCAGATTTCGTGAATAAAATGATTGACATTGAAAAGTATGAAGCAATAGATGATTACAATAATGGAAGTTTGTTTATTGTCCGTATTATTGATGGTGTGTCCACAGACATTAGATTACAAATTAATTGAGTTGAGTTACTTGAACATTTTCCAATTCTATTTTAGACAATAATTCCAACCCATCATTAATGAATAATCCTTCAATTTTATAAATTGATACATTCTTCTCCTTTGGTTTGTAATTATTATAATCCACAAATCGGATACCATTTATATATCGTTCGTTATAAGCTTCTCTGAAACGCATTCCACCACCATTTACTTGAAATTCATACGCTAAATAGTCTGGCTTAAAGGTTTTCTTGTTAAACCAGTAGATATATACATCATCAAAATCATCCCCGCCTCCCTCTTCAGTAAAAGTTACTTTTACTTTATAATAATCATTGTTCTTAATTATTACATCCCCCAAAAATTCTTTATTAACTGCTTTAGCATTTAGACCATAGGGTAAATGGGCAAAATAATGTACGGAGTTTACAGAGTTGGCATATAAATTGGCAAGAGAATCTGGTACTATGACCATATCATCGTTTATATATCTACAAAACTCTGATGGCTCTTTAATATCGACTACAACCGAAGAATCCTTTTTGAAAATTCTTTTTAATATTTTTTTGTTGTCAATTCTTTCGTAATGATATTCCCTATCCCTAAAATTAAAGGAAATGCTACTTTTTGTATACAAATCCCCTCCACTCACTTCAATGGATTTATCTACAATTTGTTGAGCATCTTTAATTGACGGTTCAGATTCTTTACATCCAACTATAAACAATAGCCCCAAAATTACAAGTCCAAAATTTTTCATACTAAATTTTATATAAGTTGTTCGAAAAAACATACTACACTTTACAAAGATATATGACGAATCTAAACTTTTATAAAATCTATAATCACATATTTGTGTTATTTTTGCTCATCCTATGCAAAAGAACATCAATATAAAGAATAAAAAGGCAAGGTTTGAGTATGAGCTGCTAGACACATTTACAGCTGGCATTGTACTATCTGGTACTGAAATAAAATCCATTCGATTAGGAAAGGCTTCTATTTCAGAAAGTTTTTGTGAGTTTAATGACAATAGTGAACTCTTTGTAATCAATATGCAGGTTGATGAATATGCACACGGATCTCATTACAACCACAAACCAAAAGCAGAGCGCAAACTTTTATTGAACAGGCAAGAACTAAAAAAACTTCAAAAAGAAGTAGACACATCTGGCAATACTATAATTCCGCTAAATCTTTTTATCAATGACAATGGTCTTGCTAAAATTAAAATTGCCTTGGCAAAAGGGAAAAAATTATATGACAAACGAGAAACTATGAAAGACAGGGACAACAAAAGGGATTTGGACCGTATTAAAAAGAATTTCAACAACTAATTCTTATCTTCTAAAAGCGGCACAAACCTAAAAGCACCCAACTCTTTTTTCTCAAATTCTTTCTCAGATTTTCTAATGAACAAAGTCATGATTTGTTCATCTATACCAACTGGAATTACCAGCCTGCCTCCTACTTTCAATTGAGATAATAACGCTTTAGGTACTTCTGGAGCACCTGCGGTTACAATGATTCTATCAAAAGGAGCTTCTTCTGGAATGCCCTTATAACCATCCCCAAAAATGATTTTCTTTGGTCTATATCCCATTTTGCTAAAAAACAATTTAGTCTTCTTAAACAGTTCCAATTGTCTTTCTATGGTATAGACTTTTGCTTTTAAACTCAACAAAACAGCAGTTTGGTAGCCACTTCCTGTTCCAATTTCTAAAATTTTATGGTTGGGTTTCACTTCTAACAGCTCAGATTGAAACGCAACTGTGTATGGTTGAGAAATAGTCTGGTCTGCTCCTATTGGGAAAGCTTTGTCCTGATAGGCATGATCCACAAACCCACTATCTAAAAACAAGTGTCTGGGAATCTTTTTTATGGCATTCAAAACATTAATGTCTTTTATCCCCTTGGCAGACAATACAGCTGCCAATTTATTTCGCATTCCCTGATGTTTTAAAGTATCTTTCAATAGTGTGGTTTTGGTTTTGCGAAGTTAAAAAAACTATCTCTTTTTTGTGATTTTAGTTTCTATTAAATAAATACTGTTTTCTATTTCTTTATTCCATATAATACCTTGAAAAATGCTCACATATTCCTATTTTTGAAAAAATATTTTTTATGCTAAAAGTTGGGGTTTTAGGAGCGGGTCACCTCGGGAAAATTCATTTACGTTTACTCAATGAATCCAATAAATATAATTTGATTGGTTTCTACGACCCAGATGAAATTAATGGAAAAAAAGTAGCCGATGAATTTGGGTACACCTTATATGATAATATCAATACATTGATTGATAATGTAGATGTAATTGATATTGTTACGCCTACCCTATCTCATTATGATTGTGCCAAAAAAGCCATGGAAAAAGGAAGACATGTTTTTATAGAAAAACCTATTACCAATACACTGCAAGAAGCTGAAACCTTGCTTTCTCTTGAAAAAAAATACAATGTAAAAGGTCAAGTTGGGCATGTAGAACGGTTTAACCCCGCATTTACAGCTGTAAGCGATAAAATCAAAAACCCAATGTTCATTGAAACACATAGGTTAGCGGAATTTAACCCTAGAGGCACAGATGTTCCCGTGGTATTGGATTTAATGATTCATGATATAGATGCAATTCTAAGTGTTGTAGATTCTGATGTAAAAAAGATAAATGCAAGTGGGGTTTCCGTTATTAGCAAATCTCCTGATATTGCAAATGCAAGAATAGAGTTTAAAAATGGTTGTGTAGCAAATTTAACAGCCAGTAGAATTTCTTTAAAAAACATGAGAAAATCACGTTTTTTTCAACGTGATGCCTATATTTCCGTAGACTTTTTAGAGAAGAAGGTAGAAGTTGTGAAAATGCAAGATGCTCCTGACCAACCTGGAGATTTTGATATGATTCTCCAAAATGCCGAAGGCGAAAAGAAACGAATCTATTTTGAAAATCCAGATATAGAGACCAACAATGCTATTTTAGATGAATTGGAAACTTTTGCTGATGCCATAACCAATGATACAACTCCTGTCGTTTCTTTGGAACAAGGAACAAAGGCATTAAAAGTGGCTTTACAGATTATAGAATCTTTTAAAAACTAAAGGTATGGATACTATTGCTGTACTTGGAGCTGGAACCATGGGAAATGGAATAGCCTATGTTTTTGCCCAAAATGGATACAAAGTACATCTTATTGATATTTCACAAGACTCCCTTGATAAAGCATTGACAACCATTGCCAAGAATTTAGACCGAATGGTTGCCAAAGAGTTGATTGATGAAAAAGAAAAATCAAACATATTAGATAGGATAATCACTTTTACAGATTTAAAAGAAGGTGCCAAAAATGTGGATTTAGTAATTGAGGCCGCTACAGAAAATGCAGAAATAAAGAAATCCATTTTCAAAGAATTAGATATAGTCTGTGATGAGCGTACTGTTCTAGCATCCAACACTTCATCAATATCAATTACAGAATTGGCCAATAGTACCAATAGACCAGAGAAAGTTATAGGGATGCACTTTATGAACCCCGTTCCTCTAATGAAATTGGTAGAGGTCATTAAAGGCCGAACCACTTCTACACAGGTAGTGGAAACGATTATGGAACTTTCAAAAAAAATAAGAAAAATTCCGGTAGAAGTAAATGATTTTCCAGGTTTTGTGGCCAACCGTATTTTAATGCCCATGATCAATGAAGCCATTGAAGCTTTACAGGACGGAGTTTCTGGAGTCGTTGAAATAGATACTGTAATGAAATTAGGTATGGCACACCCAATGGGGCCATTACAACTAGCAGATTTTATAGGGTTGGATGTTTGTCTTTCTATTTTAAATGTAATGCAAGACGGTTTTAAAAATCCAAAATACGCTCCATGTCCATTATTGGTGCAAATGGTAAAAGCGGGAAAGTTGGGCATTAAATCTGGAGAGGGTTTTTATGATTATTCCAATTCAAGAAAAGCAGAAAACGTTTCAGCACAATTCAACTAATTTTATGGCAATAGTAAAACCATTTAAGGCTATAAGACCAGCAAAGGACAAGGCGGCATTGGTTGCTTCTCGTTCCTATCAAGAGTATTCCAAAAAAGAGCGAAAAGGTATATTGAGTCTTAACCCATTTTCTTTTTTACATATTATTACTCCTGGCTTTAAATTGAATAAAAAAATATCAAGTCGAGAACTATATAAATTGGTTCATGAAACCTACTTGGAATTTTTAAAAGAGAATATATTGCTAAAAGATGCCAAGGACAGTTTTTATCTATATCAATTAGAAAAAGAAAATTTTACTTGTTGTGGCATATTTTGTGGAACCAGTGTGGCAGATTATCAAAACAATGTAATAAAAAAACACGAAGACACTCTATTGGCCAGAGAAGAGCTTTTTGCCAATTATCTAACAATAGCTGGTTTTAATGCTGAAGCGGTATTAATGACATACCCTGACAATGATTCTGTTTCCAGCATCATACAACATAAAAAACAAGAAGAACCAGATTGTTTTTTTACAACCACTGATAAGGTAAAGCATAAAATTTGGATGATTTCTGATAGTGAAACAGTAAAAGAAATTCAGGAAGAATTTAGTAAAATGAATTCCATTTATATCGCTGATGGTCATCATAGAAGCGCTTCTTCCAATCTGTTTGCACTAACAACTAAAGAAAACAATCATCAGCACTCAGGAAAAGAACCCTATAATTATTTTATGAGTTATTTAATTCCTGAATCAGAAATCAAGATTTATGAATTCAATAGAACTGTAAAAGACCTAAACGGATTGACCAAAGAAGAGTTTTTGATTAAACTAAGTGAAGCCTTTAAAATAGAAAATAAAGGTAGTGTACTGTACAAACCATCAGGAAAACATCATTTTAGCATGTATTTGGATGGGGAATTTTATTCTCTATATTTAAGAAAGAACAAATATACCTTTACCAATGCATTGAGTAAATTGGATACTCAAATTCTTTTTAAAATTGTTTTGGAACCAATTTTAGGTATCAGAGACCTAAAGAACAATGATAGAATTCAATATGGCTATGGCAAAAACAATGTTATTAAAATGAAAGATGACATTGACAATGGTAAATTTAAAGTCGGTTTTAGCTTAGTCCCCATTACTATAAATGAAATAAAGGCAATTGCTGATGCTGGTTTGGTAATGCCACCCAAAAGCACCTATATAGAGCCAAAATTGAGAAGTGGATTAATGATTTATGAATTGTAAATCCTGAAATAGTATTATGAGCATAAAAGAAAATCTAGATAAAATAAAGAACTCACTCCCCAGGTATGTTACCCTAGTTGCGGTTTCCAAAACTAAACCCAATGCTGCCATTTTGGAAGCTTATAAAGCTGGTCAACGGGTTTTTGGCGAAAATAAAATTCAGGAGATGACTCAAAAATGGGAAGAACTCCCAAGGGATATTCAATGGCATATGATTGGGCATGTACAGCGAAACAAAGTAAAATATATGGCGGCATATGTTTCTTTAATCCATGGAGTGGATAGTTTTAAGTTATTGAAAGAAATTGACAAACAGGCAAAAAAAAATGAACGTACAATTGATTGCCTTTTACAGATTCATATAGCAGAGGAAGACACTAAATTTGGATTGGATGAAAACGAATTAATAAATATTTTCAATTCTGATGGATATAAAGAACTAAAGAACATCAATATTATTGGACTTATGGGAATGGCTACATTTACCCAAAATGAAAACCAGATTAAAAAAGAATTTAAAAAATTACACTCTATTTTTGAAGGGATTAAAAACTCGGATACAAGTGTTTCAACGCTTTCTATGGGTATGAGCGGTGATTATAAAATGGCCATTGCAGAAGGTAGTACCATGGTGCGCATAGGAAGTAGTATTTTTGGTGCAAGAAACTACTAATACCTTTACCTTTATAAAACAAACTAATATCAAATGCATAGGATTTAATGTACGTTATTTTAGATATAGAAACTACTGGAGGGAAATATAACGAGGAAGGTATAACTGAAATAGCTATTCATAGATTTGATGGTCATAAAGTAGTGGACAAGTTCATTAGTCTTGTAAATCCAGAAAAAGATATTCAACCCTTTGTTGTTAAACTCACTGGCATAAACAATAAAATGCTCCGCACGGCACCTAAATTTCATGAGGTAGCTAAGCGTATTATAGAAATTACCCAAGATGCGGTGCTAGTTGCCCATAATGCACAGTTTGATTATAGGATTCTAAGAACCGAATACCGTCGTTTGGGCTACAATTTTGAACGTAAAACCATTTGCACGGTAGATCTTTCAAAAAAGTTGATTCCTGAAGCAGAATCCTATAGCTTGGGAAAATTGGTGCGTTCACTAGGAATTCCTGTCAGTGACCGCCATAGAGCCAATGGAGACGCACTTGCCACTATTAAATTGTTTAAGCTCTTGCTTACCAAAGATTCAGATAAATCCATCATAAGAAGTGTCATTAAAGAAGAAACTTTGGGAGAACTTTCTCCTACTCAATTGGATATTGTGGAACAACTACCTTCAGAAACCGGGGTCTACTATATGCACAATAAGGATGGTGAAATCATCTTCCTAGGCAAAAGCAACAACATCAAAAAAAGAGTGAACCAGCATTTCACCAACAATGGAAAAAAAGCAATAAAACTGAGGAAGGAAACCAAAAAAATAACTTTTGAAAAAACAGGAAATGAACTCATTGCACTACTTAAAGAAAATGAGGAATTAATTAAAAACCGACCTATTTACAATACACATAAAAAACAGAGGTTGTTTTCCCACGCCATCTATTATAAAACTAATGAAAAAGGATATTTAACTTTAAAAGCAGAAAAATTAAATGGTAAGACCGATAAAATCACAGGGTTTAATAGCATTATTTCGGCAAAAAATCAATTATATAAAATAAGTCAAGAATTCCAATTGTGCGATAAACTAAATGGCATTTCAGAAGCAAAAAACAATTGTTCTAAATACAATGATGGGGAATGTTTTGGGGCTTGTATAGAAAAGGAAGATGTAGAAACCTATAACAAAAGAGTGTTAGAAGCAGTAGCTAAATATAGTCTTATAAATAAAAACATTGTTATTGTTGACAAAGGAAGAGAAGTTGGTGAACGCAGTGCCATTTTAATCAAGAATGGAGTTTTTAAAGGGCTTGTTTTTTTTGACCTTAACCATCAACTAAATAATATTCATATCTTAGAATCCATAATCACTCATATGGAAGGTGATGACAATACCAATTACATTATTGAATCCTATCTTAGAAAAAGAAGAGTTCTTAAAATTTTAGAGCTAAACTCATAAATTGAAAAACAAAAGGAAACATATAGGTTGGCGAGGAAAAATTCATGAAGTTATTTATGAGGCGGACACTCCAATAGGAAAATGGTTTGACATCATTCTTTTCATCCTTATCATAATCAGTGTGATATTGGTAATGTTGGAAAGCGTTAAGGGAATTGATGAAAAATACCATGCCAGCCTTCTTATTATGGAGTGGATTGTCACTATATTCTTTACTATAGAATATATTTTCAGAATCATAAGTATAAAAAAACCGTTTAAATATATTTTTAGCTTTTATGGCATTATAGATTTCATCTCTACTATACCTCTTTACCTCTCTTACATTTTTGTAGGGTCACAAGTTCTCCTAGCCGTTAGGGCTTTTAGGCTATTACGTATTTTTAGAATTCTTAAATTGGTGAAATTTATTGGGGAAGCATCAAATATAACAAAGGCCCTTAAAGCAAGTAAAGCCAAAATAGCAGTCTTTATTTTTGCAGTGCTCATCCTTTCGGTAATCATGGGCACCATTATGTATTGGGTAGAAAGTGATGCCGCAGGTTTTACAAGCATTCCTCGAAGTGTTTATTGGGCCATAGTAACCTTGACTACTGTAGGCTATGGTGATATTGCTCCACAAACTCCTTTTGGACAATTCATAGCTACAATGGTGATGATATTGGGTTACGGTATTATTGCCGTGCCAACTGGCATAGTTACAGCAGAATTCTCTAAACAAGGAAAAAACGAAAAAGTACATTTAAATACACAAGCATGTCTCAGCTGTTCAGTTGAAGGGCACAGAGATGATGCCACCCACTGCTATAACTGTGGAAGTGAACTGCAATGAAAAAAACTTTAATATCTGTAATTGGCCCTACTGGTATAGGAAAAACCAAATTGGCTATTAAAATTGCCCAACATTACAATACTGAAATTATTTCAGCAGATTCCCGACAGTTTTTTAAGGAAATGTCCATCGGTACCGCTGTACCATCCAAGGAGGAATTAGGAAATGCCCCACATCACTTTATACAGCACAAAAGTATTTTAGAACCATATACTGTTGGGGATTTTGAAAAAGAGGCTATTAAACTACTGGAAAAGCTTTTTAAAAAGCTTGATATTGTAGTCATGGTTGGTGGCAGTGGTCTATATATTGATGCTGTTTCCAATGGGTTTGATGAATTCCCGACCGTAGACCCTAAAATACGTTTAGATCTCAATAAAATATTCAATAATCAAGGGATAGAGCCTTTACAAGATAAATTGAAAGAGCTAGATAAAAAATATTACACTACTGTAGATATAGAGAACCCTCAACGAGTGATAAGGGCTTTAGAGGTTTGTATTGGATCTGGAAAATCATATTCATCTTTCCTCAATAAAAAAAATACTACAAGAACATTTAAAACAGTGACCATAGGGATAGCAGCTGAACGAGAACTTATCTATGACAGGATAAACAAAAGAGTGGACATTATGATGGAAGCCGGTTTATTGAAAGAAGCTGAATCATTGATAGTTCATAAAAATTTGAATGCGTTACAAACTGTTGGGTATAAAGAACTGTTCAAATTTTTTGATGGGGAATGGACTTTAGATTTCGCTATTTCAGAAATTAAAAAAAATACAAGGAGATTTGCCAAAAGGCAAGGAACATGGTTTAAAAAGAACCAAAATATCCTTTGGGTTAATTATGATTATAAGATTGAGGATGTGCTAAAAGAAATAAAAAAACAATAAATTATATGGCCCAAACCAAAAAAAATATTTTTTTCATTATGGGTGTTTCTGGGTGTGGGAAAACCACTATTGGAGCATTGTTATCAGAAAAATTAAGCATTCCCTTTTATGATGGGGATGATTTTCACCCAGAAGTAAATGTAAAAAAAATGGAAGCTGGCAATGCCTTGAATGACGACGACCGCTATGACTGGTTGGTAAGATTGAATGAGTTAGCCATTGAACATGCGGATGGCGCTATTATTGCCTGCTCATCTTTAAAGGAACACTATAGGAGTTTATTGTCCAATAAAATTAAAAACAGAGTAGTTTGGGTTCACCTCAATGGAACATTTGAGGAAATATCTGAAAGAATAGGAAAAAGGAAAGATCATTATATGCCCAGTTCTTTATTACAATCCCAATTTAATACATTAGAACCCCCAAAAAGTGCCATAACTGTGGGGATAACCAAATCTCCTGAGTTAATGGTTAAAGAAATACTGAAGCAACTCTAACATTTTTTAATAAAATTAATCATAATAAAAAGAGCCGTATGTTATTGACATACGGCTCCTTTTATTTTAAACAACTATTTTTTTCTATTCGATTACATTTGGATCTTTCTTGACCACCAAACGGAAACCTTCTCCATGAATGTTAAGTATTTCTACTACATCATCCTTTTTAAGGTATTTACGCAGTTTGGCAATATATACGTCCATACTTCTGGATGTAAAATAATTATCATCTCTCCATATTTTAGTCAATGCCAACTCTCTAGGCATCAAATCATTCTCGTGCAAAGCCAATAAACGCAATAGCTCATTCTCTTTGGGAGATAATTTAATGGATTCTTCTTCCTTGTATTTTAAAAATCTTAGTTTAGAATTCAAATGAAAATTACCAATGGTAAATTCAAATTGTTTACTATCAGCCAATGAATTAGAAGCTTTTCTTTGTATAATGGCCCTAAGCTTCATCAACAATACTTCAGAATCAAAAGGTTTGTTCAAATAATCATCAGCCCCTGCTTTATATCCTTTTAAGATATCCTCCTTCATGGTTTTTGCCGTCAAGAAAATAATAGGAACATTCTCATTCTTATCCCTTATTTCCCTTGCCAAAGTAAAACCATCTTTATAAGGCATCATTACATCCAAAATACATACATCATAGTTGTCTTTCTTGAATTTTTCAAAACCTTCCATTCCATTTTTGGCAAGAACTACATCAAAATCGTTCATGGACAAATAGTCCTTTAGAACAATTCCAAAATTTGGATCATCTTCAACTAAAAGAATTTTCTTATTTATTGTTTCCATATTTTTTATATTAAAGGCAATTTTATATAAAAAGTGCTTCCTTTTCCTTTTTCACTTTCTGCATAAACATCACCTTGGTGATCATCTATTATTTGTTTTACATAGGCAAGACCTAAACCATGCCCTTTTACATTATGTATGTTCCCCGTATGTTCGCGGTAGAATTTTTCAAAGACTCTTTTTAGCACTGCTTTACTCATCCCAGCACCTTGGTCTTGTATTTTTATTACAATATTGTTCCTTACCAACTCCGTAAACACATCTATTTTAGGAGCTTCTGTGGAGTATTTTACAGCATTGTCCAAAATATTGACAATGACATTTGTTAAATGCATTTCATTCCCCAACACTTCTGTTGTATCAGCATCTAAATGCCCTTTTATATAACCTCCCTTATCAGCAACTATTAGTTCTATATGGACGATAGCATCATTTATAATGTCGTGCATATCTACCTTTTCCTTACTAATATCCAACTGTTTTTTCTCCAACTGGGATATTCGCAACACGTTTTCTACTTGGGCGTGCATTCGTTTATTTTCTTCCTTTATCATTTTAAGATAACGATTTATTTTATCTTTATCTCCTATTACCTTAGGATTCTTAATGGCTTCTACAGCTAAGTTAATAGTGGCTATGGGCGTTTTAAACTCATGTGTCATATTATTTATGAAATCCGTTTTTATTTCAGAAATCTTTTTTTGCTTTATCAATTGATAAATTGCACTTGTATAAGCAATTATAATAACCAAAGTGAACAAAAACGATAAAGTTGCCATTCCCATAATTGACTTAAATAAAAAATTCTCTTTATCAGGAAAATTAAGTAATAGGGAAAAATTTGTATTTCCTTCACTATCCTTAAATATAGGTGACCTGTGAATAGTGGTTTCTGAAAATTTAAATTTTTTGGACCTCAACTTTGTCGGTAAACCTTTACTATAGACCCCGTATTCATAATCTATATTTATTCTCCGGTTTTTTAACTCTCTACTTATTAGAAGTTCTATTTCTTGTTTGGTAACCCTTTTATGAACAGGTACCGTTTTAGCAAGCTCTCCAAAAACATCATCAAACACAGCTTTTTCCATTTTAGACAGTCCACCAATTTTTTCTAATTTTTGAACAGGTGTAAGTTTGTATTGTTTTCCATCCAAACCATATTCCTCCTTAAAAACCGTAGTGGTTCTTCTACTGGTATAGTTTTTAATATTGTTGGTATCCATTCCAATACCGTTATCAAAGAACGTAGATGCTATATTATAATCTTCTTCTAAAATTCCATGTTGATAAAAAAGAATTTCATTAGAATTATCATCTCTATTAACAAAGACCAAGCTACTAAGGTGAGAGCTTTGGGGTTCTTCACCAACACTATCTATTATCCTATTGTACCTTTCAAAATAATCACTTCTTTCCTTCTCTTCTATCTTATCAGTTACCCTACTTAATACTTCGGCTACTGTGTTGGAAAATTGCTCTTCTCTATCCTCTACTGACCTCGAAATCCAATACCCTTGTACAAAGATTATTCCTATAAGGGAAAGGCTCATTAAGATTACTAGAAGTATAAATAACTTCTTCTTCATTTTGTGTAAAATTATAAATTTAACATCTTGCAGCTTAAATGTTTAACCAAACCTTAACAATTATGTTAAAATTACTGGATTAATCTATTCTGCAAGTAGTTGATTGTGGATTCTGATTACCTCAGATTTTGTATCTTTTAAATGGATGTTCTCAATAACATAGTCAGACTTTTTTGCTTTTATGCTATCATCCCATTGGTTGTTCATTCTTTCTATTACTTTCTTCTTGGAGACCCCGTCCCTACTCACAACCCTTTCCAAACGTGTTTCTTTTGGCGCTACCACCAATATGATTTTATCGTAATTTTTTTCTGATGAATTCTCAAATATAATGGCCGTTTCCTGAATCACATATGGCGCATTTTGTTTTTTTACCCATGCAGAAAAATGATTTTTTACTGCAGGATGAACAATACTATTTATTTTTTTCAGTAAGTCTTTATTGGTGAAAATACTGTTAGAAATATAGGTTTTGTTTAGTTTTTTGCCATTATAAGCATTTTTTCCTAAAAGTTTGATTATCGATTTTCTAACTTTTTTGGATGATTTCATCAATCGTTTGGCTTCTTTATCAGAATTATATACTGGCACGTCTAAAGCCTTGAACATTTTTGCCACAACAGTTTTTCCACTCCCAATACCTCCTGTAAGTCCTACAACCATTATTTTTTTCTTAAAATATATTCCACTTGAGTTTTCATTGGAAGTGCGCTATGTACTTTTTCTGGTTTTTTCATTAATTGCAATGGCAAAATGTTGGTTGTTCTGTCTTTATTTGAATTATAATCTACTACAAGTGAAAAATCTGATACAGTTAATCCTTTTAGTTCATTCAATTTTGCTTTACATAAAATAGAAACGATGTTGGGAAATGTTTGTATTTCCATTCCCTCAGGAAGGTTGATTACCTCGACTGGAACGTCTATAATTTTTTCTGAAAACTTGGATACAATACCTGAAATTGTCACTGTTTTAATTAAAAACTCTGTATTTAAAATTGCAGGCGGTTTAATAAGTACTACATTCTGGGAGAAATCTGAGGTTAATTCTGATAACACTATCGTTGATGTTCTAACACTTGTAATACTATCTATTTCGTTTTTTGGCCCTTTAATAGTTACTTTATTTGGTTTTATAATCAATTCACCTTCCAACAAATGGTTTTGTGCCAAAGTGAGATCAATCGCAGAAACCACGGGAACTTCTTTAGAATACACCTTAAAAAAATCAAAGAAAATAGTATCATTGTCTAAATCCATTAATTCTATAGAATTTGACAATTGCTTATCTATTTGCCTTTTATACACCCTTTGGGGCACAAAATACTTAGAGTTTATATTTTCAATGGATGATAGGTCTATGGTTATCCTTTTCCTGCTAAATCCATAACTTAAAAACTGAAAGCCACTGGCCCTAAGTTTTACATCAATTTTATTTTTAGAAACATTGGTTAACAATAGGCTGTCCGGTACTTCTTCAAACCCTAAATTAAATGTAGTACTACTAATATAAGATTCCGATAGATTACTTAACAGCCAAGCCAAACTAGAGCATAATAAGAACACTAGAAAAATCTTCACTTTTCTTTTACTAAGACTATTCTTAAGCTTCTTTATCACTTAGTAGGTTTTAAAAAACAGTTTAGGAAATAACTCCTGAGGTTTCTTATTGCTAAAATTAGTCAAGATTGTTGATTTAAAAAAACCGTAGCCATATCCTGAAAATTGAATAAGCACAGCAACAATTGACAATAAAGCAACTATGAAGTTCTTGTTTTTAAATAAAGCATCTATAAAAACAACAATAAAGTATACGCCATAAAGATAGATTGGCCAATTAGTCCCTAAAAATAACAATCCTACCGATAGCAATAATCCAATACAAAAAAGTGTGGGAAACCAATAGGTTATTTTTGCAGTGCCTACATGCCATTTATTGAGTATGGGACGTACCATGCCAAACTTATTCACTTGTATAAAGAATTTGTTCCAATCTATTCTCCTCTTATGATATACATAAGCTTCAGGGATTAATTTGGTGTCATACCCCTTATTCCATATTCTAATGGTAAGGTCAGGGTCTTCTCCTGGATGAATATTTCCATACCCATTTGTAGCCGTAAATGCTTCTTTGGATATCCCCATATTAAAACTCCGGGGCTGAAACTTGTTTACTGAATTCTTATTTCCTCTAATACCACCCGTAGTAAAAAAAGACGTCATAGCATAGTTTATAGCCTTCTGCACTGTGCTAAAAGAATCATGGGCAGCATCTGGACCACCAAAACAGTGTACAAAATCCTTTTGCAAAGAATCGTTTACAGCATTTAAATAATTAGGAGGTAAAATACAATCAGAATCCAATACAATAAAGTAATTGCCCTTGGCATTTCTCATTCCATAGTTTCTTGAATCTCCAGGGCCTGTATTTTTCTTTTGTAAATACCTAATCGAGAGTTTTTCTTTGAACTCTTCCACTACATTTTCTGAAGACATTGTAGAACCATCCTCAACTATTACAATCTCATAATCTAATGTATAGTTTTGAGATAAAAGGCTTTCCATTAGCTCCTTGATTTCATCAGGTCTATTGTAAACAGGAATAATAAAGGAGTAATACATATCCATTACTTATCAATGTAAAAAACAAAAGCCATCCACACAAATGGGATGGCTCTCTTTATAGAAATATAAATTTATGAGAATTTCTCAATTACCTCATGACTCACCCCTGTATTGGAAAAACCACCATCATGGAACAGATTCTGCATAGTTACTTTTTTGGTCAAATCAGAAAATAAACTTATAGTATAATCTGCACAATCTGCAGCTGTTGCATTTCCTAATGGAGACATTTTCTCGGCATAATTAATAAAGCCTCCAAAACCTTTAACTCCTTGACCTGCCGTTGTTGGTGTTGGTGATTGAGAAATTGTGTTCACTCTTACCTTTTTTTCTTTTCCATAAAAGTATCCAAAACTTCTAGCAACAGATTCTAAATACGCTTTGTTATCTGCCATATCATTATAATCTGGAAATACTCTTTGTGCCGCCATATACGTTAAGGCAACAATACTTCCCCACTCATTCATTGCATCCTCTTTGTACAAACTCTGCAGTACTTTATGAAAGGACAATGCGGAAACATCCCATCCTTTTGCTGTAAAATCATATTTCTCATTGGTATAGGATCTTCCTTTACGTACATTCACGGACATTCCTATTGAGTGCAAAACAAAATCTAATTTCCCTCCAAGGATTTCCACAGATTTGGTCACCAAGTTGTTCAAATCCTCTTCATTGGTAGCATCTGCGGGTATAATTTTTGACCCTGTCTTCTCTGCCAAAATATTTATTTGCCCCATTCTCATGGCTATTGGCGCGTTGGTCAATACAAACGTACCTCCTTCTTCATGAACGCGTTCCGCTGTTTTCCAAGCAATTGAATTCTCATCCAAAGCTCCAAAAATTATTCCTCTTTTACCTTTTAATAGATTATAAGCCATGTTGGTTCTCTTAGTTTTTAATTGTGGGCAAAGATATTTAAAATTAGTTAATTCAATAATTGTTTTGCATGGGCAATGGCGGAATCAGATAAAGTCTTTCCTCCCAACATTTCTGCTAACTCCACTACCCTCTCTTCAAGTGTCAGTTTTTTAATTTTTGTATGGGTCTGTTGGCCAATATCTTCTTTATATACCATAAAATGATGATGTCCTTTGGATGCAACTTGTGGTAAATGTGTTATTGAAAAAACCTGCATTGTACTGCTCATTTCTTCCATAATATCTCCCATTCGGTTGGATATTTCTCCTGAAACCCCTGTATCTATTTCATCAAACATTATGGTGGGTAGCTGCTCATATTTGGTTAAAATGGACTTTATGGTCAACATTATTCTTGACATTTCTCCTCCTGACGCCACTTTTTTCAACGCTCCATAATCTGCTCCTTTATTGGCAGAGAAAAGAAACGTTAGGTCATCCTTACCGCTACTTTTAAAGCTTATTGAAGGAGTTACCTCAATTTTAAAAGAGGCATTTGGCATTCCCAAAGAGGTTAAGGAAGCTATCAATTGTTTTTCCAATAATGGAATCACCTTATTTCTTCTATTTCTCATAACAAGAGAAATTTCATCAAGTTTAGTTTCCTGTTCTTGTAATTCCTTCTCTTTTTCCAGAATATCCCGTTCCACATTTTCTGTAGCTGAAACTTTAACTGATAGTTCTTCCCTTATACCAACCAATTCCTCCATAGTTTGTACGTGGTGCTTTTTCTGCAAATCATACAGTAATTGTAGTTTTCCGTTTACTTCTTCCAATAGCTTAGGATTGGCTTCCACGTTTTCTTGAAGACTTACAATTTCAATGGAGACATCATCCAATTCTATAAAAATGGATTGTATTCTTTCATTCAAGGAAGTAAATTGATTTCCGTAAGAAGTCAATTTACTGGATACTTGTTTTAATTGAGTCAATAAACCAATAACACCAACTTGTTCATCATTTAAAAGTTGATTTCCTTTAGAGAGTTCTTCCAAAATGACCTCAACATTGTTCAACTGCTCATACTGCTCTTCCAGTTCTTCTTGTATACCTTCTTTTAATGTAACGCTTTCCAACTCTTTCAACAGAAAACTGTTATAATCCTGTTCCTTGGTAGCATTCTCTTGAAAATCTTTTAACTGGGCTAAATCTTTAAAGGTTGCGTGATATATTTTTAATCTCTTTTGATAATCAACCAAAAACGAGCTGTTATCGGCCAGAGCATCAATAACCTTTAATTGAAAATCATTGTCCGTAAGCTGTAATGTTTGATGTTGGGAATGCACATCTATCAATCTTTTCCCCAATTGGGTCAAAATATCCAACGTAACCGGGGAGTCGTTAATAAAAGCTCT
The DNA here is from genome assembly GCA_964398035.1 of uncultured Flavobacteriaceae bacterium. GTDB lineage: Bacteria > Bacteroidota > Bacteroidia > Flavobacteriales > Flavobacteriaceae > Saonia. Next base: position 13,837 of record CAYNLI010000009.1, on the reverse strand, counting down.
GGATTTACCACTGGGCAGTATTTCTCGCCTTATGATGGCCAACGTTTCATAATCTAGGTCATTGGCATTAAAAAATGATTGAAGCCCATATTTACCAACTTCAAACTCAGCCTCAATGATACACTTCTTTTCTTTCTCCCTCAAAGACGATAAATCTGCTCTTTTTCCCAATACCAAGGACAGACCACCGAGCAAAATGGATTTTCCCGCACCTGTTTCGCCTGTAATTACAGTAAAACCATTGGTAAACTCAATGTTTAAATGGTCTATTAGCGCGTAGTTCTTTATGGATAGGTTAGATAGCAATATATAGAATTATTGCTGTAAAGATAATTTATTCTACAGTGGAAAAAAATGGTGTCAATATTTTATTTCATTCCATGTACTGGAATAAAAAGGGGCAATCTTGTTCAAGGTCTCTTTTAGCTTAACAATATCCACTTTGGGACCATCAGAAAATATGTTTTGAATTTCTTCTGACTTGGCATCAAAAAATGTTTGAATCAAAAATGCATTGGGACGCCTGCTTATCAAAGTTTCAAATAAACGCATGCTTCCTGAAATAATCTGTTTTCCCGTACTATTATTGTCTGCCAAAATATCCAATCCCTTTCTATGGTAATTGTACATGGCTATTCTGTATTCCCTAAATGTATTAGAGAGTAAATTATCCACCAATTCATACCGGGTTCTTTCTCCTGTAGTCTGTTTCCATCCAGAAAAATTGGTCCCTTGCGCCTGGGCAACAATACTTTGGGCCTTTCTGTAAAATTCACTCCCGCCTTCCAAAGCAAAAGTATCTTCATCCAATCCTAATATTATGTATACATAATAGGATATTACTCCTACTAAGTTAGAATCAAACACATTTTCATTAAATGTTAGAGGTTGGAATTCTATATACTGGAAATCTAATGCATTATCCTTATAATTAAAAACCGGAGTTTCATAGGATGTATTAAAAACGGGTCTGGATGACTGTATTTGTATATTGGCCTTGAACCTGTCAGATTCATACTCGGTCACCGTAATGAACATTCTAGCATTGATTCTCTCGTTCTCTTTATAAACCTTATTGGTCCACCTTGTTCTATTTACAAGATCATTTAGAGAACGTTCCAACGTTCTAAATACTTGTTGATTGGTTTGTCCTACTTGATCAGAATTAATCGTGATTGTGGCGTTCAACTCTTGAGCCCCAAGATGAAGTGAAAATGTAAAACAAATAACTGCTATTATAAAATTACGCATGGATTCTGGCAATAATTTCGTTCATTATATCCAAAGCAACTTCTGCCTTGGTCTTTAATTCAAACGTCTTTATATCAAAATTCTTATCAATGAAGGATATTTTGTTTGTCTGTTTTCCAAAACCAGCACCAGAATCATTCAAAGAGTTAAGGACAATGGCATCTAAATTCTTTTTTTTAAGCTTACCCATTGCATTATCAATCTCATTTTCAGTTTCTAAAGCAAATCCCACTAAAAATTGATTTTTTTTCTGTTCTCCCATAGAAAACAAAATATCTTTATTCTTTACCAAATCTATGGTCAACTGATTCTCCTTCTTCTTAATTTTTTGATTTGCTACTTGTTCTGGCCTGTAATCAGCCACAGCAGCAGCAGCAATAGCAATATCCGTGTCTTTATAATGTTCATGTACCGCATTGTACATTTCATCAGCAGAAACCACTTTTATCACCTTAATTGAATGATGTTGTATGTATAAATGGGATGGGCCTAAGACCAAAACAACGGTTGCCCCCATATTGGCAGCAGCTTTAGCAAGTTCATATCCCATAAGACCAGAAGAATGATTGCCAATAAAGCGTACAGGATCTATTGCTTCATAGGTTGGGCCAGCAGTAATCAATACTTTTCTCCCACTTAAAGGAAGCCCCTTGGATAAATATGTCTGAATAAAAGTAACAATATCTTCAGGTTCTGCCATTCTACCTTCACCATGAAGACCGCTTGCTAATTCACCAGATGTTGCAGGTATCATTATGTTTCCATAAGAAGATAACTTATCAAAAGATAATTTGGTGGACTTATGCCTATACATATCCAAATCCATGGCAGGTGCAAAGAAAACAGGGCATTTTGCAGAAAGGTATGTGGCTAACAACAAATTATCACAAGTGCCATTTGCCATTTTGGACAAGGTATTGGCCGTGGCAGGTGCAATAATCATTAAATCTGCCCAAAGACCTAGTTCAACATGATTGTTCCATGAAACACTACCATCTTCTTCTTTTACAAAAGATGAAAGAACTGGGTTTTTAGAAAGTGTTGAAAGTGTAAGTGGAGAAACAAAAGAGCTGGCACTATCCGTTAAAATTACTTTAACATTGGCGCCAGCTTTAATCAATAATCGTACAAGAAATGTTGTTTTATAGGCCGCAATACCCCCTGTTATTCCTAAAAGGATATTTTTACCGCCCAACATAATCTAAATGTCTTTGTCTTTATCTATATTCCTATAATAAATTTTATCATTTAACCATTCTTCTACAGCCAATGCATGTGGCTTTGGCAATTTTTCGTAGAATTTGGAAACTTCTATTTGTTCTTTGTTTTCAAAAACCTCTTCCAAGCTATCACTGTAAGTTGCAAACTCCTCAAGCTTTTCTAATAATTCTTTTTTAATTTCAGAGTTTATTTGTACTGCTCTTTTAGCTGTTATGGAGATAGCCTCATAAATATTATCTGTTGGTGCATCAAACACATTTTTATTAATGGTTGTTGTAGAAACAGCAGCTTTTGAATTTTTTAAATCGTTCATGTTCATCTTTGTGAAGATTTTTATTTAGAATAATCTTGTAATTGTCTTTCAATTTTTCCCATCAAGTTATCTACTTGTTTTTGATACTTTGTCTCCGGAAAATATTTTCTTAAATTACTGTATGCCTCTTGGGCATCCTGCAATCGTTCTTGTTTTTTGCTCTCTGTACTGTTCAATGCCAAATTGGTCGATGCCTTTATTATTTGATATAAAGCATCTTCCCTATATACTGAACCTGGATAATCTGAAATAAAATTATCTAACGCTGCAATGGCGGAAACATTATAATTCAAAGTATAAAACTCTCCTAATTTGGCAAATTGTTTTCCAATTTCAAAAGCTTTTTTCTCTTTCTTGGTTGTCAATTCTTTTGCCATTGCATTGGCCTCTTCTAAATATTCAGAATCTGGATAGGTATTAATGAAATTTTGAAGTTTAATCAATGCCTTATTTGTGTCTGTTTGATCTAAAGAATACCTGGGAGATAACTCAAAATAACTTTTAGCTCCAAGAAATGTAGCTTCCTGAACTTTATCGCTTTTAGGATATGATTTCACAAAACGTTCAAATTGATACCCCGATAAATAAAAATCATTTTCCTTAAAATAGGAATCAGCAAAAAAGAACATAACACGTTCTCCCTGTGGTTTCCCTACATATTTAGGTGCAATTTGTTCAAAAAGCCTGTTTGCTCTTTTATAATCTCCTTCATTATAGAAATTCTCGGCCATATCATACTTGGCCTTTACACCTTCATTTTTGAGCACTTTCTGATACTCACTACATGATGATAATACTGCCAAAAAGAATAAAATAGAAAGTAGTTGTCTCATTTTCAAAAACATTTTGCAAAATTACGGATAATCAACGGATTTAAAAAACATTTTATAATGCTAAAATAAGTCCGCTAATTCCTTTCAACAACTTTTTTGGCTAAGCTTTAACTTAAAAATAGATTATTTAAAAGGTTACACATGAACTTTTGAGGTTATTCTTAGAAATTCAGAAATCTCTTTTTTTAAATCACGAGTGGCTTCAATTAAAGGTAACCTAACTGCTGCCCCAGACAACTCTAAGATTTCATATATGGTCTTAATCCCTGCAGGGTTTCCTTCTTTAAAAATAAGTTCCATTCCATCTTGTAATGAATAATGTAATCTATAAGCTTCATTTACCTCTCTTTGTAAACCAAGACGTATCATTTTAGAAAACTCATATGGAATCCCTTGCCCTAAAACAGAAATGACTCCTACTCCTCCTGCCAAAATAGTAGGCAGAGCTGTATAATCATCCCCAGAAATAACCATGAAATTTCCTGGCTTTCTTTTAATAATTTTCATGACTTGGGCCATATCGCCTGAAGCTTCCTTTATAGCTACAATGTTTTCAAAATCATTGGCCAATCTTAAAACTGTATCTGGTAACATATTACTTCCTGTTCTACTAGGAACATTGTATAACAAAATTGGTTTTGGAGAAGCTAATGCTATTGCCTTAAAATGCTGATATATACCTTCTTGAGTAGGCTTGTTATAATATGGGGACACTGATAGTATGGCATCAAAATCATCTAGATTCCAATACTGTAATTCATTGACAACTGCTGCTGTATTATTGTCACCAATACCCAATACCAATGGCAACCTACCTGCATTGGTAGATACTACAGTATCAATAACCACCTGTTTTTCCATTTTGGTTAGTGTGGCAGATTCTCCTGTAGTTCCCAAGACTACTAAATAGTCTACACCCCCAGCTATATTGAACTCTACAATTTTAGTCAACGCGACTACATCAACTGAAAAATCTTCTTTAAATGGTGTAACCAAGGCTACCCCTGTACCATGCAACTGATTCATTATTTAATTTCCTTTAGTACAACTAAATATTTTTTAAGCTCTTTTTTAAACATTTTAAAATCCTTGATGGGAACATTTAAAATTAAATCGTTTAAATTTTCATCTACTTCACCAAAACCCACTTTTATCCTAGCTTTAGCTTTTAATGTCATTAACTGCATTAACAAACTCTCTTGAGTGTAATAATTTATCAATAAATCATACTCTCTATTTAAGAATTCCAATGCATAACTGTTCTCTACAGCTCCATTCCAACCCAAATCCTTATCAGAGAAAACCGGAGTGGAATATGGTGAGTTTTTATCGTAAAAACTTTTATATCCAATTATCTTAACAGCGTTTGGACGTAAAGAAAACTCTTCCAATAATTCATAAAAAACATCAGCATTGTTAAACTGATCTAAATCCACTATGCAACCCACAGAAGATATTCCTTTCTTTCGGTTAATCGTTGGGGAAACTTTTTTAAGTTCTTCCTTTAGGTGTTTTAAACCAGATTTAACCTTAAATTTATCCTTAAGAACCTTTATAAACATTTATTTCTTCACATTTTTACAAATGTAAAAATATCCTTATAATTATAGAGCTAAGATAATAACTATAATGAATTTAAAAATTAAACATTTTGTTGTATTTGTAACTTTTGTATCACTCCTTTCTTGCAAAAAGAAGAATTATACCTTAGCAAATATTGATAGTAAGCTACTTATAATAAATGATTCTATCAAAAGTATAGATTCTATAAACAGTTTTGTTGCACCCTACCGAAATAGAATAAATGAAATTTTGGACAGTACTTTGGCTTATGCCCCTAGAATGATTACAAAAAATGTTGGTGAATACAACACAACAGCTGGGAATCTTATGGCTGATATTGTTCTTTCAGAAGCCAATCCAATTTTTAAATCAAGAACTGATAGAGAAATAGACTTTGTTCTTTTAAATTATGGCGGAATTCGTTCAATAATATCTAAAGGAAAAGTTACTGCACGTACAGCTTACCAAATTATGCCCTTTGAAAATGCTATTGTTATTGTAGAATTAAACGGTAAATCTGTAAGGGAGCTAGTTTCTTTTTTAATTAATTCTGGTCGTCCACACCCTATTGCTGGACTCCAAATAATATTGAATAGCAACAATAACTTACAATCTGTAAATATCAAAGGGAAACCTTTTGATGAAGAAAGCTCCTATTTTATAGCTACATCTAGTTATTTATTAAATGGTGGTGATAAAATGAATTTCTTTAAGAATAATCTAAGTGTTACAGAAGTAGATTATATGATACGTAATGCCATGATTGATTACTTTAAAAAAGTAGACACAATTGATCCAGTGATAGATAGTAGATTTATTAAATTACAATAATGAACCGAAGAAAATTTTTAGCACAAACAACAGCCTCTTCAGCATTTGTAGGGCTAGGTGGGCTTTCTCTCAACTCTTGCGATACAGCTACAAAAAAACACATTACCATACTGCACACCAATGATGTACATAGCCATATTGATGTGTTTCCCAGTGACCACTCCCAATATCCAAATTTAGGTGGTTTGGCTCGCAGAGCAAGTTTGGTGGAACAAATTAGAAAAGAAAACCCTTATACGCTACTCTTTGATGCTGGTGATATATTCCAAGGCACCCCATATTTTAATTTTTATGGTGGCGAACTGGAGTTTAAACTTATGAGTATGCTAAAATATGATGCAGCTACCATAGGAAACCATGATTTTGACAATGGTATTGGGGGGCTTCTTGCACAATTACCACATGCTAAATTTGAAATACTTTCTGCAAATTATGATTTTTCTAATACAGTTTTAGACGGCTATGTAAAACCATACAAAACCTATTTTATAAATGATATAAAAATTGGCGTTTATGGTTTGGGAATTGCTCTTGATGGTTTAGTCATTAAAAGATTGTATAAAGAAACCAAGTATTTAAATCCGTATGAAATTGCTACAGATATAGAACAAAAACTAAAAATAGAGGAGAAATGTGATCTGGTAATATGTCTTTCTCACTTGGGGTATGCATATGAAAACACGAATAGGCCCCATGATTTAGATTTAGCTTCTAAAACAGAACACACCAATTTAATCATTGGCGGACATACACATACATTCTTGGACAAACCTACAATTAAGAAAAATAAAAGGGGGAATAATGTACTTGTTAATCAAGTTGGGTGCTATGGAATAAATTTGGGGAGAATAGATTTTTATCTGGACAATGATAAGAATGCTATAGGAAATGGAGTTTCTATTTCTGTATAACCACAAATAGCATTATGAAATTTAGAAAATCTACAACTTCTTAATTTGCAAGAAACCAACTTGAATGGTTTTGTTTCTATTTTGAACCAACAATGTGAATCATAAAAGTTAAATTTATGAAAACACAATACATATCATGCTAAAAATCACTAACTTATACTGAATCAATTTTAGCAAAAACCATTTTTTTAAATACATCAAGTTATGTTGAAGAAAAAGAATAATTTAAATCAAAAAATCCTAACAGTGATAACAATGCTGTTGTTATTGGTTGGGGCAAACGGAACTTTACAGGCATCTTCATTTTTTCAAAATGAGCAAGATATTACATATAACCAATACAAAGGTGAAATAGTTGACAGTCAAACCAAAAAGCCATTGGTTTTTGCCACAATAAGCCTAGATGGCACTAATATTAGTACTATTTCTAATACTGAAGGAGAATTTTTATTGAAAATCCCTAAAAATCTTATTGATGGCAATGTATTGATTTCATTTTTAGGTTATAGCTCAAAATTGATACCTGTGGCACAATTAAAAAAAGAGAAAAATATTATTATGTTGGTTGTATCTGTAACAGAATTATCTGAAGTTGATATAAGCATTCCACGTAATGCAAGAAATCTAGTAGATCAAACACTTGCGAAAAAAGGAGAAAATTACTTTAATGACCCAACATTGATGACTGCTTTTTATAGAGAGACCATTAAGAAACGCAGAAAGAATGTTTCACTTTCAGAAGCAGTAGTAAATATATATAAAGCACCGTATACATCTAACTGTAGGGATGCCTTACAGTTGTATAAAGTTAGAAAAAGCACAGATTATAGTAAGTTGGATACTTTAGCCTTAAAATTACAAGGTGGACCGTTTAATACCCTGTTTACAGATATCATGAAGTATCCTGAATACATTTTTTCACCAGAGGCTATTTCTGATTATACATTTACGTATGACCACTCTACAAGAATTAATGATAAACTTATATATGTAATATCTTTTAAACAAAAACCGCATATTACTGAGCTTCTATATATGGGCAAACTATATATAGATGCCGAAAAGAAAATACTGACCAGTGCTGTATATTCATTGAACATTACCAGCAAAGAAAAAGCTGCTCGTTTATTTGTTCGTAGAAAACCTAAAAATGCCAAGGTTTACCCGACAGAAATGGCATATAGGGTAAATTACAGAGAGAAAAATGGAAGATGGTATTATGGTTACAGTAATATTCTACTAGAATTTAAAATAAACTGGGACAACAAATTATTTAATTCTGTCTATACTTTGACGGCAGAAATGGCAGTAACAGACTGGGAAAAAAATATCACAGGCGATATTCCAAAATATAAAGACAGACTTAAATCATCTGTTATTATCAGTGATGAAGCAATTGGTTTCTCTGACCCGGATTTCTGGGGAGAATACAACATTATAGAACCTGAAAAATCCATTGAATCTGCCATTAAAAAAATTCAAAGACAGCTAAGAAGAGTAAAAAATAATAGCGGACAAGCTGTTCCTACTCCTTAATACAAAAATACATATGACAATTAAAACCTCGGAGATATTCTGAGGTTTTTTTATTTGTAATCACTATTTTACAAACTATTATACTTTTAAGTTAACGTAAATTTGGGTTAAACCAAATTTAAATATTTATGATAGTCAAAATTTAACATGCTAAAAAGAAGAAAATTCATTACCACTACTATAGGATTCTCAGCTGCCAGTATGCTTCCAAACAATCTGTTTGCTCAACAAGCCCCTAAAGCCAATAATTCAACAGTACTTCCCAAACGATTAAAAAAGGGAGACACCATTGGTCTCATAGCTCCTGGATATGCTGTAAGTCTAGAAGTTTTGGAAAAAGCTGAAAAAACATTGAAAGATATGGGGTTTGTTCCTTACCATACAGAACGCATCATAGGGAATCAAGGTTATTTTAGCAATACTGACCAAGAACGCGCAGATGATCTAAACGAAATGTTTTCCAATCCAAATATAGATGGAATATTATGTACCCGTGGAGGGTATGGATGCACTAGGATAATGCAATTGATAGATTATGAAAACATTGTACAGAATCCTAAAGTTTTTATAGGCTTTAGTGATATCACCGCCCTGTTAAATGGTATTTATAAAGAAACTGGATTAGTTACTTTTCATGGCCCTGTTGGGAGCACCATAGATGACCCCTATTCAATTTCTCAACTAAAAAAAGTAGTTATAAAACCAAAAAAAAAGTTGGTCATCAAAAATGCCGATTTAAATGATGGTGAACTTCTAACCAGTCCTGAATTTGAAAGATATACAATTACCCCAGGAGAAGCTATTGGAAAACTTGCAGGTGGAAGCTTAACCTTAATAAACGCCTTAATAGGTACTGCACATGAAATTGATTTTACAAATACCATTGTTTGTATAGAAGATGTTGAAGAAGCCCCTTATCGTATTGATAGAATGTTGACCCAATTGATTGAAGGAAAAACATTCAGTAAGGCTTCTGGAATTATCTTTGGAGTTTGCAAAGGTTGTGACAAGCCTAAAAAGCCAAATTCTTTTACACTTAAAGAAGTTATTATGGACAGGATAAAACCTCTGCAAATTCCAGCAATATACGGAATGAGCTTTGGCCATGTAAAAAACAACTTTACTTTTCCAATAGGCATAGAGGCAAAATTGGACACCAAAAAAATGATGCTACAATTACAAAGTAAAGCTGTTTTCTAATTGTTTTTATAAGCTTAAGAAAAGTTAGTTATCAAATGCTTTCAATGTTCGTGTAATAATAGAAACACAATCCAATAATTGCTCCCTGTTTATGACCAATGGTGGTGCAAAACGAATAATATTGCCATGTGTGGGTTTTGCCAAAAGTCCGTTCTCTTTTAATGCAACACAAATATTCCAAGCAGTATCACTATCCTCAGTATCATTGATTAAAATTGCATTTAACAAACCTTTCCCCCTCACTTTGGTCACCAAATCACAGATGGGAATAAATTTATTCAATTCTTCCCTGAACAATTCTCCCAATTCATGGGCATTTTCGGCCAACCTTTCATCTTTTATCACCTCTAGCGCAGCAATACCAACAGCAGCAGCAACTGGATTGCCTCCAAAGGTACTTCCGTGATTTCCGGGACCAATAACATCCATAATGGTATCATTGGCCAATACAGCGGAAACAGGATATGCGCCACCACTTAAAGCCTTGCCAAGTATTAAAATATCTGGGCTTACATTTTCATAATCAACCGCAAGCATTTTTCCTGTTCTGGCAATTCCTGTTTGTACTTCATCAGCAATGAACAAAACATTGTATTTCTCACAAAGCGCTTTCGCAGCACTTAAATACCCTTCTGTAGGTACATAAACCCCTGCCTCTCCTTGAATTGGTTCTACAAGAAAACCAGCAATATTCGCCGTGCTCTTCAAAACTTCTTCCAAAGCACTTAAATTATCATACTCAATCTTTATAAACCCATCTGTAAAAGGTCCAAAATTCTTACGAGCAACCGAGTCATTTGAAAATGAAATAATTGTAGTGGTTCTTCCATGAAAATTGTTTTCACAAACAATAATCTGTGCTTTATTCTCTGCAATTCCTTTTTTCTCATAGGCCCATTTTCTACATATTTTCAAAGCCGTTTCAACCGCCTCTGCACCAGTATTCATGGGCAACAACTTATCAAAACCAAAAATCTCTGTGACATATTTTTCATACGTTCCAAGTACATCATTATAAAATGCTCTGGAAGTAAGTGTCAACCTTTGTGCTTGCTTCACCATTGCACCAACTATCTTTGGGTGGCAATGTCCTTGATTTACGGCTGAATATGCTGATAAAAAGTCATAATATTTTTTTCCTTCAACGTCCCAAACAAATACACCTTCTCCCCTATTTAATACTACTGGTAGCGGATGGTAATTGTGGGCGCCATATTTATTTTCCAATGCAATGGCATCCTCAGAAGTGATTTTTCCTAAAACTGACATGATTCTCTATTATTTAAGTAAAACTTTAGCAATTCCTTCTTAGGGAGAGAAATCATCCTTTGTAGAACAGCAAAATTACTAAATATTTAACAAAATCATAGGGAGAAAAAATCTATTCTTTTTAAAGTCAATGGGACAGGGCAGAAATTTGAAGCTCTAGTCTTTTTAGCTCTCTTAACACATCATTCTTGTCCATTTGCATCCAAACAAACAGTTTTATCATACCTATGGCTATCAAACAAATAAAGAATCCTGCGCCCCATTGTATCAACTCATTGGTAGCTGCTTCAGCATCAAAAAACTGTATTCCACAATAGACCAATAATCCAAGAAGTGCCAAACTAACCACATTCATTAAAATTGCCAACCATCCTAGTTTTCCTTTAAACACACCTCCCAATTTTTCAAAAAGGTTTTGTTCCCCTAATTCATCATAAAATTTTGCTTCTTCTTGGTTTAAAGCCTCTTTTATCAAGGCATCTATTTTCTCTATATCTTTTTTCATCTTATTTTATTTTTAAAATTGTTTTTAATTTTTCCCTTGCATGGAACAATCTAGATTTTACTGTCCCTACAGATGTTTCCAATATATTGCCCATCTCTTTTAGTGAATACTCTTCTATATAAAAAAGCTTCAATACTACTTGTTGATTGCTTGGTAATATTCGTATTGTTTCAAGAAGTTTAAGGATATCTGCCTCTTTGTTATTATCGTCGTCATTACTATTGAATACTTCATAATATCCCTCTAACTTCTTTTTGTTTCGTTTTTCATTCTTTAGAAAATCCAATGATTTTCTGGCCACAATCTTTGTTGCCCAGCTTCCAAAACTGTTAGGGTCATTAAGCCTGTTCAGTTTATTGATGATAATGCCCCAACAATCCTGTACAATATCTTTTGACACATTTATATCATGCGTGTACCAATAGGAATGCCAACATAATCTTTGGTGATATCTGTTCACCAATAAGGATAAGGCTTGCTTATTTCCAGATTGATATTCCAATACCAAAAGGCCATCAAATATTTTATCGGTGCTTTTCATGCTTGGTTTCTACTTTAAAGACGCCCATCAAACAAAAAGGTTCAAAAAAAATCAACTTTTTTATGGTTGTTTACTTTAAAGATACCTGTTCTATAATCAAATTGGTATTAGTACTTTTGTCAAATGCGAAAAAAGAAAACAAGGGTCGTCTTTGAAAATGTTGAAGTGATTGATGCCGGAGCTAAAGGAAAAACTGTGGGTAAAGCACCAGATGGCAGGGTTATTTTTATGACCAATACAGTGCCTGGTGATGTTGTGGATGTACAGACCACAAAAAAAAGAAAATCTTATTTTGAAGGGGCAGCCATCCATTTTCATTCCTTATCGCCTAAAAGAACTGAGCCCATTTGTGAACATTTTGGGGTCTGTGGCGGTTGCAAATGGCAGCATATGGGCTATGAACACCAACTATACTACAAACAAAAAGAAGTAGAGAACAACCTAGTGAGAATAGGTCACTTGGATATCCCTGAAACTTCTCCAATACTCGGTTCTAAAAAACAATATTTCTATCGCAATAAAATGGAGTTCTCTTTTTCTGATAGTCGTTGGCTGACATTAGAAGAAATAAAGTCTAATGAAAAAATTACAGAGAAGAATGCCCTAGGGTTTCATATTCCAGGCATGTGGGACAAGATTTTAGACGTAAAAAAGTGCCACCTACAAGAGGACCCATCCAACGCAATAAGGTTGGAAGTTAAAGATTTTTCCATAAAAAATGGACTAACTTTTTTTAATCCCAGAAACCAAACAGGGCAACTTAGAACATTGATGATCAGAACAACATCCATTGGTGAGGTAATGGTTCTTATTCAGTTTTGCGAGAATGATGAAGCCAAAAGAAACCTGCTTTTGGCACATTTACAAAACACATTCCCAGAAATAACAGCATTGTTATATGTCATCAATCAAAAACAGAATGATACTATTTATGACCAAGAAGTAATCTGCTATGCTGGTAAAAATCATATTTTTGAGGAAATGGAAGGTTTACAATTTAAAATAAACGCTAAATCCTTTTACCAGACCAATTCTGAGCAAGCCTATGAGCTGTATAAAGTGACCAGGGATTTTGCTGGGTTAACAGGAGAGGAATTGGTTTATGACCTGTATACAGGAACAGGCACCATTGCCCAATTTGTTGCAAAAAAGGCAAAAAAAGTGGTCGGTATAGAAGCTGTGCCAGAAGCTATTGAAGATGCTAAAGCAAATGCCATATTAAACAAAATAGATAATGTAGATTTTTTTGTTGGTGACATGAAGAATGTTTTCAATGAAGAATTTATTAAGGCAAATGGTATTCCTGATGTATTGATAACAGACCCTCCAAGAGACGGTATGCATAAAGATGTTGTTAATCAAATATTAAATGTAGCACCAGAAAAAATAGTTTATGTAAGTTGCAATAGCGCAACCCAAGCAAGGGATTTGGCTCTTATGAAAGAATTGTACACTATTGAAAAAATACAGCCTGTGGATATGTTTCCGCAGACCCATCACGTGGAAAATGTTGTACTTTTGAAAAAAAGAACATCTTAAATTGCTATCGCTATTCTCCAAATGAATATCTATTTATGAAGAAAATCAGTATCGCATTTTTTATTACCCTAACCATCATTTTTATTGGCAGTTGTGAGAAAGATGATATTTGCATAAATGCCAATACACCATTGCTGGTCATTACGTTCTATGACATTAACAATACTACTATAGTAAAAGCAGTTCCAAGTCTAAGAGTGGGTGGTATAGGCCATGAATTTACTGTAAACACTATTGCTGACAGAACCAATTTGGATTCTATAGGGTTGCCGCTTAAAACAAATGATGTTACCACCAGTTTTGCATTTATAAAAGATTCTGAAG
>CAYNLI010000008.1:16781-42446 GCA_964398035.1 uncultured Flavobacteriaceae bacterium | reverse complement strand
GAATTGTGTTTGCTATAAATTTCATAATATTTGTTCTTGATTTTTCTTCGTTTCCGCTTCTAAGCAAATAGTCCCGATCATTAACATTGTTTGTTTTCCGCATTTTGTACAATAGTTTGCTATTTGTCAGTAATTTTAAAAGATGGGTAACACTGTATAAAGTGAAAAGCCATCAAAGTTTTGTAATTATTAATTAAATTCGTTCCATATAGTCAAGCGTAATAGGCAGGCCTGTAAGTAAGCTTTCTTTGATAAAAACGGATTTATTATTATTTGTTTTATCGTGCCAAACCTCTACATAATCATCTTGCACATACACGCATGTAAAAGCTTTTACCATTACGGTTTTTCCTAAAATATAGTTCATGGTGTACCCTCTTCTTTTAAGGAACTCTTCTATTAATTTATGATTTATTTCTTTTTTCGTGTCCCTTTTTGTTTTAGGAGAGAGACTACTTAATGCTTGTATAATTAGCATATCGATATAATCATCTATCTTACGTTTTGAATCAACAAACATTTGGTCTATTTTGTCATCACAATCCCATTTCATATTTTATTATTTTAAATTCACTCATAATCTTGCAAGAAGACAGTGGTCCAAAAGTTTTTGCCGCAAGTCTTGCAGTGCCATTGTTTATAATCACTACCTCCTACCCCTGTCGTTCTGCATTTCTTTTTGCAATTGGGACACTTCTTTACCTCTGTCAAGAACAACCACGCTAAAGACGCCCCTAGCCATCCTAAAAGAACAGGAATGGCCCACCAAGATTTTTCATCCATAAAGTGTACGAAACCAATCCATCCAAAAATAAGAATTATCATAAACCCAATCATTTTCAAAACTGCCAATATATATTTCATATTTTATTATTTTAAATTCCACTACACATGTTCTTTCCAGGCTGCAGCTGTTTGTGTCCCTTGCTTTACTTCTGTAAGTCCTTTGTCAATTTGAACATAACAGTCATTACAAACTATTAGCTCACTAAATTTTTTTCTCGACACAGATAATACTATTATGGCACAATCAGTAGGCGTAACACCTAAATTTTTTACTGCGTGAGCTACTTGAGCAGCAACTTTACCCTCACTCATTTTTAAGTTCTTAATATATATCGCTTTTATTCTCATAATTCATTTTGTCTCTATCAACTCATTAAGGTCGTTTCCTCTGCCTGAATAATAGTCGCATTTACGACACATATAGCCGTAGCCATGTTCTTTCCACTTGTGCTTGCAATAAATTTGAGCAGCCAGCTTATCTATTATGCGACTATTTCGTTTTTTAATATACTTTTTTACTTTATTCATTTTCTGAAAATATAGTTTCTGTCATATCCAGCCATACGGGAGGTTGTGTCTTGCCACTTAATACACCTATCCATAGTTTTCCGTGAAAAAGAAACTTTAATCTTTCCCATAATGATATACACTCGCCATTTTCAGATTGATGTACAAATAAGCTTCCGCATTCTTCATCTGTCATTGATGCAGGTTTTTTTAATTCAATAGTTGCTTCTTTAAAATGTAATGGTTTCATTTCTAATTTGTTTAATTTTTTTATTTACTCACTAAATTCATAAACGGAAGGGAGTGTGTAAAATCGCGTTCCTAATATAAACAAATTGTCCAAACGACCCACTCCCCCTGTATCCGCTAATCCTCTGGCTCTTTAGCCACGCCTCTTGCTATAAGTTCTTTTTGAAATATAGCGGCGTTCTCATAATCCTCTTCACCTACGGCCATTCTTCTCATATTGAATATTTGAGAATTGGTCTTGTCTTTGAATTTAAGATTTAGATTGGTTTTGGATTTTTTCAATTGCTCCTCTTTTTCAATTTCGTCCATTATTCTGTCAAGCATACCACGACCAGGATATTCATAGCTAAGAAAATCACTAACATTCGCTTTGGTCTTTTCTTCTGAAAATTTAAGCCCAGACAGTAATCCCCTTTCTTCAGCATATAAAGAAATTACTTTTCTTATTTTTTCAGAAACCTCAATTGGCTTAAACATATCGGCAATATGCAGACACAAATGATATTTATCCCTGCCGTTTACATGGGTGATCCCTTCTATTTTGGCAATAACATCTAAAAATTCGTTTTCTGTTACGCAAAATCTGGAATCTATACAGATAATTGCAAACTCGTCTGGTTTGCTATTTTTAATGGTAATTCTAAATATTTCCATTGTCTTGAAATTTACTTGTTATAGCCCTGTAAGTTTCATACAGGGCTTCTTGTTCCTGGCCATAGGTGTAAGGTTTTTTCAGTATAAAAAAATCTTTTGATTTATCAGTTCTGTTTTCATCAATAATAATAACTCTTGATTCATTGTTGACAGGTATAAATTCACATACAATTCCATTGTTGTTACAAAACTCTTTTGCGAGAAAATCTGCAAGTGTTATTTTGTACGGTTTGTTCATGATTCAAAATACTCTTTAAGTTCCTCTTCTATTTCAACAATTTTTAATAACTGTTCATCAGCGGACAGCTCTTTAACCATTATCAATGAATTATCTATAGACGCCCGGTAACCCGCATAGAAAAAATATTCTGCCATTTTAAGTGGAGAAACCTTTAACGCCTGAAGACTAAATACCGTTTGAGAGCTAAAAGATTTACGTACTGATTTTACGTTATTTGCCATTGAATATATCTATTTGTTTAACTTTATTATCGGTTATTTTTTTAACGATAAGATCCATCTGCTTTATATAACTTGTACGCTCGTCAATATACGTTGCCATGGTAATTGTCCTAAAGTGTATTTTTCTGGCCATAGTGGCCTTGTCTGTATGTAAATACCGTATAGGTGTAAAAGAATTGGGGAACAATGCTAAAGTGTTTCCAGAACTTCTTGACGGGATAGGTACCACTTTGTTTACGTATCTACCATAAAGCCATAACAATGCTTTTTGCAAAATAGGAAAAGTAATATAAGAATTAAGGCCTTTTGAAAACCTTGCGGCATTTGGAACAGGTTTTACGTCCACGTCGCTAACCCACATTTTACTTTCAGCATCATACTGAGCCCAGAACAATGTATGGTTGTATTTTTGCAATTGAAGTTTTGTTCTGTCTGAAAAATCACTTTCCTGAAAAAACAAATACATTGATTTGTTTTCCCAATAGATTCGATAATCATATGTATAAACTAATTTCTGCAGCAAGTTAAATTCTTCAACGGTAGGCTCTTTGGTTTTATGGCGCTTGTTTCTGTAAGCTTTATATTGAGGAAAAAGCTCAAAGGTTTCGGCCTCTCTTGTATATCTATGAATATAGCCAGCATCTTTAAGCTCGTTCAGGTACCACTCAAAGTACATTTCAATATTATTTCTTTCAGTTTTTCCCATGTATTATTTCTTAGATACGATTAATTATTCTCCGTTTATTTCAGCATATAAGATACCTAGGGCGCTGAACATAAATCCTTTGTTCGTCACCATTGGATCAGCAGAAATAATTCCGTATATCCAAGGACTTTCGTCAAAGGTAAATCGTATACTGGTATTAACCCCCACATACTCTAAAGCAATGGTATCTTTCTTGACTTTTGGACCAAGCTTGGAAAGTATTTCCAATAAAGGCTCTACGTACAAAGCACTTCTTGGTATCGGCATCGGGTCTCCCATGCTCTGTTTAAGAGCTTCAATAATGACAGATTGCTCATAAGGCTTTTGTTCGTAATGCAAATCCTTGTGAACAACGCCTTTAAGCTTCATTGTTTCGCTATCCGTAATTTCAATAGCTGCTCCCTTGGTAAGCTCTTCCCAGAAAGCTGTTAAAAACAAATTGCCGTTCATAAAGTCAATGACTTCTTTAAGGTCATCCATAACGCCTGGATCGGTTATCTTGTTCTCGTGAACAAAATAAGAATGTAAGTCAAAAAAGATTATGCTTCTGTGACTCATTACTACGGCATAGCCATTTAAAACAGCAATCCCTCTTTTTGGGTCAAGTTCTTCAAGTTCAGCTGTGTTCTTCATCACCAATTTATTCAATGGCGGAAATTTAAGTACAATCATTTTAATGAATCTATTTTAGGGTTAATATATGTAACTGCCTTTCCAAGCATATTTTCCATGTCTTTTGCTATCTGGACACAAAGAGGGTCTTCTAGTGTCAGCGCTGTCAAGCCAAATTGTCTTGCGCTATCTGAAACAATGGAGACCAATTCAACAATAACCTCTTTGTCGGTCTTTTTGTGAAGGGAAGCATTAAATGTTTCTGGCTGAGCAATTTCATTTATCGGTGGCGGAGCTGGCGCATCCGTATCCTGAACAAACGAAACAGGTTCTTGCGGAACATCTTCTGCCTTAGTCGCTTCCAATTGCCCCTGCAGATTGCCTTCTACCTTAGCAGCGTTAATCGCATTACTGTTTTTTATAACAAGCTCTTCTTTCCTGGATTGGTACAAACTGGTTATTTCAGAAACGTAATTGTCATAATCATTCTTAACATCATTTTGTTGTGCCTCCGTAAGCTTGTCCCAATTATCTTGACCCATCAATTCATTGTGAACAACTACCACTAGAAAGTTCCAGTGTTTTATGTCGCCCAAAGCTTTTTCAATGGCAGTAAGTGACAAGCTGTTTAATTCAGCTGTATGAGCCGCCTTACTGGTCATAATGACGTCATACTTGGCTATGTTCAAATATTTCACCTGATCTATTTGAGCTTTCTGAGAAGCAACAACTTCAAGCGCATCATTAGCTCTTGCGTTAATAGCATCATCTTTTTTCTTTATGACAGCCAACCTCTTGGCTTCTTCGGCATCTAGGTAAGGTTTGAACTCCGCCTGTATGGACATTAGAATAAGCTTGGCCCTGTCCTTGCAGGCTCTTTCAAAAGAAACAATATGTTTACCTATCTCAAGATAAGGTTGTTTCATTTTTGTCTTGGCTTTTCCAGCATCAGAATTAAAAGACCCAACAATTCTTTTGGCCTCCTTATAGGCTTTTATAGAATCCTTGTGGTCTTTTTCATTATCAGGGTCTTCTGCTGTTAAAGGAACATACTTGATGGAAGTAAGCTCTTCTAAATTAATAAGAGCTTGTACTACGGGATTAAACAAAGCTAATTCCGAAGGCCTGACATTAGTTGACAGGTAAGCTACCTCAGTTTGTATTTCTTCAGGCAACACTTCAATTTGTTCCTCTGAAAAAACTTGTATCACTTCTTTTTCTTCACTCATAATTTATTTGATTTAATCAGTTCATCTCTTAATCTAAAAGCTACATCTACAGTTTCCTTAAAATAAGTTCCCCTGTCGCTTCTTAGCTTTACAAGGTTCCATGTCTCTACGAACATTTCAGTCCCTTTAAATATTCCAAAATTTTTTATGTAGATATCATAACATGCCTGGATCTGTTTTGCTGGGCGTATGTCTTTTAAATATAAGGCCACTTTTTTTTCACCCATCCCAGGAAAGCCCGGTATATTGTCTCCAGTATCTCCGCGCAATAACTGATAAGCAATGAAACAAGCTGCTTGCTCATTTGATATTTCATCTAATCTATTGAAATCCATATTATAATGAGAACCCACAACTTGCTTCATATCCTTATCATAGGAATATATCATTGTATATTCATTTTGAAGACAAGACAATAAATCATCAGCTTCAAGCCAAGGGTACATGACGACAGTATTATGTCTACCTACACATTCAACGACCTTGGCCATATCGTCGAATTGATTTGGATAACTCTCGTCTTTCCCTTTTCGATTTCCTTTATATTTTTTCTCTAAAGAAATATTGAACCGAAAGGTGTTTTTGGATGGGGCGCTGAAACAATATAGATTTCCCCAAGTGGAAAATTTACTGTTAATTTTTTCATCCATTTTCTTCTTGGTAAAATGATAAACATAGTCCTCACCATATTTACCAATAAGGTCACCACCTCTTTTAAAGAACTTTTCTATATCAAGAGTAACGTGGTACTTTAAAAAATCTGCATCTATAAGACCCACCTTTTTAAATTGAGCTCGCTCTATAGGTCTATTTTTAGGCGCTATCGATACTCTTTCCATATTATTGTTTTATAAAATAAACATTATCGCTCGCTCTTGTGAGTGCTGTATATACCGCCTGTAATCTTCTTTTGATACTAAGCACCTTTCTTCCAAAGATGTCATTGGCGTCAATAAAAACAGTCTTATAGGTGCTTCCTTGCGCCTTATATACTGTAAGGGCGTATCCATAGCTGAAACTACCGAACTGATCACAGAACCCGTGCATGCCTTTCCAGTCCTTTACTTTGGAATAACTTTCTTTGTGCTGCAACCATACTAGATGATTATAGTCACCGACCACACCTGTCTTAACAGCCATTGCCCTACCGTCTTCCAGAAATGCCCACATTACATTGACGCCATCAATAGCGCCATCTGAAAGTTGTCTTATTATATATTCAGAAGAATTATAAAACTGAAAAGGGTTACTGTTTTGATCATATCCAAAATAGGTCGCTTGCATAAATACCAATTCATTCTCTATGAAAATATCAGTAGGATAGTTGTGTATGTAATTTCTAAGGTTGGTGTTCAACTCTCCTACAACGTTATTTCTGTAGGCTATTACTTTGGTGTCAAGATAATTCTTGGAGCAATCCCTATACAGGTCGTACAGCTCTGGATATAAACATGAACCATATCCTTTACCATCCACAAGATTCGTTTCTTTCATGAAATCGATTATTTTTCTTGTTTTTTGAGGCGTTGGGTCATCAAAAATAAGTTCCCTTATTTTTATCGCTAATTCTGTTATGGGATTTCCATCAGTCTGTCTTATCTGTTCCAGCAGCTCGTGTGAACAACTGTCTGGAAGGTCCATATAAAAGAAAGGAGAGTCTTTATCATTGTCCAGAACTCCACTAGGAAGTATAGGAGGACACTGTGCTTGATCCCCCATGATAATTATTTTGGAATACATAGTGGTTTCCTTTAAAAGCATATCTATCATTGACTTTGAGAACATTGAAAATTCGTCAACAACAAAAACCTTTACAGGTCGCTTGCACATTGCTTTGGATATTTTCTCTTTGTCAACAATAAAAATGCGCTCACCAGTAGCCTTATCATAACCCTCTTTCATTCCAAATGCAGAAGCAAATGTTGAACAGAAAGGTATGGATTTTTGCAAAGGAACTTTAGCTTTATGAGCCAAGGTTATTCCGAACACATTCGGTGTATGTGAATAGTCGGATTTTTTTTTTAACCCATTAAGTTGTTTTATATCGGATTTTAAGAGCTCTTCAAGACCCCATCTGATAATTGTTGTTTTTCCAGTTCCCCCAGCACCTGTTAATCTAAATATCCTATCACTGGACTTTAAAAACCTCTTCATTTTATCAACAGCAACCTCCTGCCCCTCTGTCGGTTTAATGTCCATTATACCCTTTTAGTTTTTTCTGTTTAATATGTTTTTCTCGTTCAATATGAAAGTGGTACGCCAAGAACCCAAGTGTGACCACTGTCATGAAAATTTTTTTCTTATGGTGGTTTCTTATCCAAATTGTCCCCAACCTACCAGCTCCTATGAATAACGGCCATATATTAATCATTTGTTTCTTTTATTAGTCAAAATTGTTCCTACTCTTTCGTCGTGATATAATTCTAAATTCATTTCAAAAAAACTATTCGCCTCCAATATACATTTGTCCAATGTTTCTTGAAACTCTTTCATGTTGAGACTTTCAATGTCTCTAGGAGCGACTAAGATTTCTTTGCCGAATAATCCTGAAAACTCTTTTTTCGGAAAACACAGATTCATAAAATGAGCATTGACCTCTTTATAATCGCTACCAGTGTTTTCAACACACATCATCAATATTCTTTTGTAAAGTTGATGTTGGTTTTGATTAGACGGCTTTATGTCATCTATCAAAGAAAATTTAAAATACGTGCCAGTTTTCCTATAGAAATCAACAACCTCTTTATATTGAGCTTTCATAACAGAAGTGGGGAAATCAAACTCCCCACTTTCTGAATTTATTTTTGCAACGAATTCCATTATTTAAAATGGCAAATCATCATGACCACTTTCATCTACACCCATGTTCATGGTCGGTGCGGTTGTTGCCGGTTGATTGGCAACATGACTTAAAGGCTGACTTGCTTGTTGTCCGCCGTTTGTCGCAACAGGGCTTGTTGGAGCCACTTGCGCCCATCTTGCTTTGCCTGCATCCACCAATTTTTGTTCCGACCATCCCGGCACGGCTAAATACTGCTCCAAAGAAAAATCTGTGGCGATCATTTCTAATTTTGGTTTTGAATCAACAGGAGCAGCACTAGCTGGGGCAACGGGAGAACCGGGCTGAGGTTGGGCAGCTAATCCAGGCTGTTGGGCCATTGCCACGGAAGCCTGTGTGTTCTGGCTCATTTTAGGCTGGTTAACAGGTGGCGGAGCTACATTCGTTGCATTTGAATCTTTTCGTACTGGCTCAGCAAATACACCTCCAGCCTGTAAATGCTCCAAGCCCTCTTTAGACGCTTGAATGTCTCTTCTTAGCCAAGAGTATATCTTGACAAAATAATCGCTCTCAAAGCCATCTGAGATACTGTACAACATTGTGGGGTTATGTTTTATGATGTCAACCCCCTCTATGTTAAATCTTGGGTCATATGGCATCGCGCTTTTTACATTTTGATAAATAACCTTGGGGTCATCTTTTTTAGCGACCTCTACAACGTTCACAATGTAATATTTGTCTGCAATACCAAACATATTGAAATCATCCCATTCGTCCTGAGACAAATCCTTTCCTAACATCCCAACCAAAAACGCCCTTAAATTAGCTTGTTCATGGAAGGAATATGTAAAGGTTCCATTGATACACTGAGGTGTGGGCTGTTCGTCCGTGTCAAACCTCATTTGCCATAAATACGGGAACTCCCAAAACAAAGTAATTTTGTTTTGATACTTTCCACTTATTTTATTCAAATGACTTCCTTTCTCGACTACGCCAAATAGTCTTGCCACCTGCATTCCGACAGGTAATCTTTTTACATTTTCTAATGGAACTCTCTGTACCCCTCTTGGAGCTTTTGAACTTCTACTCATTTTAAATTTGATTTATTGTTTTTAATAGGTTTTTTAAATAATAATACATCTATGAATCCAAATGCATATAAATTAATTCTAAGCACTTTTTCTTTTCTTAGAATATGAACTCTTTTGTAGATGGCAAGGAAATAGTGGTCTAAGACTTCTGCTACCACCTTTTTATCTAGCCCTAATTTAATAGCTGTTTTATTTATATGCTCTAGATAGTCTGGATGGCTTCCAACGTCTCTTATGTAGTTGGACTCTGCCTGGTCTTGTGTAAAAGTTTCTTTGTTTCTTCCTCTACTCCTTCTACTCATTCCCAAAATATATTTTTTTGGACTTCACTTTATCGATAAACTTTCCATGAAACCTAATTTTAGGATAGTGTTTGTCCTTGTCCTTAATAACTCTATTTTTTGTTTCAGGAGAAGAAAGAGATGTTATGTTATCAGAATATTGTCGACCCTTTTTTATATAAGTACTAAAAGTTGCTATCCCATAAATAGTAAAATCCTTTCCTTCTAATAGGTCTTTCTCTATATTCTCCACCAACTGCTTAATCACCGAATGCACTAATGGTCTATTTCTTATTCCCAGTTGATCATTGATTCTTTTTGCTATTTTTAGTTTTGACATCTTTTTATTTATAACATCAAATATACGATAGTTATCGGAACATGTGAACTACTTTTAAGAAATGTTTTTTATAAGAGCCTTATTTCTGTTAAAACTATCAAGATTCATGTAAGCAGCGTGATAGTCAATCCGCTTATCTCTTAACAGTGTCCAAAACATTTCCCCAAAGGCTACGGCTATGTCGTCATTAATAAACAAAGATTGATCTTGAAGCTTGTTCCATATAGAACATCCTTCCCCTTGCACGGACTTCCTTCTTTTGTGTTTTGACAAGTCGCCGTATATATCAAACACGCTTGGAAGCTTATGCATACGATCGGTCATTATTACTTGACCAAAATTTTTCCCATTACCACAGTCAAACCATAAAAAATGTTTTTGGTGCTGATTTTGACCTGTTACTTTGTAGTCGTAGAAATGTTTTGCTATTGCTTTTCTACATGGAATATTGTCTACGCAGGACACTACTACATTAGATTTTATTCTTGTTCCAGAAACATATTTCTCTGGTAAAGAATCCCAGTTTAAGCCAAAAGCCATATTTATTTTAGATATCAAGGCGTCTGATTTAAAACTACCTATGTCTCCCTCGGTAAACATTTGTCTACCTATGTTTCCTGCTTCAACAGTATCATTGTCAATCAAAAGCACATTCAGGCCTTTGTAGCCCATATCGACAAGCACCATATGTATACGTGCCAATCTGGACATGACAAGCGAACCTGTCCCTCCTGCTCCTACCACAGTAACACTTATTCTGTGCAGGTTATTAAAAAATTCTACTGGTGCATTATAGTAATCCATCTACTTTATCTATATGTTTTTTAAATATTTTATAATCAAAAGACTTCGCGTCCTTTTGATTCCCAAGAGAAGACACTTTCAGAATATGACTGAACTTGCTGTTGAATAATTTATTATAACCCATTGCCATTACTTCTTCCCAAGTCTCACAACTCTCTACGTCCATTTCAGCGGTTCCCCAACAAAATTTTCCGTCCGCATAAGAATTTGGTAAATTACAAGCGTACAGTTTTGTGTCCAATCCCTTCCACTTTTTATAAGAGTAGACACTTAATTCATTTCCAATAAGGTTGAAAAAAATATTGGGATAATAATAATCCCCATTATATTTCTTCTGCGTATGAACCAAGGGCTTAATGCCTTCTGGAACGGTCCACATAATGTGAGGATCTGGATAAGCGGAAACATATCTGCAATTAGAGGGGATAAGCCCTTTAAAGAAAAGCTTTGTGTTCTTTACATGCATTCCCTCTATGAGGTTCTTTATTACGGACTCGGTAAGCGGTGTTGCTGGTAAGAATTTATTTTTCAATATCGCTCTATACTCAGCAAAATTATTGGTATAAAGCATTATAGCCCCTTTTATTGTAATAATTTCTCTTGTTGAGATGTTAATGTTTGACATAACTTTTCAAGTTTATCGATTATCTTATAAAATTCTTTAAAATATTGAAAATACATTTCTTCGGACTCTTCATCAACAGCCTCCTTTACTCCGCTTAAAGGAAAATCTGTTCTAACTTCCATGTGAGCGGAAATCATACATTCATTCAATTGATTATCAAAGTATTCAAAATAAAAAAGAGTAAGCTTCGACCCTTCTCTTCCAGAGTAATCTATATTGTTTTGATCGGGACAGTCTGTAAAAAAGAATTTTTGCCTGTACGAATTCGACAAGAGCTCTGCGTCATCATACGGCCCTTCGTTCTGTCCATATCTATCTTGAAGTACTTCCTGATAAACATACTCTTCAGCGACTGTCGACATTAAATGTTCTCCACACCACAAAGAGTTAACCACGTCGTTCAAAGAATTCAGTATTTCAAGCTCTTCTTTTGTTGGTTTATAATTTTTATATCTTCTAACCCCCTCAATTGTTTTAGCATAATCATTACTTGATTTCTTAGAAACCATCTCTCTACACCCTTCTCCTGAATTGGCTAAAGACATATATTCATCACAAATCCAATTTTCATCATTGACCATGTTCACGTAACGCTTCAAACAATGAACAAGCTCTCCAAAGAACTTCCTGTCCACAAGGTTTTCAAGATTCCAAATACAGGATATTGGAAATATAAATATTTTATTGCTTAGGTCTTCTTTAATGCTTTTGTATTGCTGAATAGTATGCAAGTGTTCGTTGTATCCATAATCTTCATCAACACAATCAACAACATGGGCAATGACTTCATTTAGCGTTGTTTCTTCAGAAAATACAATATTTTCAAACTCTGGATAATAAACGAGCATAGTTTCTAAATACAAAAGAGCCCCCCGTTTGGAGAGCCCTTTTTGTTTAATTGGATATATCTGTTTTAGACCAGGAAGATGTTGTTCGAGTTTTTTAATGTTAAAAACTTCTCTCCCCTTGCCTCTATCCTCGCTGTTGATCTCGCCACCATTTCCTCCAGTAGTCCTTCCGACTCTATTTCTGGCTGTAACTTGAACTGAGCTATCTTCTGTTTTAGAGTCATCCGTTTGTTCCTGCATCAGTAATAAATTCATATTGTTGAATACCACTTTTTGTCATCCCCTTGTATTGGAATTTAGCATTTACCAATTCGGGATTTGTTGAGGCGTAATGTTTCAAAACCTCTTGCTCTGTAAAGCCGGGTATGTCGTCAAGTATTTTTCCTTTATACTTGAACTCCCTTTTAATCGCTGTTTTTATTAAAGCCATAATTCTTAATTTTCAAAATTATCTATTGCGGTTTCTACAATACTTAAAATAGTCCTTCTATGAACAGCATTAAAAACGACATCTTGAAAATCAACCCAATCATTGTTTTTAGCTTCTTCATTTAAGCATTGTTTTATTGTTTTGGCCATGATTACAATATTTTAGGACTGCTTATTTCATTCATCGCCTCTAAGGCTTTCTTGTTTTTCGGATCAAGTGCAAGCACAGCGTTCCAATTCTTTTTCAAAGTAGCTTCCGTGGTCTTGTCCCCGCCAGCATACTTCTCAGCATGATCAAGTACTTTCTTTAAATTGCCCTCGTGATCTTTAATCATCTTCGTTTTCTTTTCTGCGGCCTTGAGGTCTTTCAAGTATTTATCAGCCTGACCAAACAATTTAGACGATTCTGCCAACGGCTTATCTATTTCAGAAAAGAACCCTTTGTCAAATTCTTCAGCCGTTCCCGTAAGGTTCATTGGGGCAAGGTCCAACAATGCAGCGTCTTTCATCTCAGAACTTGGCTTGACCTCAAGTCTAAATCTTTCAGCATCAATCCTTACAAATGTAAGAGATACTTTGTGAAACTTATAGGACAACAGTCTTGAAAAGAAACCCGTTCCAACAATTGAACGACTAACAAGATGTTCTGATTCAGCTTTCTTTCCAGCAACCTCCTCTTCTTTTACAAGCTCAACCACGACATCCATTTGCTCCACTTTTTGCAAAGTAGCTTTATAGTTGGCTTGACATTTTTCCTTATAAGCTTTCCATTCAGAATCTGGAATTAAATCAAGACTTGCTACAGATACATTAAGATTTGCAGAAAGTTTGAACATTTTCTTTTTCTTATTGTACTCATAACCAAGATCCGTAAATTCAGCAACTTTTTCGTCGATTGTCATAGATTGCTTTGTTTGAACCTCAACAACTTCTTTTTCGACTGGAAGAATATCTGGAACTGAATTTTGCTCATAACCCATAGAAGTTACCTCTTCTTCTTTGGTTACAATAGTGATTTCTTCTACAACCTCTGGAACAACCTCATCCATTGACCTGTTTGCAATATGCCCTCTATGGGTTTCTGGACTCCACGGAGACACCATACATTTAGCCACATATTGAACAAAGCCCATGGCATCGTTGTTCATATAGGTGACAACACTTTTACTTATGGCTCTGTCTTCAGACTCATTAAGATAGACTTCATATTTTCCGTTACTTGCAAAACCAAGTTTTCCTGTAAGGCTAAATCTAGCCGAGGCGACATTCAAATTTAATCCTTCAGCTATCATAGCTATTTTAATTGCCCAATCCTCAGCTGTCAATTCAACAAGTACTTTTGGATTTGGAACAGGTGGTGATATTGGGACTCTTTTCTCTACATTGGGAAAAGGAGCTTCTTCCGTCGGTGCCGTTGGTAAATCCTGAATTCCATCTTGATTAGCTGAAAAATTATCCAGCTCGCTTAAAGCGTTGTTTTCCACAGGAGCAGGAGGGACACTTGGTTTGTCAGGAGTCATTGTCGGCATCATTGCTTTTCCGTCTTCTTGAATATCCGATTGGGGCATCCACTCCTTGTAAGGAACCATAAGGTTATTGGCTTCTGCCCATCGCTTCTGTACAATAGAAAACCCTTTACCCAGGCCATCCGATTCGCTTATGGGTACACAACACATTCCAGACCCTTCCAATTGTGTTGCAATATGGGTCATTTGTGCATTGAAAACTAAAAACTTGTCCAAGGCCCATCCTTGGCTTTCTAAATACTTTTTGTGTGCTACTATCATAAAATTAAAATTTACTTTGTTAATGTCCAGCTTCTAGTTTCAGCTGAAATTTTATTAATCAATATGTCATTGAAATCACCAGTTTCCAATGGCCATATTATTTCAACACTTCTTGTTTTTGGATTTCGTAATATGTTGCTCCTTCCGCAAGCGAAAGCAGCTTCTAATCCAGTGCCGTTAGTGTCATTGTCGGCATAAATAACAAGATGGACCACGTCGTCGGGCGCTCTAAATTTCTTCATGAACCCACTATTTATTGTTGACCAGACAGGAATAGAATATAATTGTGCAGCGGAAAGTGCTGACTCTATTCCTTCTGATATGCCCATTTTATCAGCGCTGTTGAATAATTTAATAGCTGTTGACCCTGAATACTGTCTAACGGTGAACATCTTCTTAGGAGCTTCTATTCTCGCTTTTTCACAACCAATAAGATATGTACAATGGTTGTAGATAATTTGGTTCTTGTTCGTTGTTGCTATTCCGTACATAGCTGGCATTTCTGGGGAGCCATAGCCTGAAAATTCTTTTTGTGAAAATCTCAGTGAACTTGTGGGAAGTAAGTTTATACCTCTTGACTTTAAATAATATTCTACAGGGGTGTTTGGAATTTCTTGCATCTTAAAAAACTCCTTTAGCTTATTTTCATGAGCATTTCGCAACATTATCATTTCAGTATTGGCATCTGACTTGTTGCCAATAAGCTCGTCAATCTCACTACATATCTCGCTATAATCCCTACCTGTCTTTTCTACGACAAGTTCTATGCCGCCCCCAGCTCCACAGATGCATATCCATGTGCCCATGTCACTCTTGTTATCGATACGAAACTTTTTCTTTTTCCCGCATAACGGACATGGACCATTAAAATGTTTGTTTCCTGTTATTTCAGGAAGTCCGTAATGATCTAATATTTCATGCCACTTTCCCATGGCTGCTTGTGAAGTTCTCAAATCTTTAAGGATGAATAATTTTTAAAATAGCATCCGTATTATTAGATCTAAATTCCTTGATATAACGTAAAAAACCAATAGCATCTTTTATTCTTAGTGACTTGAAAAGATTTTTTACGGTTTTTTCATGCCCATAAAATGCAAAATCAGCTATATAATTATAATACTCATAATCTTCTTTAAACCCATGTTTTTTACAGAGTTTTTTAAGACTTTTCTTTTCGGGTTTATAATTTTGACCAAGTATAAATGCATCTGAAAATATCCACCTCGCTGTTTGTTCACAAAACCCAACTGACTCCTTGGCATTTAAAGGAAGTTGGGCAATCCACTCTTTGTAAGCTTTTTTAGAGTTTTTTCTTTTTTTCATAATTAAAATATTAGGGTTTCCAGTTCATCGAATAGTTCGTTGATATCCTTGCAATGAGACAAGTCTATTTTATCATAAACATTGTCGTCAGTACAGTTCTTTACTAATTTAAGTATCTTGCATTTAGCGGTTGTTCCAGCTCTTTTAAATGTACATTCTGGTAATAATAATTCTCCCGCAAGTCTATAGTGAAGGAAACTTCTGGACTCGTACATCGTCTCCAGTCTTTTTTGACACATCCCTCCTGTTGGAACAATACAATATATATAACTATCCTTTTTATATCGAATATGCCCAAGCGCCTTGGTAAGATGTTCTACCGCCGTTTTCCCTCCAACACCAAATGGAGGATTCATAACTATACCTTCAAATTTATTTCCAATATAATAATCTTCAAATTTTATGTTTTGAACATTACCCGTACTTACTAATTTTGTTTCAGAAGCAAGTGTGTAAGACGGTTCTATCATTACGTTTTCTGTAACAGAGGGAAACCATCTCGATATTGCACCGTGCCCAGCACTTGGTTCAAGGTAAGCGGCACCTGGATCACAATTTAACCATTCAACCATTTTAAGCCCAAGAGGTTCTGGCGTTCCATAATAGTCTACTCCTGAAAATGCAGTGTATTTTGTTTTCTTCTGACGCTTCCAGTAATAAGCCTTTGCCTTGTCCCATGTTGTCATATTATTGGTGACTCTATCTGTTCTTTTTGAACCCCGTCCCTGCATTATACTAGGAAGATTGTTATTGGCATTTGCATACCCATCTTTAAAAGCATGTTCAAGATCACGTGCCAGATTGCCCATTGCAAGATTTTCAGCTGTTCGTGCCCTAGTTGCTATTTTATTGGCAAAAGCGCTACGTTCAAAAGATGTCTGTAAACATATATATTCATAAATGGCATTGCCCACCATGCCGCTACGATAAATACGACCCTCTTGCTGAATTGCTTCTGTTGGAGCAACTGGAAGCCCTAAGTTAATTATAACGCGCTCAGCCCCTCCATACTTATCATGTAAGCTTATGCCTTCACGGCCTGCTTTTGTCTGGATGATCATAATATTGTCTCCATGATATGGGTCTTGAAAATTTTCAATGTGCACGCTTCTTAATTTTTTTGAAACAGTACCATTAAACTCATTAGCATCTGGAAACATTTCTTTAATGGTCGTACGAACATCTTTAAGATTTGATATGTCAAGATCTAATAAATAAGCATACTCTATTTCAAATTCTCTTATTTCCTCTTCTAGCTTGTGTTTTAAATACTCTTCGTCAGTCAGTAGCATGTTTTCAGGAACAAACTTGAAAGGATGCGTTAGCCTGGCATTATTGTATGAATGAAACAAAACTACTTGCCTACCGATATACAGATGTTTTTCAATTCGCTCCTTTACAAGACTGGCCTTAATACATTCCAGCAGTTGATTTATATAAAGATATTTATACTTTCTTTCATGGAGCTTATGAAGAGTTGGATATTTATCTTCAAAGCCCTCTTTGTAAAATACAGCCATTCCGTTATCTATATCTTGCCCAAGAGAGCTATCTATTTTAATAAATTCCCTTGAGTAGTCAGAGTCCAATTCCAATACTTGTGTAGAAACAAGACCTTTCTTTTTTGCATTCTCAAAGAACTCTCGCTCAAGGATATTCAAATCTATCTCATGATCTGGCTTTGTGCATTTGTTGTATCTAATACTGTAGCCAAAGTTGTCACACAAAAACTTTTCAAAGCCAGTCGCTATTCCATATCCAGCAAATGTAGCTACCTGTTCTTCCCTAAACTCTTCTATTTCAAACAAACAGCCGTCGACGTATTTAATAGTTTTGTGATAAGCAAATGGTGTCGCCGACAAAAACAAAACTTTTGTATGGTCTATGTATTCTTCAGACAGCTTAGTGTGTTTTGCCTGCCATTTTTCTTTCATTTGCTGCCATTCATAAGAAGCTTCATAATCTGGTACGGGATGCATTGCCTCTGTAGCCTTCCCTCTTGCTGCTGAGGGCAAATTAGCTATTATCTTATGTTGAGCCATACAGGAAGTAGCTTCACCTTTCTGGTTCTGAATAAGGTAATGACATTCGTCATAAACGATAAGGTCGTACAGGGTTCCTGTAATAGCCATGTTTTGATACATATTGGCATATGTGGTAACAGACACGCCGTATCCCCTATCGGTTGTATCTCGCAACTGTCTAATGTCTAATTGTAGATGACGCCCTTCCAGGATCCAATCCTTACACTTTTGATCCGTAGGAACAACAATAAGTATTTTATCCTTTCCTTGTAGAACAAATCTTTTAATGATTCCTAAACCGGACAAGGTGTTATGGGTCAATATATGGTTATCTGTAACATAAAGACTTCTGGGGCTATCAACTGATATACATTGAGCTTTTTTTAAGCCGACATACTCTATAGATGTAATCACTCTTTTAGGTAAATATTTATAATTAAACCTATACAACATAGATTTTCTAAAAACCCAAAAAGGATTCATTCCTTCTGGTAGATTTAAAGTTATGTTATAGGCTAATTTACCCTCTCTCTTTTTCCCACCATACCAATATGTTGGTGTTTTTTCAGAAACAGTAGCTACCCCACCTAATGAATTAACTAATTCAACCACACCATTTCGCAACTTTTTTGATATAGTTGTGTAAATTGCCGAGCCACTTCTTTTGTCTACAGTTCCGTCTGAATCCATCAAACCTCTTATTAACTCTAGTTTCTGTTCAACAGAACAAAATAAATACTCTTTAGGTATAAATTTAGTAGAGCTATTTGTCCCCATTAACCCCATCTGATTTAAAAAATGAAACATGGGATTATTATTAATACCTCCATATCGAGTAATGATATGATTTACAGCTCTTATGCTGTAAGCCGGACATCTATCTTTTTTAGGCATTTGGTACATTTCACTTCCTTTAGGAATAAAAGAAGATATTTTATCTATTATTTCTCCATCTATAGATGTTATGGTTATTTGGCTTCCCGTAATAGAGCCATCTCCAAGAATAATTCCTAATAAATAAGGATTTATTTTAAATTTTCTTTTCGGATATTCAATAGGTTTTACTATTGGTATAAAATGTCTTTTATTGACGGTTTTAATTAATTCTTTAGTTGTCCTAATTTTAGGAAGCCATTTTTTTGAACTTATATTTAAACTCAAACTTTTAGAAAGGTTTCTTCTTTCCTGAAGAGTTTGAGTTTCCCAATAATGATTTCCACAGCACTCTGTGCTGGAACCATCAGAGAAAGAAACTTTATATATTTTCTTTCTTCCTTGAGGGTAAACACCTAAAACCTCTATGGGTTTGCCATTGGATCCGATAACCATTTCTCCAATTTTTATTTTACCCATAAGTTTCCATCCTCTTGGAGTGAGTATCTTAGATGTTAACGGTTGCGCTTTCCCAGCTCCTGTTCCGTCAGTAAGCATAAACCCTTTACCTGTCTCGAATCTAGTTTCAGCCTTAACGATATTGTCGTGCTGTTTCGGGTACAGGTAAGGCAGTGTTCTTTTGATATCATCAAGGTCTTTTGGTTTTATTTCAGAATCAAAAGCTATATCTTGAAATGAAATTAATTCTTGTCTATTGCTCATATAGTTTTCATTTCCTCCATAGTGGCGTGGGCCATTCTTCTTAATGACGCTTTTATTTCTGTCATAATTTCCAATTGGTCCAATGGTTTGTGATTATATATTGTTTCCGCTAAGCTTTTAGCGGTTATTTTATTGGTAGAATCTATTAATGCCATAATTTTAGTTTATGTTGTTTAACATTTTCTCTATTTGACTTTTATTAAAATCATTGGGAACATCGTATTGCCAAGCTATACTTAAAGGATTCATCACATTGTTGGCTTCATTTATATGTTGAAGACCGTATATGTGACCTATCTCATGAGCTAAGGTTCTATTGCTCTGAACGCTTTCTCCAAGAACTATGTTCATGTTTCCAGTTGCAAAAGCGCGCCTATCATATTTTAACAAATTCTCCTTCACCACATACACGGTTATGATAGTTTTCCCTATTATTGTTGGGACAACAAAATAACCGTTTTCATTAAGCCTTATTGTTGAGGCTCTGTTCTTTAAAACCAAATTAATTCCAATGCCGTCACGATTAAAATAATCAGCATTTACTTCTTCCAACATGTGTTGGAACCTTACGTCTACATCGCCCACAGGGACAACATCAACATTAATGATTACAGGCTGATTAGGCATATAATCATAAGTTAATCTTTCGTTTTGTTTATCTGCAACACAAGAGACAAACAAAAGCACTAACATATATAGCTTATTCATTTTTTCAGTTCTTTTTTTTGTTAATTATTTATTTTCATAAAATACTAAATGAAGAAACCCCTGAAGACTGTTGGGGTTCTCCAAGGGTTAAAATAAAAGAGTAATAGCTCCTTTCTGTTTTGTAGACCATCCCAACAATGGTAAAGCCAAATATAGTTATTATTTACGACTTTTCAATATTTGTCGTTCTTTCTATATACTTTGACCCATATTTTTCTACATGATCTTTTATTTTTTCCTCAACCCGATCCACTTCTTTTCTAGATGAAGTGCCGATTTGATAATGATTCTCTTTACAGATAATGCACATCATCCATATTCGAGCGATATCTGTTTCCGTAAAATCATCAATTCTTTTAATTGCCATGTCTTAAATTTTAAGCATTAAAAAAGCTCCTGAACCACCAGGAGCTTTAAATTAAAAATAACCAACCAACTGAATATGGAATCCAGTATTTTTTATTTCTCTTTCATAAAAATTATATGCTCTCCCGTAATGGAATTCGCATATGTAATTTTAACTGAGCCATCAGCAGCAGGTACTCCGCCAGAAGCAAGAACATATGTTGCTTCCTCGTTAACAGGCGCCGTGTTTGGTGTTTGCGGATAACTCGCAAATGTAACACCAATTCTTTGACCGCCTCCGGCAGTGCTCTTAGATGTAATTCTACCTACTCTATTTCCTGAAATGGCTAAATCACCAACAGCTAGATTAGCATACACCCTTTCGATTAAAAATCGACCATCATCATGATTGATCAATTGTTGAAGCATTGGATCTCTTATGATAGAGCCCATTAACTGTATAGCTGTTACAGTGCCATTGGCATTGTATAAATCATTAATTGCTTCTAAAGCAGGATATTTCCCTGTCATTGCACCCATATCTATAAGATTTAATTTATTATAAGGATATAAATTTACATAATTTTATTTAATTCGCTTCAATAAATATCTTGCTTGTGTATATGCCACTCTATATTTGTTAAAGGTTACAGCGCCTCTTTTACAATAGGACTTGTATTCATTCTCTTTTTTTTCCATCTCAAACATAAATTTTTTAAGGTGGGCTTCATTTCGAAGCAGCAAGAAACTATTGTGATAACCTGTATATTTCAGGTAGAGCATAATAGTTTCTCTACTCCAGTTAAATATTATTTTTGTAGCATTAGCCATAATGTTGTTAGTAAATATATCGTAGAATTAATCACGAGCATCACGAAGATACCCATAAAAATTATCTCGACCCATTTCCATATAGTGTTCAATCTATTTTTCAATTGGGTTTTCATAAGTTCTTTGTTTTAAATGAGCCGTAGACTTCTTTAGCTCCGACAAAATCTTTATCCAACATCAATGTAGTAAATTTATCACTGAACTGGCTCGCATCAAAACTGACCATAAGATTAGCATTTTTCCATGTCTTCTTGGCAATGTAGTCTGGATGACAATTAAAAAATCTGTCCCAAGACCAATCATTCAATGGAATCTCCCTAGGGTGTATTGATGTAACTTTAGAGCCCGCTTTTTCCAGTCTGTTAAGATAGTTCTGCAAATGATCCTCATTTGTAAAATTCTTGCGAGCTGTTCTATAATCAAGCTGCTGCGTCTTTATTCCTATTTCTACGTATATCATTATTGTTCTTTATTTAATTTTTTCCAATATAATAAGCTCGCACTTCAAAATCTTCAGAGACTTTGAGCCACGTTTTATTTTCTTTTATCTTACTTTCCAACCACTCTTTCATAACTGCAGTTTCCATAATTATATGATTGATCTTTCCGCGGTTAATGCATCTTCCAGTGCGGAACCAAACTCCGCATGTAATTTAGCCATCGCTCTCCACATTTTAGCCATTGCTATTTGCGTAGAGTGGTGGCCATATATTTTTCTATACCTACGTTCCGTAGAATTTCTAAGCTTTTTAATACTTGCTTGATATTTCATTATACGAAAGTATGTGTATGCGCTCATAGGCTTGCTCGAAGGCTTTAGCTCTTCCACTTTCATGTGACTGAAGGCTTCATACCTACAGACCAATTGAGGGGTTGTGTTCGTGTTATTTGAACTAATCCTTGTTCTTCTTTTTTTATTCGCTATATTTGTCATGCTATATATATTTTATTGATTATTAATTACTTGATTCTAAATTTGAATTCAAAAAAGGGAAAGCTGATAACTCTCCCTTTTTTAGTTTAATATTTCCAAACTACTATTTTAACATTAAGATTTCACGAACTTTCACTTCTGTGATGTATCGCTTATTTCCGTCCTTATCATTGTAGGAGCGAGAAACCAGCTTGCCCTGAATGGCGACATGGTCACCCTTGTTCAAGTGGTTCTCAATAATAACTGCGGTCTTGTTCCAGGCAACAATACTATGCCAATTTGTATTGACATGTTTTTCATCATTGCTCACGTAGTTCTCATTGGTAGCAAGTTGAAACCTTGCTATTTTTTTACCATCATCCAATACGGTGATGATAGGGTCTTTACCAATATGACCGACTAACTGTACACTGTTTTTAATAGAATTCATAATTACTATATTTAATTAAATTGATTTCTGGTACTCTACCAGCTTATTTGTATTCTAGGGCCATTCTGCCCCTTGTTCATATTTACATCGACATAGTACCGTTTTAATTTAAGGTATCTAATGATATAATCGTTCAGCTCTTTCTCTTGAAAGCTACTGAACTGGAAGATAAAGGTGAATTTACCTTTACTTTTCATGGTCATCATAATCCTACTTATTTCAGCAATACAATGCTGTGTATATACGTTGGCCATGATTGTCTGTTCGAGTGATTTGTTACGTGTCTCAAGAAGATTCATCTTGGATATCTCTAGGTTGTATCGTGTAAAGGTCGTCACCTGTGAAGTATATGATATTGCTCACACAATTATCAAGACTGCTTCTATACACTTCAACACTATCGCTACGTCTTACGATAGAGTGATCTCGTAAATACACTGGCACATTTGGATTTACCAGTGTATCCTTGGGGCGTTTTAAGAGTTTGCATACTGGAAAAGTAGCGAATCCATTATCCGCGTACTTACCAGTTTCTTCTATTGCACCAGCTTTAACAAGAGCCCCTACAATGCCTTTGTTTTGTGAGCAATTATCAATAAATACATAGCCATCAGGTAAGTATAAATTAGCTAGATTGGTAGTTGCTATAGTAACTATGTCCCCATTAGTGGAGTCCATAAGAATAATAGCTACTCTATTATTGCCTGAATAATGCTCGTACTTTATATCGCACAACCATTCTTTGAATTTTACTTGTTCCATAATTATTCTGTTGAACGTTTAACTGTTTTTTTTCTAAGCAAAGGTTTGTAGAACACAGTGAACAGTATACCACAGACGCTTAATCCAATTGATACGGTAGGCCCCATTGCGCTTAGCGCATAGATGCCGAAACCGAACAGTACAAGGTCGACGATACCAGCCGTGAACTTGAAGAGCTTCTTAATGATTGGAGTGGTCTCACAAATGAGCACCATTCCAACGAACATAATGCAGCCACTTATAACGTAGACTGCCAAATGCCCTCCAAAGGAAAGCATGAACATGAGCGCTATCGCTCCGATAAAGTATTTCATAATGATATATATTTAAAATGATTACTATTTTATGAATTGTTATAATGAGAACACGCCATATCTGTCAACCTGTTCTTCCAACAGTGCTTGAATATGTTCTCGCCTTGACCTAATGGCACTGTCCGGGAACAGATTGAAACCAAGCTCATCGGTGAAGTGCTGGTAAACATATTCTATGAGAACATTGTGATTATCCTCACTTATGATACCATCACAAAGCTGTTTGTCAACCACTTGATGAAGATTGACCTCTTCAGAGTTGATTAAGCTTACGAAGTAATATAACTGTAAACACAGCCCTCTGTCCGTGTAGGTCTTTACGGGAGCAATGGGAATCCACATGACTACCAGCGCCATAATGACCGCTATAGCAAAGCAGATAAATGAAATCAAGTCATTTCCCTCTATGGCAAACAGTAGACAAAGGACGAGGAAGATACAGGCCAATAAAGTCATTGACCGCTTAATAATTAAAAGTTTCATAATTTATGTATTTAGATATTGAATAAGCCCGCATAAGAGATTATCTCTGTACGGGTAATGGTAATATACTTAAAATGTAGTAGGACTGAAAACAGCCTATTCAAATGGGCTGTCATCACCTAGGTAAGAGTGTATCAAAGGTCCAATAATAGACCAAAGGATACTTAATAAGACAAATACGCCCAATACGGTAGCTTCCAAAGAAAGACCGTAGTTGAACAGTACCAAACTGACAATAGCCAGTAAATAACGTAGCCCCCAAGGACCAACTAACAAAGGTTTAACCATGATTTAATAGTTTAAAAAAAGATTAATAAATAACTTAATAAGAGCAATTTTAACAAGAACAATAATTTAATAAAGGTAATTATAGTAATAATACCATGTGATTAATTATAGTATTATTAGTAGTTATAGTAAGTAGTTATAGTATTATAGTAATATAACACACTTAATAATCTATCTTGGCATTGGATATAATATAAAGAGAAAATACGCAATAAGGACGCCGGGAGAGGCGAAGGTGGGCTGCTAAGCCCCCGCGCCTTTAAGGGCGTATTAAATTCTATAAATGCCTAGTATAACTACAGGCAAAACCGATTTTTTGCTGATTATCAGCGTTTTACAAACTTTTCATTGAGATACAGCCACCTAAAGTGTTCCCTGTGTTACACTTTAGCTGACCATAAATATATGGTGATTTATACATTGTGGTCAGGCGAAGTGTAACACAGGGAACACTTTGTATGCTCTTAGCCCGCATTATACGGTTTTTAGGTAAATTGAAATAAAGGGTTATATTTGCATTATAAGTGTCGATATACGCCATAAAAAAACCCTTCATAAGAGTTTACAGCTCTGAAGGGTTTAAATAACATAAATACAATACAATGCGAAGATACAACATTCTCTACAATCTGTTTAAGTCCACCCAATTAAAATACCGTTTGGATACCTATTGCAGCACAAGGTTATCTGCTCTGGAGTTTCCTGTCTATACTGCTGTTGGCACAAAGTATGTGCTTGGCG
This sequence comes from uncultured Flavobacteriaceae bacterium, assembly GCA_964398035.1. Classification (GTDB taxonomy): domain Bacteria; phylum Bacteroidota; class Bacteroidia; order Flavobacteriales; family Flavobacteriaceae; genus Saonia. The sequence continues at coordinate 17,478 of CAYNLI010000008.1, read as the reverse complement.
ATAGACTGTTGTTGTGTATCCAGAACGACTGTCATATAAATATGTACAATCCAGATGTCCATTCTCCAATCGACGTGTTCACCTTTACGATGAACAGGCGTACTTACGGAAGCATTAGAGTGCGTGACTATTATAATAAAACAAGGGCGTTGATTGCTGCCAATGTTATAATAAAGGTTGCCAGAAACACCTATTTGCTCAATCCTGAGTATGCCATAGGCAATAATATTGCCCTTAACCGCGATTTAAAATCGGCCTTTAAGACTCATTGCAGGTTTAATGTAGACACCTACGAACATTACATGTCGTTGATTAGTCAGCAGTATTAGGTTGAACCGTTTGCCTTTTCATTATCTTGTCAAGAGCATCTTTCATTCCCTCGGGAACGTCGCTCAAGTTTGCCGATATGTATTCTTTGATGTCGATACGACCGTCGATTACCTTCTGTATCTTGAAGTCGTCATTGTGACGCCCTTTTAGATGCCACCCGAAACCGTGTGTCGTTATCTCATTGTCCGTTAACTTCTTGTGCACGGACTCCTGTGCCATGTCGCAAGATGCCCCTATGATATTAGCGGTCTCGTTTATAACGACCCCAGAAGTTTTAAGGGTAGCAGAGTTGAGCATGTTGACTCCTTCTACCATACCTTTTAACGTAGTGCTTAGTACTCTCTTAAATGTAATCATAATATGTATG
>CAYNLI010000008.1:0-16681 GCA_964398035.1 uncultured Flavobacteriaceae bacterium | reverse complement strand
GACCCGTCTATAAGATTATAAAACAAACTCGACAAAAGCTCCTATATTTTTATGGGAGCTTTTTTTTGTCTAACTTGCGAATACCAAAAAAATAAAAACACAGCTTCCATGATGTTCCAAGAATTCAGGAATAGACGTCCCAACTTTAATAGACTTGAGATGATTGACATGATAGAGACTCCAGAAGGGGGTTTCGTTTCTGTTACTGAATCAGGAGAGCCTTCTGAAAAATCATTTATTTACGGTACTGGCGGGGAAAGTTTCAATGGATCCTTTTTTAATACCTGGTTCCACAATTCTGAAAAGTCAAAAAACCAAGTGATTGACAATGACGATCACATGGATGCTTTCGGTAGGGATATCGGGAGCTTGTTCAATTAAAATATTAATTCAAAACCAAAACACACATAAAATGGATTTACCCGATTACTCAATACCAGAAAATTACGTTCTGGTTCTTCCAGATTCTTCTTGCGACCAAGGGGATAAAATGAAAATCAGTGACACTGAGGAAACCCATACGGGAATCATATTAAAGCTCGGTTCCGGCCTTAAAAATTATTCGCCATTTCCTTTCAAAGAAGGTCAATGGATTCAGTTTCAAATAGGGTCTGGTCATTTAATCTATCCCGAAAGGAAACGCTTTGAAAGCTTAAAAGCTGAAAACAATGTTTTATATAAATTGTTTCACAAAGACGCTATTCTTTTTGGTCACCCTTTAAAATCTGACAAATAATGAATACTGAGTATACAAAAATAGTTACAGGAGACGAAGCTAGGAAAGGACTGGCTCAAGGCGTAAAGAAATTAGCGGTTCTCGTAGGATCTACACTTGGTCCTGGAGGAAGGCTTGTGGCGGTACAGACAGATTATGGAACCAGATGGCACAAAGATGGTGTGACCGTTGCCAGATCCGTAAAGTTTGGAAACTCATTAATGAACATGGGTGCCCAGGCCATTAAGGAAGTTGCTAATAAAGCGGACAAGCAAGTCGGTGACGGAACCACTACGGCCACCGTAATTGCCAATGAGCTTATACAGTCTCTTTTTCAATCAATGAAAAAGGGTTCTAAAATAGCTAATATAAAAAGGGGGATGGAAATTGCCCTCTCGATAGTTCATGAAGAAATTAGAAAGAGCGCAATTCCAATAACCTTTGACGAAAAGGGAAAGTCTATAATGAAGAACATAGCGACCATATCGTCTAATAACGATCCTGAGATACCCGAAATCATTATGGAAGCCATAGAGGCTATAGGGGATCATGGTGCTATAAAAATAGATGTTGGAAAATTAAGCCATTGTTATGTGGAGAAAAAAATTGGTTTAAGCTATTCCACGGGAATGATGTCTCAGTATCTTGCGAAGAACCAAGAGAAAATGAGCAGTGATTACAAAGAAGCTTTGATATTCTGTTCCAATCACAAAATAGAGACCCTTACCGATATAATAAATATTATAGAGTATGCAAACTCACTGAGCAAGCCTTTGATTATCTTTTGTGAGAACATGGCATCTACCCCGATGCACTTCATAGGAGTGGCAAATGCAAAAGGACAGGCCGATATAATGGTGATACGTGCTCCTGGATTCGGCTCTCAACAAGAAGCTTCTATAGGGGACATTGCTATAATGACAGGCGGACAGGCTATAAGTAAAGAGAAATTCAACACTCTTAACGAGGTCCTTGAACTAGACCCTGAAACAGTACTGGGAAGAGCCAGTAGTGTTCTTGTGAAAATGCGTGAATTCACCATACTAGGTGGAAAGGGAGGTGATGAAGCTATAAAAGGCAGAATAGACCTTATTAAAAAACAAGCAGAAAATGAAGAGTCTCCATTTGAGAAAGATAAAATTCTTGAGCGTGGTGCCAAGTTGACCACTGGAATGGCCATGATATATGTTGGAGCCAATAGCGAAATAGAAGCCAGGGAGATGGAGGATAGGATGAAGGATGCCTTGTTCGCTGTAAGAGCGGTGTCCGAAGATGGATATGTAAAAGGGGCAGGAGTTCTTTTGCTGGAAATTTCAGATAAAATGATCCAGGATCAAGCAGCCGACTCTTTAAGTTCGGATGAAAATCTTGGAATTATTGCTGTCATAGAAGCAATAAGAAAACCGTATTTTAAAATATTGGAAAACGCGGACATAGACCAGGCATATGGGTACGACAAAACAATTCTTAGCAAGTATAAGCTGAGTATCGACGTCAGCAACGGAGAAGAGGTTAATCTTCTTGATAGCGGAATTATAGACCCTGCCAAAGTTTCTTTGGTATCAACAGAAAATGCAGTTTCTGTAGCCTCAGCAATAATAAGTACCAACGGAGCTATATATGGCTTTATTGGAGAAGCCGAAAAAATAGAATAATTATGATACCTGAAAATATTTCAATGGAAGTCGTTGCTTCCTCCGGGATTGCAAAAATTGGTCACGACATGGTCACTAATGAGCTTTACGTGGAGTTTTCAAAAGGAGCTCTGTATAAATACTCACAAGTTCCCAGGACAGTCTACAATGAATTAATTCAAGCCTCAAGTACGGGGAAATTATTTTATTCCAAAGTTTCTAAAAAATATAAATTCAAAAGATTAGATGAATAAATTTGAAAAAATAACAACACTTGAATTATGGTCTGCGTTGCAATACGTAGAAGGGGTTGCTCATGGAGCAAATCAAATGGTGGCCTCTATAAATCAAAATGTAAAAGAAAATTTAGTAACTGCTTCGGAAGTGGAACCCCTGCTTAATAAGCTTGTTCAGGGATTTGTTGAAAACGACAATCTTAGCTTTGAAATTGAAAGAGAAATGGCCAGAAGATTTAAAAACAAACTTTCTGTAAGGTTCACGAGCACCACTTTAACGGCGTGCAATGATGAATTTTCAAAAATGCTGGAAAAAAGGAAAAAAACAAATCCCTCAATGAAAGTAGAGTAGTTAAATTAATTATTGGTAAATTGTAAACGAAATCACAAGATAAATGTATTTGACTATTTTAAATCAAAAAACAGGACTTGTAAATTTAGATGATGTAAACGACGGAGTTCTTTCTATAAAATGTTTTAGAGATCTTATAGAGGACAAGAGCCTTGGACTTGAATGTTTTACCTGTGTAGCCATGACCGTTGACTATAAGTCTCCTATAAGGTATTTCGCCTTTAAAGAAAGGCATAACAGAGCCATGAGAGAAGTTACTGGCGACGGTAAAAAATATAGATGGGGTCATAATCAAAAAATAGTGGAAGCTTGTATCATGTATGCAGAGCTCCAATACGACCCTAAGATAGACGAGCTGGATCAGCTAAATGAGCTTTGGTTAAGTAAATTGAAATCTGCTAAAGACGAAGATGATTCAGAGAAAAAATTATCTCTTATAAAAAAAAGCAGTGAGGTAAAGAAGCTTATAGAAAACATTCTAAAAGGAGAAAGTCGAGACTCTTTATTGGATAACGCTCCCACAAAAAATGGGTACAAACTATCTCGATTAGAAATAAAAGTTCAACAAAGAAAATCATTTTATCATGAGCAACAAAAAAGAGAATCCGCAGTCACAGCAAAGCGAAAAAGGGAATCTGCCAAGCAGCAAGAACTTGAGCAAGAAGGAAGGTGAAAAAGACAATGCGTCAGCCCTAGTAGACGGTAAAGGAACTGAGCCTGAAACTGAAAAGCCTGAAACTGAACCTGAAAATCTTGACGGAAAACCTACCGAGCCTGAAACTGAAAATCCTGAAGAAGGAAAGCTTAGTGCAGAACCCGCTGACCTTGTGGAAAAAACAGAGTATACAGAGCATGGTGAAAATGTCGGTAAGCAAAAAGAAGAGCTTTCTATAAGACAATTTGAAATTAAAGACATTCCCGAAGGAACAGAAGAACCTCATTTGTCTGTTATCGAGAACAGAAGGATTAAAAAGGAATTCAACGACTTAGAAAGGTCTTACAAAAAATTACTAAATTCAAATGTTTCTGGGGAAGAGCATGCGAAAGTTTGTGAAGAACTTGACTTAGCGAGAAGAAGCAATAGAAATTTGTTTGTTAAAAACAAAAGTCTTGAAGAATTAAATGCCGGGCTTGAAGAAGCTTTGAAAATAGCAACAGAAAAAGTCAAAACATTGAAGAAAAATTAGTGTTGTGTTGCGCTAATTTATTTTTTGGTTTTGAATCAACGGGTCTTAACCGGCCCGTTGTATTTTTAAAATAACTTATGGGAGTATTGTTCGATGCTAAAAAGTACTGCCCTCTTCAGGAAGAGGACCAGCCCGATCTTAAAACGGGAACAATAGCCTATGACGATTTTTGGGACGAGCAGGACGATAGGTGTATAAATGGATATTCTCCACATGGAATGCCCAGAATCACCGGAGAACATTATTTTTATCTTAACATGTGTAAAATATCCCTTATGCCTCCCGGGCAGAAAGGTAAAAAAAGAAAAAAAGCAGGCAATCCATTTTACAGGGCAATAGATAGAAGATTGTCAATTGAAACCGAAGATGCCAAGACAAATCAATACGGCCTTATTGTTGGCAAGCCTAGGCGGATAGGTCTTTCATGGTTTGGAGCTATGCAAATAGTATATGAAATGTTGTTTTATATTGGTGCCGAAGTTGGCGTTTGCGCAGGTAAGCAGGATAAAGCAGATGATTTCTACAGAAAGGTAATGTATCTTTTAGCTCAAATAAATCCAGCATACAGATCAAGTATTCTTACAAAGAACAGTGAAGAGTTAAGGCTTGGCTACGGCTACACTGAAAATAAACAAGCTATCGACGAAGGTCTTCTCTCTCAAATGTTCATTAAGACAATGTTTGCTGACAGTTCTGCGTTTGAGGGTAAATCATTAGCTCTTTGTGTCTTTGAAGAGGCTGGATTGTTTCAAAGCCTTATAGCCTCCTACAAAGCAACGGAACCTTGTTTTAGAGATGGTCAAGATCAGTTCGGAACTCCGCTAATTTATGGCACTGGAGGTGAAATCGAAAAAGGTTCTAAAGATTATAAAGAAATGTGGGAGAACCATGAATCTTTCAATCTTAAAAAAATATTTATTTCTGCAGCTACGCATTATCCAGGCGATGGTGTACCTGATAAGAACGGGGAAACTATCAGTTTCTTTGATTTCAGAACAGGAGAAACAGACAGTGAAGCTGCCAAAAAATTTATTATGGCAGAAAGGGAAAGGGTTGGAAAATCCAAAACCGCCATTGTAAAACACATCCAGTCATTTCCTTTAAAAGAATCTGAAATTTTCTTAAAATCAAAAGGCGGCGTTCTTGACATAAACCTTTTGAACACTCAGCTTGTTCGTATGAACGAAGGCGACCTCCCTAAACTTGTTACAAGAGGTAGGTTAAAATGGGTGGACAATCCTAGATGCGCTCGTTTACTTGTTAAGGCTAAAAATGCAAAAGAAAAGGCTAAAATTAGATTAGAACACGACTCTAAAGTAAAATTTATAAAGGACAAGCATGGAACTGTCGTTAAATGTGACAATCCTATCAATCAGGATTCCATGGAGTATAAACCTGATATTGCTGGAATAGATAGTTATGATGACGAAATAGAGCAGACAGGAAAGTTTTCTTATGGAGCTATGGTTGTTTACAGGTGTTTTGCTGGACCTTCTAGAGAGTACGATTATCCAGTAGCTATATTAAAAGAGCGGGGCGATTCAAGTAGTGATGATTCATTTTACGAACACGCACTTATGTTGGCAATATATTACAATTGCGAAGCTCTTATTGAATATTCAAAAATAGCGATACTTAAACACTGGAAAGATGTTGGAGCTCAAAAGTATCTTAAAATTAGACCAGACCTAGAAGCTGTTATCGGCCCATCAAAAGCTAAAAATGAATATGGTCAAAGAATGACCAAGAGAGAAAAAGTTCTTGTCACAAAATTATTAAAAACAGAAGTAAAAAATTCTGTTTGGCAAATCTATTTCAGGGAAGTCATAATGGATCTAATCAATTATGGTGATGAAAATACGGATTTAGCAATGGCCTTTGGCATGGCCCTCATATTTAAGCTTGAAATGTTTCCAGATATTTCAGATGAAATAGAAAATGATGAAGATCATTATTATGATGATCCCTTAATGTCAATGACTTACTACAATATTGAAGAGGGGGAGCTAATTATTAAAAACTATGCTGGGGAAGATGTTTCGCTTAATGATGATATACCGGTGTTTAATCCAAGAAAAGATTTGACAAATGAAGAAAAAAGAAAGTTTCAAGAAAAAAGAATTAGTGACAAAGAAATTTTTAACAATCGCATAAAGGAAATGGAAAACCTTCATGGAGAGAGTTATTTTGACATGATCGTGAAAGATTTTAGAAAGAATTGAAAAAAATAATATAAATTTGTGTAACTACATAAGCTATGAGCTCTTCATTATATAATTTTCCAGATCAAACCGTTTCAGAAGGTGAAAAAACAGAACAATGGCACATAAACCATGCTCTCGGCAGGATATCTGGCAGAACTAGAAGTAATTACACAGACAGGAAAACAGTTCAGGAAAAGCTTTATAGAGCTTATTTGTGTATTATGGACAAGGAAGAAAAGAAGCTTCACATGACACCTGTGGTAGCGCCAGAAGGAATAACCATTGGTCTTGAATATCAAATTTATAATTTAATAGAACAAAAAATAGAACAATTAGTTGGTGACTGGATGGAACGTCCGGTGAGAAAGAAGGCTTACGTTCTCAACAAAGATGCTCAGGTCGCAAAATTGGATGCGCTTATTGACATGCAGGCAGAACAAATAATAAGAGAGCTGAATAAAAAAATTAAAGACGACCACGGTATTGATATTGAATCCCCAAATCCTGAAATGGAAGTGCATGATGATGTCGAAGAGTTCTTTTCTAAAAATTATAGATCTGCTTCAGAAGAAGTTGCCGATGATCTTGCTGAAAAATTTCTTACTGTCGATAAAAATAAACAAATCTTACCAGAAGTATTAAAAGATTTATTTATTGGAGACGAATGTCATCTCGATATTGTATTTGAAGATGGCATACTTAAATGGAGAAAGGGGCATCCGTTAAATATTGATTGTGATGTTGACTCAAACAAAGTAGTTCAAAATGATCACGAACTATATTCCCAAACCGTATTTTATTCAGAAAACGAAATTTACAATAGATTTGAACTTACAAAAAAAGAGAAAGAAATTATACGGGCAGATTTTTCCTTACAAGGTCAATCCTCAAGCGGAACGCTGACTTCGGGAAATTCTGATAACGCAAAAGATAGTAATGGATGGTTTCTGGAAGATGCTGGAAGTTTTAGAATGGCAATATTTGAAATGTCTTGGAAATCTAGAAAAACCATTCGGGCAAAATCCTATAAGAATCAAAGCACTGGAGAAACGTCTTATCAAATAATGAATGAAAAGGACAGGCCGAGAAAAGAGGACAACGTTAAAACAACAAGTGTCGAAATGCCTCGTCACGTTGTTATGGCTGGCCCGAACGTATGCCTTTCTTGGGGTCTTGAAGAAAACAGAAATTACAGGATAGTTGACAGGAAAAAATGTTACCTGGATCCAGTTTCTCTTTACAGACAAAATACTATAGGTGGGTCTGCCGTAAGGTCAGTAGCTGCCAAATTATATAAAATGCAATTATGGGCAAGTGAAATACTTTTTGAGCTTAGATTGGCAATGAGAAAAAATAACGGAAAGGTCATGATCTATGACACAGCTCAAACCCCACGTCAATATTTAAAAAACAATAGACAAAACACTTCTCCACTGAATCAGGTAATGCACCATATGAAAAAAGATCAAATGGTGTTTATTAACACAAAAGATAAAAACAATAAATTTGGCTTTAATCAATTTACATCAATAGACCTTTCTAATTCAAATCAAATACGAGACCTAATGGAAGGTCTTATGCTTATAGAAGACCTTGCTGATAGAATGATTGGACTTACCGACGCAAGAAAGGGGACGTCTGGACAGCACACCACATCTACTAATGTGGAATCCCAAAGGGCAGCTTCTTTTTCAAGAAGCGAAATATTCTATAGACCATTCGATGATTTTCTTCAAGTGGCTATGGAGAGAATGCTTATGAAAGCAAAACAAGTTTACAAAGAGGGGGAAACGATACATTATGTTCTTGGAGATTTAAGGGCTAAATTTATTCAAATAATGCCAGAGTTCATGAATGACGACATGGGGCTGTATTTTAATGATGCTGGAAAGGACGCCAAGAAAAAGCAAATTATAGACAGTGTTGCAGAAAACACCATTGGAAATGCACAGACTCCTGAAATGATGGGTGCGCTTATAGATATACTTTGTGAAGATACGGCTGTGGAAGCTAGAGCAATTTTAGACAAAACCATTAAAACATTATCAGAAGTTCAACAAGCATCTTCCAGAGCTGAGCAAGAGGCTGTTCAGGCTAAACAACAAGCTGATGAAGACAAGACCAATGAAGAGCATAAATTGACCAGAGAAGGTCATAGAAAAGACGAAAGAGTCGCCCATATATATGCTGATCAAAAGAATGGTCAAGTAGCTAAACAGGAGAATACTAAAAAAATGCTTAAATTAGCTGACATAGAAAACCAAAAATTAGAAACCTTAAAACAATAACAACATGGCAAAAGATTTATTTGAAGTTGCTGGAAAGCAAGGCTCGCAAGATAAAAACATACAGGAGTATGGAGAAGAGGAATTTGTCTTCAGCGAAACCGTACAGGGGAAAGACAATGAAGATGACCTTGGAGAAGATAGAGAGCAATTTGCTCCTGAAGGGAAAAAAGAAATCACATTTGATAATGATGATGAATTTCCAGAAGATGAAAATCAATTGGAAATGAATGATGAATTCGATTACGGGAACCAAGAAGAGGTTATTCAGGCTGATGCTTCTGAAGATTCTGGGGAAGACCCAAGTGATTCGGCTTCCGAAAATCAAGCAGTTGACCCTATTACAATAGAGGACTTTAACAAAACCATGAACACAAATTACAAGTCCATGGAAGAGGCAAAGGCTGATCTTGAAACGCCAGTTGCTCCAGTTGTAACGGAACAAGAAAAACAAGAGTACGGAAAAAGAACCAGTGCCATTTCTTATTTAGAAAATCTAAAAACAAAAGACGACAGGACTATTGTTAGAGAACACATGATAGCTGAATCAGGGCTTAAAAACCCAACAGAAGAAGAGTTGGAGGAAATAGATTCTAAAATAGAATCAATGGTCGATAATGACACTCTTTTTCTTAGAGCCGATCGTTATAAAGACAAGCTGGACAAGAGGGTGGATAATCTTTCTGCTGCCAATAAGCAAATTGATAAAAAAATATCAGATAATAAAAATCAAGAAGTTAGAGCGCAAAGAGTACAGCTTGATGCTCACTTCAATAAAATGAATAGTCAAGGCTCCATATATGGAGTCCATATTGATAAACAAGACATTCTAGAAGCTCGTAAAGATGCGACTTCTGGAAGATTCTTCAAAGAGCTGGAAAACAATCCGGATTTGGTTGCAGAGTTGTCTTTGCTCCGTCAGATGAAAAATAAATTCGTCAATAACGGGTCAAAGAAAACCTTTGAACAGGGTATAGAACATGTTATGGGCAAAGGGAACGAAAGTTCTCGTAGCAGCTCTAACAGAGAAAAAGCCCGTGGAGCTAACGCTAATAGCCAACGTAGCCATAGGACAAGATCTAGTTCTGGAGATGAATTAACGGATGCATTATTAAGTTAGGTCGAGCAGGCTCCCTACATCCATAATGAACCCGTTATTCTTTTTTTAAATGAAACATTAATTTAAAGATTAAAAAAATGGGAGTATTATTAAGAGGTTCCGCTGAGAACTTCAATCCTCAAGTAATGACAGAGGAAAATTCATTGGCCATCAAGATGATGAAGTCAATGGCATTAAGAAAAAAATCTATTGAGCTCTATACGAGGTACAGTAGATTCACATCTTGGATGCACACTACTGGTCGTACCAACCAGGGGGCAAAAGCTGGAAAGGTCACAAAAGCTGCAAATGAAATAAGCGACAACGCTTATAGAGTAAGTTATGAAGGCGCTCTTATATTGCCTGCAATAGCTTATGGAGCTGTTCAATTAGGAACTATTTTTGCTCCAGGAGTAACAAATCCTGATATGAGCGGTGTGTCCGGAGTGACTTACACGGGAGGTAAAACCGTAAGCACTATTACTACTGATACCATTGGGTCAATGGCATTAAAACATGATCCAGCAAATAACATTTGGGGAGATAAATTTAATCCAAATGATTCTGTTATTTTAGGAGCAGGGCTTGGTATTCAGTTTATATTCACAAGTCAGCCTAGAAAAGCTGCTGATGGCTCACATTATGTTGTCGATTTCAAGACAGTTGGACCAGCCAGTGATTTTGCCCCAGCTCATTTGGCAGATGGTGAAGTATTGACAGAGTCTGGTAACTTCTTTGGGCAAGGCTCAACCAGAGGCTATCAAAGACACACTAAAAATAGATGGAGAATAAATTACACATCTATTCACAGGTATGACCTTACAATGACAGGTTCGGCTAAAAGCCAAAAAGTTGCTTGGATATATAATTCAGATGACAGAAAATCTAAGTCATGGGAATTTTCAGAAGTTCTTAAAGGAGAGCAGATTTTTCATATGATGACTGAGCTTTCGTTAAGATACTCACGTATCTCAATGGATCCATCAAGTCATTCTTGGTATGAAAACTGGGGAACAAACCAATTGACCGTAACAGGATTCAATATGGAAACAGGTCTTACGGCACCAGTAATCGGTGATGGGTGGATTCCTCAAATAAAAGATAATGCGGAATTTGATTACGATCCTAATTCTGGACTCGCATATCTTTATATAGAAGCCATGATGATGTCTCTTGCCAACAGGTCCCCCAAAGGGTCTTCTGGTAACACATTTGTGTTTGTTACTGACAAGGTAGGAACAATGGTTGTGGACAAGGCACTTAAAAAACTTCTTGGATGGGGCAATGCTGCAGATGTTGGGGCTAATCCAGTTTCCAATATGTCTGTAAATATCCAAACTGGAGCTGAGAATGAAATTGGATTCTCAGTGACAAAGCATCATTACTTGAACAACGAAGTTATTGTAATGGAAGACGAGTTATTGAACAATCCTGGATTGCACAATACTTCTGGCGGCGTCACAGGTTCTGGTAACATCTATTGCCTAAACATGTCAGAGATTGAAGGAGTTTCAAACTTTGAAATATTAGCAAGAGCTTCTCGTCAGTTCAGAAAGAAAATGATTGATGGCATGCACTCATTTGATATGGCTGCTGACCAAAGTAATAAAGCAAGTTCTGGATTCGACGGATGTAGAGTTGCCTTATTGGGTGAATGTATGCCAGTTCTTTATGACGCACGTTCTTGTGGTATTTTGAGAGCTACCGCCAAATGGAATGGTGGGGCATTAGACGGAAGTGCATTCTTGACAGCAAACCCAGATTCATCATCATTTTTATATTAATACATTAATTTAAGAGCGGGGTCATACGGCCCTGCTTTTTTAAAACCAAAAAAATAAATGGAAACAGCAGCAAAACAAGAAAGTATAATTAATAAAGGAATCATTGACGAAAAAAGACTTAGAGGTAAATGGAGGTTATCATACAAAGTGACCAATACCATAGGTCATAATGGATTTGGTTCAAGAGGGTTGAGCACCTATGTTCACCCTATAACGGGTAAAAAAATGACGCTTATCATAGATGGTCAAAAAGTTCACTTGTATGAAATTATGTCAAGTTCAACAACGCTTGATCCAGATATTAATAGGAACCACAAAGCCTTGGTAAATTGGCTTTTGCCACACCCAGAAGTTATGGTAGATGACGTTTCTTTAGGCTCAGAAATCTCTTCTAAAAAGAATGGGAATTCAAAAATTAAATTAGTTAATATTGATTTTCAAGACCTTACTGCAATCGAAGATGAAGACACTATAGATAGAATGGTGGGGAGATTGTCTTTGTACGGTGGAACAGAAGCTATTGGTTTTGAAAAACTTGGGTATATACTTGCAGGGCTAGGGCTTCCCTACGAAGACAAAAGGTACATGAGTCAGACCCCACAAGCAAAAAAAACACACACAAAGTTGTTAAGAAACAAGCTTAAAAAGTTCGTGAAAGTTTCTGTGGAAAATGCCAAAAAAGTTGATGAAGCAATTGTCAATATTGAAGAAAACAAAAAAGTATATTGCGTAAAATTATTGCTGGACAATGGCGTGATTACTTATAATAACGGAATGTTGAAATACAACAACACGGCGCTCGGAACAGATATCCCGTCGGTTACTAATTTTCTATCCACTAATTCAGAATTTTGGTTAGAGATTCAAGATAAAGTTTCTAAAATTCTTAAAAATAGAGGTTAAAGATGAATTACACCTTAGAGGAAGTGTATGATTATATACTGGAATTGACAGACAAGAAAGGGTCTGATCTTTTCCAGTTACCTTATGTGCTGTCTGTTTTTCAATCTTCAACTCTTGATTTTATCGGAGAGAAGATACCAAGTATCGAAAAACAACAGCAAGTGACGCAGGATCTTCAAAGTCTTATGCTCACGTCAAAGGAAAGTGTCATTAACGATCTGAACGACCCTCACGCGGTTACTACGGCAATTCCTTCAGACCTTCATTACTTAGCCAGGGTAAATCCTATTTTTAAAGGAAACGTGACCAGTAAGCGTCCTAGGCTGGTTCGTCATGGTAATTTAGACGCTATGAAATCAGACCCTCATAACAGTCCATCAACAGAATATCCTATTATCACACAGTTTACTGATACTATAAAAATAGAATCTGGATACGTAGAGAAGCCAATATCCGTATTGATAACCTATTTAAAAAAGCCCTTGTACGCTAAACTTACGGAGCCAAACCAAAGAATAGTAAATCTTCCAGACGTTGTTATAGATGCCATTATTCTTAAAACAGAATCTAGGTTGTTAGGAAGTAAAGGAGATCCAAGATATCAAACAGCTTATAATGATGAACGCTCATTTAGAAAAGAAGATATATGAAAACAGAACAGCAAATAGTATATGATCTTCTTAACATTGTACATGGCGGTGAAGTTTCTAATGACAATGTTTATTCCGATAGGCTTATACGAAGCTTTCTAAGAACACATAGAGCTTCAAAAATGAATACGTTTTACCATAAAGGTCTTTCTGTGAACGATATAGTCTTTCAGGATCTGGGAACTTTAGAGCTTAAAAAATCAGGTAACGATTATTCCGTAGAAACACCAGCTTTTATAAATTTTGAAAATAATCAAGGTGTCTATGTAACCAAGTTTGGTTATAATATTCCGATTATGGACAGCGAAGCGTTTGATCTTTCTAAAATGAATTTCTATAATAATTCAAAACCAAAAGCTAAATTTGAATACAATAAATTAATCGTATTTGCTGGTTGTATTGATGAATGTAATTTTTTGGAATCATCTTTAAAAACAAAAGCTGTAAAGCAATTTGTAAAAGAATATAATGAAACTGATGATGAACCACATATATTTGTAAACGTTAGAGCTGTTCTCTATGATCCAGGTGATCAACCGGGATATGATTGGACCAAAGACCCTTATCCTTGTCCTTCAGAAATTATAGATAAAATAGAAACATCAACTCTTTCTAGAAACTTAGACTTAATGATCAGGATGAAAGGGGATCAAGTCGGAAATGCAATGTCAGATAAGTAATATCGATAATCATGAAAAAATGGAAATCTTCTCGGGACACTCTTACCATAAAAGAAATTTTTTCATGTTTCTACAAAGATTACTATCCTAAAGAACTAAACATACATGTTCCGGGGAGACAAAACAAAATAGACATTCCAGTCATTTTGGTAAAAAAAATAATAAAGACATTTCTGGAAATTTACTTTATAGACCTATACTTTTCAGGTAAAAAAGTTTTATATTTTTTTCTGGGAGGGAGAATGAGACTTGTTGCCATTGCCCCCATCCTTTCCATCCAGCATCACAAAATGACAAGGACCACGATTGGCTGGCATTGGTTTGAAAGACCGTGCAGGGAGGTCTGGTTATATGTAAAACTCAGAAAAAGAACAGGGAGTACGAATATTATCCCTAAATTTGATAACAGATACATCAAAGAAAATGATGTAGATATGTTGCAAACTGCGCAATCTGCAAAGAAACAAGGTATCATCAACAAAACAAATTTCATTTCATGATATCAGCTTTAGTATCATTTCAAGAACTTTTAGAAACTGTTAAAGATGACACGGGCCTATCCAACCTTCGCTCTCAGTATGAGCGAATATCTAGGTTTATAGCAAGAGCTACAGAAGACCTTGGTTATTCGGGAGCTCAAGTATTTAAAAAAGTACCTTACGTAAATGACGGAACCAATTTTGATGGAAAACGAATATGGATGCCATTGGACTGGATTGAATTTTACGGAATAAAAGATCAAGACGGGGAAGTTCTTAAAGAGAATTACATTGTACAGGGAAATTTTCTTCATTTTTGTGACGGAAAAACACGCGATAAAGCAGAGTTATATTATTATGGAATGATGGCAGATGGATTTGGATATCCATGCGTGACAAGAAATCAAAAAGAAGCTTTGTCTGCTTACATTATATGGAAGCTGATGGCTTCTAAGGCATTTTTACAAGCTTCTCACACATCATTAAGTCTTGCTGATAGGTATGAACAAAAATGGAAAGACCTAAGAGACGCGGCCATAGGGAATGAAGTTTGGCCAACGAACGAACAAGAGTGGGCTCAAATAGCCAACACTTTAAAATTCAGCACTAAAGATGCTATAATTTATTATGTGTACAATGACCTTGAAAGTGCATGCGCACTAGAGGCTAAAACCAAATGCGTATTAAGAGAAGTTCAGAAAATGATAACAGTATACCACTGGCAGTATGCCGACAGAGTTTCAAATATTGATTTAGCCCCTGCGGTAAGTCAAGGGTTCTTAGATGACGAAACAACAAAGCAATCTTTAGAGACCTTCATGGAAGGGCTTACTATCCCTTATGCAAATATCGGAAGAATAGGATTTGCTGTTCAGGGAGGTTCCGCAAGAGATTATGATATTTACGATCTCTTGAACTCAAATATAACAGAAATTGTTTTTGACACTTATTATAACAGCACTCTTAAACTTGATATTTACATATCAAAAGAATTTTATTCACATTCAAACATGTTTTTCAAACTTAAAGAAAATATATAATGTCAGTATTTGATTCTATTGCAAAATCGTTTAGAGTAGCAGGGCAATTACCTCTTGATGATAAAACATATTTTCCAACATTGTCGCAGATGCAAGACCTAGGTACAGCAAATTCTAAGGCGTATCAATACTATAAGTATATGACGGTAATGTGTGTCGAAAATGGAACAAGATATGAATGGAAAGAGGTACTTGTCGATTATACGGGCGGAGCTCTTCTTAGTAATTTCACATATGGTCCTGATACGGTAAGTAACAATATAGACTATTCTGATAAAATATATAATTTTGTTCCAGTATCAGTTTCCGCTGGGGCTTCTAGCTCAATAGCAAAGCCTTATATAATATTTAAGGTAAATCCTGCTGGCGCTGACTATCTAGAAATAGGAGATGTTGTTACGGGGCATTTTTCCCCAACAGTATTTATGACAGCAAGATATAAAGGTGGCCCGATAAATCAGCTTTCTAGCTGGGCCATAGCAACAGATAGTAATCCTCAAAATTGGTTCTAATGAAAAAACATGTATTTTTATTTTTAATTTTAATTGTCTCTTTTAGCTGTTATTCCCAGACACCAACTCAAAGAATTAGAACACAACTAAAAGTTGATTTAATTCCAGAAATAATTACGGCGGACAGTGTTCTTGTAACTAACGGAACCAATATACTTGGGTATGTTCCCAGGGCCGAACTACAACAGCAATTAACTTTGAGTGGTACTCAAATAACTATTAGCGGACAGAACACTATTGACATAGGGCCTTTGGTCGGAGCTAATGCCATATGGGGAAACATAACGGGAACACTTTCTAATCAAATAGATCTTCAGAGCTCTCTTGACTCTAAACAAGAAAATCTTACTTCGGGAACTAACATAAGGACTATAAATGGATTAGATATCCTTGGCTCTGGTAATCTAGTGGTGTCTGCTTCAGGCTCAGGAGTATCCGAACTTTCTGATTTATTAGACGTAAGCACATCAATACCTACAAACAGGTTTTCTTTAATGGCAAATGGGACGGCTTTTGTAAGTCGGGCTTTGGTTGAAGCCGATATAAGCGACTTAGGTAGTTATGTTGCTTTAACAGGAATGCAAAGCATAGGAGGCATAAAGATTTTTCAAGACCAAATAGAATTTTATAATGGAATAAACTTGCAATCTGCAAATGGGTTTATAGCTTTTTCCGCTCAATTTGATTTTTCTACAGGTGGTGTAAGCAATAGATTGTTTTTTGATTCTGGAAATGATTTTTCTTGGAAAAGCGCAGACCAAACAAATGGAACAGGTGCGACATTTGCGCAATCAAATACAGCTATTAGAAAATATACTTTTCAAGACGCTTCTGGGACAGTTGCATTTTTATCAGACATAGTAGGCGGAACAGGGGACTTTCTAGCTGATGGAACTGTACCAATGACGGGGCAAATAGATA
>CAYNLI010000007.1:0-44345 GCA_964398035.1 uncultured Flavobacteriaceae bacterium | reverse complement strand
CTTTAAAAGCTTAAAAGTAGAATGGGTCTATAAGCACAATTATGAACTTATATCAGAAGCCGAGCTATCAATCTTTCAATGGATAGAAACTTGGTATAATAGAAGAAGAATACACTCCTCTTTGGGGTATAAAACTATAGAAGAATTTGAAATCGAAATGTTTAATCAAAAAGTAGCTGCATGACCCTCAACTAAATGTCCACTTTTTTGTTGCAAGTCCAACATCTGTGTGTCCAGATGGTTGGATAGATTAATGCGCTTCTAGCCAATTGTCCCCAACCCCTAATTCCACATCTAAGGGGACAGCCAATTTGTAGGCATTTTCCATTTCAGATTTAATGAGGGTTTTCATTTCTTCCAGTTCTGGTTTGTAGATGTCAAAGACCAATTCATCATGTACTTGTAAAAGCATTTTGGTTTTGTAATTTCCTTCGGCCAGTTTTCTGTGAATATTGATCATCGCAATTTTAATGATATCCGCTGCGCTACCTTGTATGGGAGCATTTACCGCATTTCGCTCTGCTGCACCTCTAACTATGGCATTGCTTCCATTGATGTCCTTTAAATACCTTCGACGCCCTAAAACAGTTTGCACATATCCATTGTCACGGGCAAAATCTACCTGCTCACTCATGTAATTTCTGAGTTTTGGATAGGTTTTGTAATACGTTTCAATCAATTCTTTAGCTTCTGAACGGGATAAATCCGTCTGGTTGCTCAATCCAAAAGCGGAAACCCCATAAATGATACCAAAATTCACAGTTTTGGCATTGCCTCTCTGCTCTCTGGTAACTTCATTGATAGGCACATTGAAAACTTTGGACGCTGTGGAAGCATGGATGTCCTCCCCATTTTTAAAAGCTTCAATCATAGTGTCTTCTTCACTCAAAGCTGCAATGATACGAAGCTCTATTTGTGAGTAATCCGCTGCTAGTAATATATAATCTTCATTTCTGGGAACAAAGGCCTTGCGTACTTGTCTTCCACGTTCTGTTCTAATCGGGATGTTTTGTAGATTGGGATTGTTACTGCTCAACCTTCCCGTAGCAGCAACTGTTTGCATATAATCTGTATGAACCCGTCCTGTAGTTTCTTCAACTTGTTCTGGTAGAGCGTCTATATAAGTGCTTTTTAGTTTGGCAAGCCCACGATAATCCAATACATTCTGAATGATTTCATGGTCTTTGGCCAAATAGGAAAGCACATCTTCAGCAGTTGAATACTGACCAGTTTTGGTTTTCTTGGGCTTGTCCACCAATTTTAATTTATCAAATAGAATTTCTCCCAATTGTTTGGGTGATGCAATATTGAATTCTTGCCCAGCCTCTTTATATATTTTTTCTACCAGTGTAGCAATATCATTGTCCAAGTCAGTAGAAAGCGATTGTAAAAATGCAGTATCTAGGTTGATGCCCTCCAATTCCATATCAGCCAATACGCTTAAAAGTGGTACTTCTATTTCATTGAACAAT
Organism: uncultured Flavobacteriaceae bacterium; assembly: GCA_964398035.1. Taxonomy (GTDB): domain Bacteria; phylum Bacteroidota; class Bacteroidia; order Flavobacteriales; family Flavobacteriaceae; genus Saonia. The sequence continues at coordinate 42,873 of CAYNLI010000007.1, read as the reverse complement.
TTTTCAGTATTGGCCTCTACCAGTTCTGGTCTAAAATGTTGTGCCAACTGAAATGTAATATCGGCATCTTCAACGGCATATTCTGTTAACTTCTCCAAAGGAACATCCCTCATGCTCAACTGGTTTTTCCCTTTTTTGCCAATCAATTCTGTGATGGAAATAGGGGTGTAGTTAAGGTAGGTTTCTGCCAGAACATCCATATTGTGCCGCATATCTGGATTTATCAGATAATGTGCTAGCATGGTATCAAAATAGGTACCTTTTATGTTGAGGTCATATTTACGGAGCACTTTAACATCATATTTTAAATTCTGCCCTATTTTTTCAATGTGTTCTGCCTCAAAGAAAGGCCTCAATTGCTCAATAAGCTCTTGTGCTTTTTCTTTTTCTTCAGGAAATGGCACATAAAAACCTTTGCCCGCTTCCCAACTAAAGGCAATGCCTACTAGTTGTGCTTCCAATGGGTTTAACGATGTGGTCTCTGTATCAAAACAAACCGATGTCTGTTTCATCAGGTTTTGCATAAAAAGTTTCATGGCCATGCCTTGAGCTACACTTTGGTATACATGGGAAACATTTTTAGTCGTATTTCTACTGGAAATTTCTTCCAATGGCTCATTGGCTTCCCCAATGTTGCCAAACAAAGAAAACTGACCACTCCCAGCTTCACTGGATTGTTTTTTTGCTGTTTTGGGACTGGTTGTTTCTGCAACTGCGGTAACTTTTTCTCCAGAGAATAATTTTAGGAACTGGTCTTTTAATCTTCTGAATTCCAGTTCTTCAAAAATCTCTTGTACTTTTTTGGAGTCGGGTTTGGACAGTTCATAGTCTTTGGCATCAAAAGTAACATCGCAGGTAGTGCAAATGGTGGCCAATTGTCTGGACAATCGCCCCAATTCGGCATTTTCTTCCACCTTTTCTTTCATTTTGCCTTTTAGCTTATCGGTATTTGCCAAAAGACCTTCTAAAGAACCATATTCAGCCAAGAATTTCTTAGCGGTTTTATCACCCACTCCGGGAAGCCCGGGAATATTGTCACTGGCATCACCCATCATGCCCAAATAATCAATCACCTGTTCTGGTCGTTCTACACCAAAACGTTTCTGGATTTCTGGGATGCCCCATATTTCTATTCCGTTGCCCATACGTGCAGGGCGGTACATAAAGATATTTTCTGACACCAACTGACCAAAATCCTTATCAGGTGTGACCATAAAGACCTTGTAATCTTCTTTTTCGGCTTGTTTAGCTAAAGTCCCAATAATATCATCCGCTTCCCAACCTTCTAAAACAACCACGGGAATATTCATGGCTTTTAAAATCTCCTGTATATAGGGTATGGCTATTTTAATGGCATCTGGTGTCTCTTGTCTGTTGGCTTTGTATTCTGGAAACAGTTCTTTGCGTTCCACACTGCCGCCTTTATCAAAACAAACAGCTAAATGGTCTGGTTTTTCACGCCTTATCACATCAAAAAGAGAATTAGTAAACCCCATAATAGCGGAGGTATCCATGCCTTTTGAGCTAATTCTAGGGTTTTTGATAAACGCATAATACCCGCGAAAAATAAGTGCAAATGCATCCAGTAAAAAAAGCCGTTTTTGGTCTGCCATTTTATTTCAAATTGAAGAATATCAAACCTACGAAGAATATAAGTTTTTCAAAATGTTATGAGGTAATAAAAGACCCTGAAGGAATGTTTTTATGCCCTTCCTCAGAATATTCCCTGTAGGTGAACCCTGATTGTATGCAATAACTGCCAGTTTCTCCTTTTTTGTTGATGGCCAAATACCCAATTTGAAAGTTTTTGTAGTTATCGTTTTTAGATACAATTCTGTTTACTGCTTCTTCACAAGCCTCTTGGGGAGACTTTCCCTGTCTCATTAATTCTACAATGAGAAAACTGCCCACGGTTTTTACTACTTCTTCGCCAACCCCAGTTGCGGTTGCTCCGCCCACTTCATTGTCCACAAAAAGACCAGCACCAATAATAGGGGAATCACCCACACGGCCACCAATTTTATAGGCCATGCCACTGGTGGTACATGCACCAGAAATATCCCCGTTTTTATCAATGGCCAACATTCCTATGGTATCATGGTTTTCTATATTGATGATAGGCTCATATTTAGATGTTTTTTTCCACTCCAACCATTCTTGTCTGGACTTTTCAGTCAATAAATTTTCTTTGGAAAATCCTTTTTCATAGGCAAATTGCTCAGCCCCTAACCCGGCCAACATTACATGGGGAGTGTCCTCCATTACTTTTCGGGCAACAGAAACGGCATGGGTAATATTTTGGAGATAGACTACCGCTCCACAATTGCCATTTTTATCCATGATACAGGAATCCAAGGTCACATTGCCATCTCTGTCCGGTCTGCCACCTTTGCCAACGGATTGGTTGTTTACATCTGCTTCTTCTTCCATAACTCCTTTTTCTACGGCATCCAATGCATTGCCTCCCGCATTTAATACTTCCCATGCTTTGGCCGTGGAATTGGGAACGTTCCATGTGGCAACAACCACTGGTTGTATTTTTATTGACGCTTCTTTGGTAGGGACGGTCTTAGATTCTTTTTTGCATGAGGCAATCAAAGGTGCTGATAGCATTCCTGCGGAGCCAATAGCGGAATTTTTAAGGAACTTTCTTCTTTTCATTGGATGTTGTTTAATTTTGATTGTGTTTTGACCCATGTAATATCTAAAGTCAAGAAATAATAATGTCAATTTATTGACTAAATATAAGGAATATGCTAATAGAAGTTTGCGCTAATTCTATAGAATCTGCATTGAATGCAGAAAAGGGAGGAGTAGATAGAATTGAACTCTGCTCAGAACTGGGTGTTGGTGGCATTACTCCTTCGTATGGATTATTAAAAACAGCAAAGAAAAAACTTTCCATTCCCATTCATGTACTGATAAGGCCACGTAGTGGGGATTTCACTTATTCGGATATAGAATTTGAACAGATGAAAGAAAATATATTGCTTTGCAATAAAATGGGATTTGGCGGAGTGGTCTCTGGAGTGTTGTACAAAGATTTTACATTGGATTTTGAACGAACTAAAGAGTTGAAAGAAGCAGCAGGTTCTATGAAGTTCACTTTCCATAGAGCTTTTGATTGGGTACAGGAGCCTTTTACAGTATTGGAACAACTGGAAGAAATAGGAGTGGATTATATTTTGACCTCTGGACAGCAGAAATCTGCCTTGGAAGGAATAGAATTTTTATCAGAATTGAAACAAAATGCAAAGTCGTGCGTCATATTACCAGGAGGCGGTATCAAAGAAACCAATGTGATGGAATTTAAAAGTAAGGGTTTTGAAGAGATCCACCTCTCTGGAACCGGTTTTTTCAAAACTTTGGACACAAAACCCAATGTTTCCATGAACTCACTTTCCTTTATTAAGGATGATGAATTGGCTGTAACCAGCCTAGAGACGATAAGGAAAATATGTAGTAAAGTTAAATAAAGTGTAAACCTACTAATGCTACATTGTAAAGAAATATATTTGTAAAAAAGGAACTATGCTACGTTGGACCATCTTTATAATAATTTACTCAGCATTTACTTTTTATACGTGGCAGGCACTAAAAACAGTTACAAAAAACCAATGGATACAGTATATTTTTCTTGTATTGGCGGTATTGGTTATAGGGAATTTCATATATCAGTTTACAATAGGGGCAGAAGGGAGCAGGGTGTTGAGCAGGCCCAAAAGTTATGCCTTTGGGTTTTTATTGGCCATTATGGCTTTTATGACCATTAATGTTGTCCTGCTTTTTTCAGAGGATATATTTCGATTTTTTGCTGCTATTTACCATAGGGTTTCGGGAAAACAGACACAGTTTACCATGCCGGCACGTAGAAGGTTTTTGAGCATGGTCGCTCTTGGAATCGCTGCGCTTCCGTTTAGTGCATTGTTGTATGGAATGTACAAAGGAAAATACAACTTTAAAGTATTGAAATACAATCTGGAGTTTGATGATTTGCCTGATGGGTTTGATGGTTACCAGATTACACAAATTTCTGATATACATAGTGGTAGTTTTGATAATAGGGAAAAGATTGAATATGCAGTAAACCTTATTAATGAACAAAAGAGTGATGTGCTTTTTTTTACTGGAGATATGGTGAACAACAAGGCAGAAGAAATGAAGCCTTGGGCTGAACTTTTTTCAACACTTGAAGCCAAAGATGGTAAGTTTTCCATATTGGGAAACCATGATTATGGGGATTATGTAGATTGGGATACAGAAGAAGAGAAAAGTCAAAATTTGGTAGACCTTAAAAATTTACAAAAAGAAATAGGATTTGACCTTTTGCTGAATGAAAGTAAATATTTGGAAAGAGGCAATGATAGAATAGCTTTAATCGGTGTTGAGAACTGGGGCAGGGGCGGATTTAAAAAAGCTGGAGACTTACAGAAAGCAAAATCAAATATATCTAAAAATGATTTTAAAATCTTGTTGAGCCATGACCCATCACATTGGGAAGACCAAGTAATTAGCGATTCTTATCATTATCATTTAACTTTAAGTGGTCATACACACGGTATGCAGTTTGGAATAGAAATTCCAGGTTGGATTAAGTGGAGTCCTGTAAAATGGCGTTATAAATATTGGGCAGGGATTTATACCGAAATGGGTCAATATATAAATGTAAATAGAGGTTTTGGCTTTTTGGGATACCCGGGAAGGGTTGGTATTTGGCCAGAAATAACAGTGATTACTTTAAAAAAGAAGTCTTTAACTTGAATTTAACGTAATACTTTACCTTAGGAGGTTATACTATTCATTGGTATTTTAACATTTTTCCTTACTTTTGAACTGTAACTCAATGATTTCTATATGTCAAAATTTGGAGACTTAATTGATTTAAACATTCCAGTACTGTTGGATTTCTATGCAGATTGGAATGAACAATCTACTTCTATGCATCCCGTATTGAGGGATGTGGCCGCTGCTTTGGGAGATAAAGGCAAGGTCATTAAGATTGATGTAGATAAAAACAAAGAGCTTTCTCAAGCATTAAGGGTAAAAGGTTTACCTACCCTTATGATTTATAAAAAAGGGGAAATGGTTTGGCGTCAAAGCGGCGAACAGGATGCCAATACTTTGTTGGGTATTCTAAACGAATATTTATAAGGTGGTCAAACTGAACTTGTTTCAGTTTTCTCATTTGTAATATTTTTATTCAGTTGTCATTCTGAAACAAGTTCAGAATGACATACCTATTGTACCACTCCACTTTAAAAGCATTTTATTGCTCTACAGATGAAAGAATACTATCCACTTGTTCATCATGTAAAATAGTATCAAGCTCCATAGAGTCTTGCATATCTGGGTCGTCTAGAGAAGGAGAAAGTTCTTCCTCTAATGTGCTGCCCTCGTAAAAATGACTGAACTTATCTATGTATTCATTAAAAATCAAGGTTTCTTTTTCGGCTAAATCCCTATCTCTATTTTTAATCAAGATATCAATATTTCTTCTGTAAGCCTCCATGTCTGTAATGATATCATCAATACTATCATATTGCTCATCCAATGGTAAACCAACATAATAGGTTAAACGCTCTTGGTACTTTGTTTTTAATCTATGATACAAATCTCTTGCTTTGGTAGTTTCCCCTACTTTATAATAGCCATCCACAAAAGGTTCTACAAAGTAGTAGAAGCCATATTGATCTAACGGCATATTGTCTATGGTAATATCAATTATTTCTTTGGCTTTATCTATTTTGTTCTCATTAATCAAGGTCTCTGTTAAACGAGCCAAATTGCCACGGAAGGACAATCCTTGGCTTCTGGTTTGTGGGTCATGATAAATATTTGTGTCACCAGAATTTCCCCAGTCCCATTTCTTAACAATGTCATACATTAAGTCACTATCAATTCTGCCCATTTCAAAAGAACTTTGATTCTTAGTTTTTATGGGGACCAATTTATAGACCAAACCATCTAATTGTAAGTAATCTTTCATCCAAAGATATTCTGCACGGTCAAAACTGCCTCCAGAGAAATAAATTGGACGTTTCCAGTCGTTATTTGCAAGAATATCCAACATTAAGATTCGGTTTTTTGGCAATGCCCCTTTCGGAAGGTCTATATCAATATAATCCAAGATCAATGCAGAATCTTTTTCTTTGACCAATCCGCTTTCTAAGACATTTTTCTTATTTATTGGAACTCGAATTTTGTTGGTTGGATAGTAAATGATGTCCAAATTACTTTCAGGATATTCACTTAAATCTGCTCCTTGTTGTTGCAGAATATGTTTAAACTTTGTTTGGGGCTTATCACTGCCCACCCAGTTCATAAAATCTTTTATATCCCACCTACTTTCTGTAACGCCTTGATAATAGATGGCATCTCTTGATCCATATCTGTAAAGATTATGTGTAAGCTGTGATGGTATTGGGTCACTATCATAAGCTTTGCTTTTCATCTGGTCTATATACCAATCTGTAGCAAAAAGACTAGTGTTTATAACTCTGATATCTGTTCTATATCCTTCTATCTCTTGAAGATACCACAATGGAAAAGTATCATTGTCACCAATGGTAAATAGCATGGCACCTGCATTTTCTTGACAGGAATCCAGATAGGATCTTGCTGTGGAATTGGCCGTAAAACGGTTAGAACGGTCATGGTCATCCCAATTTTGATAAGCCATCACAGATGGTACAGCCAAAAGACAAATAACAACTACTATTGGAGCCAATATTTTTGGAGTGATAAGTTTTCTAAACTCATCAAATAAACCATAGACCCCGATTCCTATCCATAAGGTAAATATGTAAAAAGAACCCACAAGGGAGTAATCTCTTTCCCTAGGTTGAAAAATGGAAGGGTTGGTGTAAAATTGTATGGCTATGCCCGTAAACATAAAGAAAATAAATAGTGCCCAAAATTGTTTTGGATTCTTTGAAATTTGAAATAGGATACCAATGATTCCCAAAATAAGTGGTAAAAAGAAGTAGGTATTTCTTCCTTTATTGTTTTCAACATCGCTGGGTAAATTTTCTTGACTTCCTAAACGAATATTGTCCATAAAACCAATACCGCTCAACCAATTGCCATTATTATCATATCTTCCCTGTAAATCATTCTGTTTACCAACAAAATTCCACATAAAATAGCGTAAGTACATATACCCAAACTGAAATTGGAACATATAAGTTACATTCTGCCATACTGTTGGCGGTTGCACATCTATATATTCATCAAATTCACGTAAAAACTTGATGTATTGTTCTGTGTCTATTTCCCCCTTGGTATAACCATCTTTAAATTGATTTACAGCAGCCCTTAGCTCAGTATTGCTTAGATATTCTGGTTTTATTTTAAATTCCAATGGGTCAAAATACTGCATGTATTTTTCCGCATTTTGTTCGCTCCATAATCTTGGTAAAAAACCTACATGGTCTTTGTTAGGGCCAGGGATAGCATTTTCATAATGGTTTACAATAACGTATTTGCCCAACTTTTCATCCTTCTCATACTTGGGTTTATCATCTATTTCATCTCCAGAGGGAGCAAATGTATCAGAATAATAAGTGCCGTAAACTGGGCTGTCCACACCAGGATATTGTTCTCTATTGTAATAAGCCAATAGTGACCTTGCGTCTGATGGGTCGTTTTCATTGATGACCACATTAGCGTTGGCACGTATGGGCAGCATTAACCATGAGGAAAATCCAAGAATTAGGAACATTATGCAAAGAACCAACGTGTTTGCTGTTCTAAAATCGTTCTTTCTGGTATAACGCAGGCCAAAATAAAATACGGCAATAAAGATAACCCCCATGATTAGGGTTCCAGAATTAAAAGGCAACCCTATGTTGTTGATAAAGAATACCTCGCTCCAGCTAAATAATTTTAAAACATAGGTCAAAGAAAATTTATAGACTAACATTAAAATAGCAACTACTGCGATATTGGCAATAAGAAAGTTGGTAACGGTAGTGGTTTTGTATTTTTTAAAGTAGTAGAGTAAACCAATGGTCGGGATGGCCAAAAAGCCCATAAACTGAATTCCAAATGTTAATCCTACCACATAAGAGATGAGTACCAACCAACGATTTCCCCTTGGGTCATCTAAGTTGTCCGTCCATTTTAATCCCATCCATAGCAATAATGCCATGATGAAACTGGCCATGGCATAGACCTCAGTTTCTCCTGCGTTGAACCAAAAACTATCTGAATAGGTAAAAGACAATGCACCGACCAATCCACTCCCTAAAACAGCAATTGCCTTACTATTGGTTAATGCTTCATCTTTAGATATTAATTTCTGGGTAAGATTGGTGATGGTCCAGAACATAAAAAGAATAGTAAATGCGCTAGATACACCAGACAGGAAGTTAACCATAAAAGCTACTTGGCTAGATTCCAAGGCAAACATGGCGAAAAAGGCACCCATCATTTGTAATAAAGGTGCTCCAGGTGGGTGGCCAACTTGTAGTTTGGCCGAGGTGGCAATGTATTCCCCAGCATCCCAAAAACTACTTGTGGGTTCAACGGTAATGCTATATGTAATAAGGGCTATAAAAAAAACGACCCATCCCATGATGGTGTCCCATTTCTTGAAGTTTTTTGAAAACATACAATTAGAGTTGTTTGTACTATGGGCGAATTTACTAATTAAAATAGATATGATAATACAATTTTGATAAACCTTTAACAAGAACCGAATATGGATTTTTTTAATCATTCTTCTTAAAATATTTGCCGAAACAAAACTTTGTTTTAAATTTGCACCTCTTTTACAGAGATTGGCCCATGGTGTAATTGGCAACACTGCTGTTTTTGGTACAGCCATTCAAGGTTCGAGTCCTTGTGGGCCAACATAAAAATAAAAAATCCTGACTTTTTAAAGTCGGGATTTTTTTATTTAACGGCTTTAAAAGAATTGTTTTAAGGAAGTTCTTCTTCGGAATCTGGACTATCTATTTCTAAATTAATGTTTTCTGCTGTAGGTTCTTCCTCGTAAGCATCATCCCTTGCTTCAAATTCTTCTTTCAGTTCATCTAAGATGGTATTCATTTTCTTTTTGTCCTTGATCATGGCCCAAGTCATAATCAAACTAGTGGCAATGATGATGAAAAGTAGAACTCCAGATTCAAAAGTAGCAATTTCAGCTTCTTTGGGTATAGCGTAAAATAACAATACAGTAATAAGCCCTCTTGGGGCAATAAAGAGTTGTGGGAAAATATCACTACCATAAAAAGTTCGTAAAAGAACAAATCGTATCGCATAAATGGATATAATGATGAGTATGCTGACCAATGCTACGCTAAAACTGAATAATGACGCAATGGCAATGGTAATCCCAAAAATAACAAAGAAAAAAGTCCGCACAATAAAGGCAGTTTCTAATGTAATAATATGAAGTTCATGGTAAATCTGACTTATTTTATCATGCTCCAAAAAAACTTTTAATTTGCCTGGAAAAAACAATTTTACGTTGGCAATGACCAACCCAAATATTAGAATGATGATAAGCGAAGAAAGGTGCATTTTTTTACCAATGGCATAAAGTAAGAGCAATACGGCGATCAGTAAAAATTGTTTTGCCTGACTCTTTATTTTTTGAAACACAAGAATAATGGCATAACTGGCTATAAGAGCAATAACAATGGTAAGCAAAGTGCTACCTGCAAAACCAGCTGCGCCAGAATCGGCATCAGGATTTAATTTTGCCACTAAAAAATAGAACATCATAATGCCCAAAATATCAGAAAAGGTACTTTCATAAATATGAAATTCCTTTTTAGATTCTTTTAAGCCAGAAACACTTGGGATTATAATGGCGCTAGACAATATGGATAAGGGTGTAGCGTATAACCAAGCAGATTGCATGGTCATATCTGGGATAAACTGATGTAAAATAAGAGCAGCTATCCATGCAGAAGCAACAAGTCCAATTAGAGCGATAGCCATAGATTTTAGAATGGGCACTAATTTTTCTCGTTTTAACTCTAGTTCCAGTGCAGCCTCCAGTACAATCATAATTAAACCGATAATGCCCAGAATTTCCAGTGAAGCATCAAAATTGGGCATGGTAGGTAAAAAATACTTGAGTGCATATTGTAGGATAACACCAAGAACAATAAGCATAAGCACAGAGGGGATATTGGTCTTTTTAGAAATGCCATTGAACCAAAAAGAAAGGATAATTATGATTGAAGCTCCAATGATAATATTGTATGATGATAGGATTTCCATAGGGTGTTTATTTGCTGTCCCAAAATACGATTAAATACCCATATTTTAATTGGGTGATGTCTTTGTTGTGGAAAACAATAAATATTGTATATTTGCGGCACTGAAAGGATATGACAGTATTCATGAGGGGACATTATTGTCCCCTCTTTTATTGGTAAAATTTTGGTTTGCGAGGGATTTTTAGATAAATTCAAACTAATTCTGATAAAAGTGAGAATCTTTATAAAGCATCTTTAGTGATTTTGCAATAAAGGCGTTTTGATAAATTGAAGATTATGTTAAAGGATAAAGTAATAGTTCTTTTAAATGATGCCTTGGCAGAGAATGAATCGATTTTTTTAATTGATTTTAAAATGTCATCGGATAATAAAATTAAAGTGATTTTGGATGGCGACCACGGTGTGTCTGTGCAAGATTGCATGAATGTCAGTAGGGCTATTGAGCATAATCTGGATAGAGAAGAGGAAGATTTTTCTTTAGAAGTGGCATCGGCTGGGGCGGCGTCGCCCATAGTAATGCCAAGACAGTATAAAAAGAATATTGGGAGAAAATTAGAGGTAAGAACCAATGGTGTAAGTTTGGAAGGAAACTTAACTGAGGCAACAGAAGATAGTATTACACTAGAATGGAAATCTAGGGAGCCTAAACCTATTGGTAAAGGAAAAGTAACGGTTCAGAATAAGCAAGAAATTGCAATTTCTGATATTCAAGAAGCAAAAGTTGTATTAAAATTTTAATTGTAGGTCAAAATGGAAAATATTGCATTGATCGAATCTTTCTCTGAGTTTAAGGACGATAAGTTTATAGACAGAGTAACGCTAATGGCGATTTTGGAAGATGTATTTAGAAATGCGCTAAAAAAGAAGTTTGGTTCTGATGATAACTTTGATATCATTATAAACCCAGATAAAGGGGATTTAGAGATATGGAGGAACAGAGTTGTTGTTGAAGATGGCGAGGTTGAGGATCCCAATGAAGAGATATCACTTTCTGAAGCACAAAAAATAGAGCCAGATTTTGAGGTTGGTGAAGATGTGTCTGAAGAGGTTAAATTAATGGATTTGGGAAGAAGGGCTATTTTGGCATTGCGTCAAAATCTTATTTCTAAAATCCAAGAACATGATAATACAACCATCTATAAACAATTTAAAGACTTAGAAGGGGAGATATATACGGCTGAAGTTCATCATATTAGGCATAAAGCCATTATTTTATTGGATGATGAAGGAAATGAGATTCTTTTGCCAAAAGACAGGCAAATACCTTCTGACTTTTTTAGAAAAGGAGATAACGTTCGTGGTGTTATAGAAAGCGTAGAGTTAAAAGGGAACAAGCCCTTGATTATTATGTCCAGAACTTCTCCAATGTTTTTGGAACAATTGTTTTTCCAAGAGATTCCAGAAGTTTTTGATGGATTGATCAGTGTTAAAAAAGCAGTTCGTATTCCTGGGGAAAAAGCAAAAGTTGCTGTAGATTCTTATGATGATAGAATTGATCCGGTTGGAGCCTGTGTTGGTATGAAAGGTTCTAGAATTCATGGAATTGTGAGGGAATTGGGCAATGAAAATATTGATGTTATCAATTGGACCGCCAATCCACAATTATTGGTTACAAGAGCATTGAGTCCAGCAAGAGTCTCATCGGTAAAGCTAGATGATGAAAAAATGACCGCTCAAGTATACTTAAGACCAGAAGAGGTTTCCAAGGCCATTGGTAGAGGTGGTCATAATATTAGATTAGCTGGTCAATTAACTGGTTATGAGATTGATGTGTTCCGTGAAGGTGTTGAAGAAGATGTGGAGCTTACTGAATTCTCCGATGAAATAGAAGCTTGGATTATTGAAGAGTTTAAGAAAATAGGAATGGATACCGCTCGTAGCGTATTAGAACAAGATGTTAATGATTTGGTAAAAAGGACTGATTTAGAAGTGGAAACAATTGAAGAAGTTGTGAGAATTCTAAAAGAAGAATTAGAAGATTAAGTTATATTAGCGATAAATTAGTTAGAATAGGATAAATTTTATGGCAGAAAATGCAACGGTAAGGCTTAATAAGGTTCTTAGGGAGTTAAATATCTCTTTGGATAGAGCAGTGGATTGTCTCTCGTCAAAAGGACATAATATTGAGGCAAGACCAACTACCAAAATCTCTAGTGAGGTATATCAAGTGCTGTTGGATGAATTCCAAACGGATATGAGCAAGAAAGTTGCGTCCAAGGAGGTAGGAGAAGAAAAGAGGAAAGAAAAGGAAGCCATAAGAATAAAACTAGAAGAAGAACAAGAAGAGAGAAGACTTGCGCGTGAAAGGAGAGCAGCGGCTGAAGAAGTGATTAAAGCCAAGGCAGAACTTGCTGGGCCAAAAACTATTGGTAAAATAGATTTAGAGCCTAAGAAAAAAGTTGCTCCTGTAAAACAGGTGAAAGAAGAAAAAGAGGAGAAAGCTGCCCCTGTAAAAGAAGAGAAAGTTATTGAGGTTAAAAAAGAGGCGGCACCCAAAGAAGAAAAAGTCGTTGTAAAAACTAAAGTTGAAAAGAAAGAAAAAGAAGTAGCACCAGAGGAGCCGAAATCCGAGACTATTACAACTCAATACAAAAAACTTACGGGGCCAAAAATAACAGGGGCTAAAATAGATCTTGCTCAATTTAAAAAGCCAAAGAAAAAGGTTGAAGTTTCAAAGGATAAAAAATCTGGAGATGCCAATGATAGAAAGAAACGACGACGACGAATCATAAGCAATACAGGGCCTCAAAGAAGCGGAGGACCAGGTGGTCCTAGAGGAAAAGGTCCAGCTGGAAGAAAAGGAGGTAATCCAAGATTTTCTTCTGCACCTAAAGTAGAGCCATCTGAGGAAGATGTGCAAAAACAAGTAAGGGAAACCTTAGAAAAATTACAAGGAAAATCCAAAAAAGGTAAAGGCGCCAAATACAGGAGAGATAAAAGAGATCAGCATAGACAACAAACAGAGAAGGATTTAGAACAACAAGAATTAGAGAATAAAATTCTTAAAGTAACTGAATTTGTTACTGTGAACGAAGTAGCTACAATGATGGAAATTTCTTCAACTCAGATTATTTCCGCTTGTATGTCATTGGGTATTATGGTGACAATGAATCAACGTTTGGATGCTGAGACATTGACCATAGTTGCAGATGAGTTTGGTTATGAAGTGGAATTTGTTACCGTGGATATTGAAGAATCCATTATTGAAGAAGAAGATGCTCCAGAAGATTTAAAACCTAGACCACCTATTGTCACTGTTATGGGGCATGTGGATCATGGTAAAACATCTTTGCTGGATTATATTAGAGAAGAAAATGTAATTGCTGGTGAAAGTGGAGGTATTACCCAGCACATTGGTGCTTATGGAGTAACGCTAGAAGATAATCAAAAAATCACATTCTTAGATACGCCAGGTCACGAAGCCTTTACGGCTATGCGTGCTAGAGGCGCTCAAGTAACGGATATTGTAATTATTGTTATTGCTGCGGATGATGCTATTATGCCTCAAACAAAAGAAGCAATTAGCCATGCGCAAGCTGCAGGTGTTCCAATAATATTTGCTATAAATAAAATTGATAGACCAACAGCTAATCCAGATAAAATTAAAGAAGGCCTTGCTGCCATGAATTTATTGGTAGAAGATTGGGGGGGTAAAATACAATCTCATGATATTTCTGCAAAAACAGGAGAAGGCGTAAAGGAATTGTTGGAAAAAGTATTGTTGGAAGCTGAACTTCTTGAGTTAAAGGCAAATCCAGATAAAAATGCAACAGGTACTGTTGTAGAAGCATTTTTGGATAAAGGAAGAGGTTATGTTTCTACTATTTTGGTGCAAGCTGGAACTTTGAAAATTGGAGATTATGTGTTGGCAGGGACAACCAGTGGTAAAATCAAGGCCATGCAAGATGAGCGTGGTCATAATGTTAAAGAAGTAGGTCCTGCGATGCCAATTTCTATTTTGGGGCTGGATGGAGCTCCACAAGCAGGGGATAAATTCAATGTTTTGGAAGATGAAAGAGAAGCCAAACAGATAGCCGCTAAGAGAGGGCAATTACAAAGAGAGCAATCTGTACGTACGCAACGTCATATTACATTGGATGAAATAGGCCGTCGTATTGCATTGGGAGATTTCAAAGAATTAAATGTAATACTTAAAGGTGATGTTGATGGTTCTGTTGAGGCATTAACTGATTCTTTCCAGAAATTGTCTACAGAAGAAATTCAGGTAAATATCATCCATAAAGGAGTGGGTGCCATTACAGAGTCAGATGTACTTTTAGCATCGGCTTCAGATGCCATTATAATTGGATTTAATGTTAGGCCAATGGGTAATGCCAGAGACATAGCGGATAAAGAAGAAATTGATATTAGAATGTATTCTATTATATATGATGCTATCAATGATCTTAAAGACGCCATGGAAGGTCTGCTTTCACCAGAAATAAAAGAAGAGATTACAGGTACTGCAGAAATAAGAGAAACCTTTAAAATATCTAAAGTGGGTACTATTGCTGGTTGTATGGTCATGAGCGGTAAAATATTCAGGAATACTAATATTCGTCTTATTAGAGATGGTGTGGTAATCTATACTGGGGGATTGACATCTTTAAAACGATTTAAAGATGATGTTAGGGAAGTGGCAAAAGGATATGATTGTGGATTACAGGTTAAAAACTACAATGATATTAAAGAAGGCGATATCGTGGAATCTTTCCAAGAAGTTGCAGTGAAAAAGAAGCTGAAGTAGTTTTTAAAATAAGAATTAATATATAAAGAAAAAACGATCTATTTGGTCGTTTTTTTTGGTTTCAAAAGCATAGCGCTCGGGTATTTTGCCCTTACCTCCATAAGTTTTCGTTCAGCTTCTAACTTAGATGAAAAACGACCCACTCTAACTCTATAGCTAGGGGACTCAAAATCAATTTTTGAATACCATCCGGGGAAATCTACATCAACTTCTGACTTTACATTTTGTGCTCTTTGGTAGGACCCAAAAAACACCTGTATTCTATATAGTTCAGAATTCTCATTTACAGACTTGTAGATGTTTAATAATTCATTGATTTTCTCATCTTGTTCTATGGTGACAATGCCTTCTTGAGCTAGTCCATGGACTGTGAAACAGATGATTGTAAGTATGCTTATGTATATTTTCATTGTTTTTGTGGTATAAAAAATAAGGTTTACAAAAGTATATTTTTAATTTTAAACCAAAGATTTTAATTCTATTTAGAATTGGTATAAATTATAAATTATAAATCCATTAACATTTCTCAAACAAAGTCTATGTTGTATTTTTGACCTTAATTTAACGACGATATGGGTGTTTATTTTTTAAATAACACAAAATATCGTGCCAAGATTTCGATAGAAATATTTTTAATATGAAAAAGGTTCCATACCGTAATATAATTTCTAAAAATTTAGGTATTAATTTAGTAGTATTTCTTCTGCTTTTTTCAGCTACACTTTTTGCGCAAGAAGACACATCATTGGGAGGTGGTGATTCAGCTAAGGGAAAACAATTATTTAATCAAAACTGTGCGGCTTGCCATTCTTTAGATCGTAAAATGACGGGTCCGTCTTTGGCTAATGTGGAGTCACGTTTGACGGAAGAAGAAGGGTTGGATAGTGGATGGTTGTATGCTTGGATTAAGAATAGTTCAGGGTTGATTAAATCTGGAGACACATATGCTAATAAGATATACGATGAGTATAGTCAGGCGGCAATGACTCCATTTCCGACATTAAGTAATGAGGATATAGATGATATTTTGGCTTATACTGCCGCTCCTCCAGCTACGCCAGTTGTGGTGAGTGATGGTGGGGTTGTAGATGGTGGGTCAGCAGAATCATCTGGATTGTCAAACGAAATTATTTTAGGGGCTTTAGCTCTTGTTTTTGGTCTTTTGGTGTTAATGCTGTTTATGGTAAACAATACCTTAAAACGTATTGCAACGGCTAACGGTGTTGATTTAGAAAAAGAAAAAAATAAAAGCTTGCCTTTATGGAAAGCTTTTGTGAAAAGTCAATTTTTATTATTGGTAACAGCTATTTTGCTGTTATTGACTAGTGGTTATTTTGCGTTTGGATGGATGATGCAACTTGGGGTGGATCAAGGATATGCTCCTGTGCAGCCAATTCATTTTTCGCATAAAGTACACGCAGGTGATAATAAAATAGAGTGTAAATATTGCCATTCTTCGGCTAGGGTTTCCAAAACTTCTGGAGTGCCTTCTTTGAATGTATGTATGAACTGTCATAAATCCATATATCAATATCAAGGAAACCCGGAAGGGCCAACTAAAGAAGATTTAGCAAATGGTTATACTAATGATTTCTATACGGCTGAAATTAAAAAATTATATGAAGCAGTTGGTTGGGATGAAGAGAGTCAAAATTATACAGGTGAGACCAAAGCTGTGGAATGGGTAAGAGTTCATAATTTACCGGATTTCGCTTATTTTAACCACTCACAGCACGTTTCTGTTGCTGGGATAGAATGTCAAACATGTCACGGTCCAATTGAGGAGATGGATATTGTTGAGCAATATTCCCCATTAACAATGGGATGGTGTATCAGCTGTCATAGAGAAACCAATGTGAAGGTTGAAGGAAACGAGTATTATGCAAAAATACATGCTGAGCTTTCCAAGAAATATGGCGTAGATCAGTTGACGGTGGCGCAGATGGGTGGAATGGAATGTGGTAAGTGTCACTATTAATCAAAATAAAAGGAGTTAATTTCAGATATATCGTATGGCATCAAACAAAAAATATTGGAAAAGCGAAGCGGAGTTAAATCCCAACGATTCCATTGTTGAGACGCTAAAACAAAACGAATTTGTGCAGGAAATTCCTGTTGATGAGTTTTTGGGTGATAAAGATACTTTGTCTTCTACGAGCACAAATAGAAGAGATTTTTTAAAGTATGTTGGCTTTAGTACTGCTGCTGCTTCATTGGCTGCATGTGAAGGGCCTGTGATTAAGACCATTCCTTATGTAGTACAGCCAGAAAATATAATCCCTGGCGTTGCTAATTACTATGCGACCACTATTGCCAATGGTTTTGATTTTGCCAGTATTTTGGTAAAAACCAGAGAAGGCAGGCCTATAAAAATTGAAAACAATACGGATGCTAAAGTTATGGGCAGTGCCAATGCACGTGTTCATGCATCTGTTTTGTCTTTATACGATAGTACTCGTTTGCAGGGTCCTTCGACTAATGGTGAATCTGTTGGTTGGGATACTTTGGATGCTGAGGTAAAAGCTAAGTTGAGTGCGTTAAAGAATTCTGGAAAACAGATTGCTTTATTGACGCAAACATATGCTAGTCCGTCTACATCTAGATTAATAGCTGATTTTGCTGAGGCTAATGGTAATGTAAATCATGTTACTTATGATGCTATTTCTGAAGATGCGGCATTGAATGCTTTTGAAGCTAAGTATGGTGAAAGAGCTTTAGCTGATTACGATTTTGAAAAAGCCGATGTCATTGTTTCTTTTGGAGCGGATTTCTTGACAGATTGGCAAGGTGGTGGCTTTGACGGTGGTTATGCAAAAGGACGTGTTCCCAGTCACGGTAAAATGTCCAGACATATTCAATTAGAAGCTAATATGTCTCTTACTGGGGCTAATGCAGATAAAAGAATTCCTTTGGCTCCATCCAAGCAAAAAGTTGCTTTGGCTAAGTTGTTTGGAAAACTGAATGGTAGTAATGTAGGAGGAGATATATCAGAGAGTTTGGATAAAGCTCTTGATGCAATTGCCAAGCAAATAGGTAAAGCAGGTTCTAATGCTGTTGTGGTAACAGGATTGGATGATGAGAATGCACAAGCTGTTGTTTTGGCAATCAATGAAATGTTGGGAAGTAAAGCTTTTGATATTTCCGCACCAAAATATACAAGACAGGGGAATGTAAAAGCAATCAATGCTTTAATTGCTGATATGAAGGCGGGGAAAGTTGGAGCTTTGATTACAGATGGTGTAAACCCAATGTATTCTTTACCAAATGCAGCTGATTTTGCAGAGGGAATTAAGAATGTAGAGTTGTCGATTGTTTTTTCTTCAAATAAAAATGAAACAACAGAAGTTGCTCAATATGTTGCAGCTTCATCACATTATTTAGAATCTTGGGGAGATGCCCAAGTAAAAAAAGGATATTATAGTCTAATGCAACCAACAATTAAAGAGTTGTTTGATACTAGGCAATTCCAGAGTGCATTGTTGCAATGGATGGGTAGCGATAAAAGCTATTACGATTATATAAAGGAAACTTGGAGTACTGATATTTTAGGTGAAAGTGAGTGGAACAAAACATTGCACGATGGTGTTTTTGTTGGTTCGGTAATTACTACAGAAGAAGAAGTTGTTGAAACTAGAATTGTAGAAGACGAGGAGGCAGTAACTATTGTGCCAATAGCTTCTGCAGTGCGTAGTTTGGCAAATGCAAGTAGTTCTGGTATGGAGCTTACATTGTATTCTAAAGTAGGTATGGGTGATGGACAGCAGGCAAGTAACCCTTGGCTGCAAGAATTCCCAGATCCTATCACTAGAGTTTCTTGGGATAACTATGTTACAGTTTCCAAGGCTGATGCAGAAGCACTAGGTTTAGTAAATGAAAATGTTGCCAATGGCGGTTTAGATGGTAGTTATGCTAAATTGACCGTGAACGGTGTTATTCTTGATAATGTTCCTGTTATTATTCAACCAGGCCAAGCTAAAGGTTCTTTGGGACTTTCTTTTGGATATGGTAAGGAAGTAGGGATGAAGAAGGAGATGCAGAATGGCGTAAATGCTTTTGCATTATACCAAGGATTTTCAAATACACAGACCGTAGTTATTGAAAAAACTGCTGGTATGCATGAATTTGCATGTGTACAACTACATAAAACCTTAATGGGTAGAGGAGATATCATTAAGGAAACAACATTAGAGATTTTTAATACAAAAGACCATAGCGAATGGAACCCAGTTCCACAAGTTTCTTTGAATCATAATGAGGTTCCAGCAACATCGGTTGATCTTTGGGATAGTTTTGATCGTTCTATAGGACATCATTTTAATCTTTCCATTGATTTAAATGCATGTACTGGATGTGGTGCCTGTGTTATTGCTTGCCATGCAGAGAACAATGTGCCTGTGGTTGGGAAAGCCGAAATACGTATGTCTAGGGACATGCACTGGTTGCGAATAGATAGGTATTATTCTTCGGAAGATACGTTTGCGGAAGATGACATGAAGAAAGAAGGTTTTGATGGCCTTACTGGAGATAAAGGTTCTTTGGGTGGTTTTGCTGAGTTGGAAGACCCATCTGAAAACCCTCAAGTAGCATTTCAGCCAGTAATGTGTCAGCACTGTAATCATGCGCCTTGCGAAACGGTTTGCCCAGTAGCGGCAACTTCGCATGGTAGACAAGGTCAAAACCATATGGCATATAACAGATGTGTGGGGACAAGATATTGTGCAAACAACTGCCCTTATAAAGTACGTCGTTTCAACTGGTTCTTGTATAGTAACAATGATGAGTTTGATTATAATATGAACAATGATTTGGGTAAAATGGTAATCAATCCAGATGTTGTTGTTCGTTCGCGTGGTGTAATGGAAAAATGTTCTTTTTGTATACAGGCAACACAAGCAGTTATTTTACAGGCAAAACGAGAAGGAAGAGAAGTTGTAAAAGGAGAGTTCAATGATGCAGTTGCATGTTCGGCAGCATGTAGCTCAGGAGCTATGCGTTTTGGAGATGTAAATGAGGAGGGAAGTGTAATTTCTGAATTGATAAAAGATGAAAGAGCATATCACCTATTGGAGCATGTGGGAACAAAACCAAATGTTGTTTACCAAGTTAAGGTAAGGAATACAAATGAGGCATAACAAAAAATAAAGCAAGTAACTATAACATAAATTATGGCGTCGCATTACGAAGCACCTATACGAAAACCCCTAGTTCTTGGAGACAAAGGCTACCATGATATAACCGTGGATATTGCAGCTCCTGTAGAAGGAAAGGCCAATAAATACTGGTGGATAGTATTTTCCATTGCATTGGCAGCATTCCTTTGGGGGATTGGTTGTATTGTATATACTGTATCCACTGGAATTGGTACATGGGGATTAAATAAAACTGTAGGCTGGGCCTGGGATATTACCAATTTTGTTTGGTGGGTAGGTATTGGTCATGCAGGAACATTGATTTCGGCAGTACTTTTGTTATTTAGACAAAAATGGAGAATGGCAATTAACCGTTCCGCGGAGGCCATGACTATTTTCTCGGTAATTCAGGCAGGATTATTTCCTATTATTCACATGGGACGTCCTTGGTTGGCGTACTGGACACTTCCTATTCCAAATCAGTTTGGATCTTTATGGGTGAACTTTAACTCTCCATTACTTTGGGATGTATTTGCAATTTCAACATATCTATCAGTTTCCTTAGTATTCTGGTGGACAGGGTTGTTGCCAGATTTTGCAATGATAAGAGACAGAGCGGTAAGACCTTTCCAAAAGAAAATATATAGTTTATTGAGTTTTGGATGGAGTGGTAGAGCAAAAGATTGGCAACGTTTTGAGGAAGTTTCCTTGGTATTGGCCGGTTTGGCAACACCTTTAGTGCTTTCTGTACACACTATTGTATCTTTTGATTTTGCTACAGCGGTAATACCAGGATGGCACACAACAATATTCCCTCCTTATTTTGTTGCAGGTGCTGTTTTCTCTGGATTTGCAATGGTGAACACCTTGCTTATTATCATGAGAAAGGTGAGTGGTCTAGAAGCATATATTACAATACAGCATATAGAATTAATGAACATTGTAATTATGATTACAGGTTCTATAGTTGGTTGTGCTTATATTACTGAGCTTTTTATGGCATGGTATTCAGGAGTGGAATATGAACAATATGCATTCTTAAATAGAGCTACAGGACCTTACTGGTGGGCATATTGGGCCATGATGAGTTGTAATGTGTTTTCTCCACAGCTTATGTGGTTCAAAAAACTTAGGACCAGTATCATGTTCTCTTTCTTTATTTCAATTGTGGTAAATATTGGGATGTGGTTTGAACGTTTTGTAATTATTGTGACGTCATTACACAGAGATTACCTACCTTCTTCATGGGCTATGTTTTCACCAACTTTTGTAGATATTGGAATATTTATAGGAACCATAGGATTCTTTTTTGTTCTTTTCTTATTGTATGCAAGAACATTCCCTGTAATTGCACAGGCAGAAGTGAAGACTATTTTGAAATCATCTGGAGAGCGATATAAGAAATTAAGAGAGGCCGGTAAGCCATTATATAAAATAGAAAAGATTGCTTCGGGTAAAAAGAAAGAAACTGCTACAAAACCATCTGATGGAGATTCGGACAATAAAGTCTCTAATCTGTTAGGTTCTATAGGATTGTTTGATGCTTCTAAGGATGTAGCTGATGATTTAAAGAAAATAAAAGGAGTTGGTCCAGAAATGGAAAAAACCTTGAATAAGATTGGAATATTCACTTTTGGTCAAGTCAGTAAAATGACTAAAAAGGAATATGACATACTGGATGCTATTATAGAAAAGTTTCCAGGTAGGGCACAAAGAGATGATTGGGCTGGACAAGCTAAAAAATTAAATAAGAAAAAATAATATGGCATCTAAGGTTATACAGGCGTTTTATAACGATGACGATGTGTTGATGCATGCCGTCAAAGAGGTAAAAGCAGCTAAATATCACATAGAAGAGATATTTTGCCCTTTTCCAGTTCACGGATTGGACAAGGCAATGGGACTTGCACCTACTAGAATTGCGATTGCTTCTTTTATATATGGATGTATTGGGTTTGTTGTATCAATAGTTATGATGAATTACATGATGATTAGTGATTGGCCTCAAGATATTGGTGGTAAGCCTAGTTTTAGTTATATAGAGAACATGCCGGCATTTGTGCCCATTATGTTTGAATTAACCGTCTTTTTTGCAGCACACTTAATGGTAATCACATTTTACTTAAGAAGTAGATTGTGGCCTTTTAAAGAAGCAGAAAACCCAGATGTTAGAACTACAGATGATCATTTTTTAATGGAAATAGAAGTTCATAACAATGAAAAAGAATTAAAGGAACTGTTGTTGAACACAGGTGCTGTAGAAATTAATTTCAGATAAGTAGTCATAAATATTATGAATAGTTTTAAGAAAATGGGATTGTTATTGGGGTTGGTTGTTCTTGTATCGGCATGTGCTGATAAGAACAGGCCAAATTATCAATATATGCCAGGCATGTATGAGCCTGTAGGGTATGAAACGTACAGAAAGGTAGATTTTTTACCAGGACAAATGGAAGCCATGCAACCTGTAGAAAATACCATCCCGAGGGGAATGATTCCATATAGTATTGAAAATACTCCTGAAGGAAAAGAATTGGCAATTTTGGCTGCCAGCCCATTAGATTCTTTGAACATTGAAAAGAACCTTGCTGTAGGTAAAGAATTGTACAATATATATTGCGCTTTATGTCATGGCACAAAAGGTGATGGTCAAGGGAACTTGGTAAAAAGAGAAAAAATATTGGGAGTCCCTACATATGCAGATGCAGCGAGAAATATTACCGTGGGAAGTTCATACCATACAATTTATTATGGATTAAATTCCATGGGTTCTTATGCTATTCAATTGAATCATAAAGAACGCTGGCAGGTTTCCGAATATGTTGTAAAATTGAGACAAGATTTAATAAAATAATACATAGACAATAGTAATATGTACACGTTTTCAAATAGATTAAAAATTGCTTCTTTCATCCTAATGGCTGTTGGATTGTTGGGTGTTGGTATTGGTTTTGTATCTGCACCAAGTACTGTAGAAGAAGCTAAAGCTACAATAGCGGCGCATGATGGTGGTCATGGAGAGGTTTCCCATGTAGCGGAAGCAACACACGCAGAAGCAGATGAGCACGATGTAGTGACGGCTGAACATGGAGAAGAACATGATGCTTCCCATGATGAGCATTTGTTGCACCAATTACAGAATAGACCTTGGTCGGCATTATATATCGCCGCCTTCTTTTTCTTTATGATAGCATTGGGTGTTTTGGCCTTTTATGCTGTTCAGCGAGCATCACAGGCGGGTTGGTCTCCAGTATTGTTTAGGGTAATGGAAGGGATTACAGCTTATTTGATTCCAGGAGGAATCATCATATTCATTATATTGGTCTTATCTGTTATGCACATGAACCATTTATTTGTTTGGATGGATTCAGATGTAGTGGCAGATGATAAGTTGTTGCAAGCAAAATCAGGATATTTAGACCCTACTTTCTTTTTGATTAGAGCTGCCTTCTTTTTAGGTGGGTGGATTCTATATCGAGAATTTTCTAGAAAGTTCTCTTTAGCTCAAGATGATTCTAATGACAATTCTAACTTCGTTAAGAATTTCAGAATCTCAGCTGCCTTTTTGGTATTCTATTTAATATCAGAATCTATTATGTCTTGGGATTGGATTATGAGTGTAGATCCACACTGGTTCAGTACATTATTTGGATGGTATGTGTTTGCCAGTATGTTTGTTTCTGGTATTACCGTTATTGCTTTGGTGACCATATACTTAAAATCTAAAGGATATTTAGAAGATGTAAATGATAGCCACATTCATGATTTGGCCAAGTTTATGTTTGGTATGAGTATCTTTTGGACATACTTATGGTTTTCACAATTTATGCTTATTTGGTATGCAAACATTCCAGAAGAAGTAACATATTTTGTGACTAGAATAGAAGATTATAGACTGCCTTTCTTCGGTATGGTAGCCATGAATTTTGTATTTCCAATATTATTGTTGATGAATAGTGATTACAAAAGAATCAACTGGTTTGTGGTAATGTCCGGGGTTGTAATTCTTTTAGGACATTATATAGATATTTTCAATATGATAATGCCAGCTACAGTTGGAGACCAGTGGGGGATTGGACTTCCTGAAATAAGTTCAGTATTGTTTTTTGCTGGATTATTTATTTTCTGGGTATTCAGGGCTTTAACAAAAGCACCTTTACAGCCCAAACGAAATCCTTTTATTGAGGAAAGTAAGCATTTTCATTATTAATTAAGTTTAAAGTATAATTACATACCATACGATGACTACATTATTAACATTAGCGGTTTTAATATTAGTGGCAATTGCAATTTGGCAAATGACCAAAATATTTGAATTGTCTCAAATTAATACCGAAAATTCTGAAGTAGCCAACGATTCTGATAACAAGACCAATGGTTATCTTTTGTTTGCTTTTTTAATATTTATTTATGGTATTACCATTTTCAGTTTTTATAAATATGGTAAATTCTTGTTGCCAGAATCAGCATCAGAACATGGAGTGGAATATGATAGCCTGATGTTGTGGTCCTTTGTCATCATATTTATTGTGCAAACGTTGACACAAGGTTTGTTGCATTATTTTGGATATAAGTATAGAGGTAAAAAAGGTAAAAAAGCATTGTTTTATGCAGATAATGACAGGCTAGAACTTATATGGACCATTATTCCCGTAATAGTTTTGTCTGGATTAATTTTATGGGGACTATATACATGGACAAACATAACGGACATAAATGATGATGATGACCCATTGATTGTTGAGCTGTATGCACAACAGTTTAATTGGACTGCTAGATATGGAGGGGATGATAATGTGTTGGGAAATGCAAACGTTAGAATGATAGATATTGATCGTGCAAATGTTTTAGGTTTGGATGAGTCTGATCCTAATGCCACTGATGATGTTATTGTTAAAGAACTTCATTTGCCAGTTGGCAGAAAGGTTAATTTTAAGTTCCGTTCACAAGATGTATTGCATTCAGCTTACATGCCACATTTTAGAGCACAAATGAACTGTGTGCCAGGTATGACAACAGAATTTTCTTTTATACCAATAATTACTACTGCGGATATGAGACTAAAGCCAGAGATAGTTGATAAGGTAGAAAGAACAAATAAGATTAGAGCAGAGAAAGCTGCAAATGGCGAACCTAATTCTGACCCATGGGAGTTTGATTTTCTTGTTCTTTGTAATAAAATTTGCGGAAAATCCCATTATAATATGCAAATGAAAATCATTGTTGAAACGGAAGATGAATATAATGAGTGGATAAAAGGTCAGCAGACATTTGGGCAAACAATGTCACCGGCAAAATAGGGTAGTTATAAAAATAATATAAAAAACAAACGTATATCTGATTATGTCAGCAATAGAACACGAAGACGAACACGTACATCATCATAAACAAACCTTTGTAACTAAATACATATTTAGTCAAGATCATAAGATGATTTCAAAGCAGTATATCATTACGGGTCTTTTTATGGGGGTTATAGGTATTGCCATGTCATTAATGTTTAGGATGCAACTGGCTTGGCCAGGGGAATCTTTTGCAATATTTGAGGCATTGCTTGGTGAAAAATGGGCTCCAGATGGTATAATGGATGCTGATATTTACTTGTCTTTGGTTACCATACACGGTACAATTATGGTTTTCTTTGTGCTTACTGCCGGTTTAAGCGGTACGTTTAGTAATCTTTTGATTCCATTACAGATAGGGGCAAGAGACATGGCTTCTGGGTTTTTAAACATGATATCCTATTGGTTGTTCTTTTTATCATCGGTAATTATGTTGTGTTCTTTATTTGTTGAAGCAGGTCCTGCATCTGCAGGTTGGACAATATATCCTCCACTTAGTGCATTGCCAATGGCACAAGGAGGTTCTGGAATGGGAATGACACTTTGGTTGGTATCCATGGCAATTTTTATTGCTTCATCTTTATTGGGCTCCTTAAATTATATTGTTACCGTTCTTAATTTAAGAACTAAAGGAATGTCCATGACAAGATTACCACTAACAATATGGACGTTTTTGGTTACGGCAATCATAGGGGTGGTTTCTTTTCCAGTTCTTTTGTCTGCAGCTTTGTTGTTGATTATGGATAGAAGTTTTGGAACATCTTTTTTCTTGTCGGATATTTTTATCCAAGGAGAAGTATTGCATTATCAAGGAGGTTCACCAGTATTGTTTGAACACTTATTTTGGTTTTTGGGTCACCCAGAGGTATATATTGTGATTTTACCAGCAATGGGTATTGTGTCAGAAATTATGGCGTGTAATGCACGTAAACCAATTTTTGGATATAGAGCAATGATTGCTTCTATTATAGCAATAGCATTTTTATCAACTATTGTTTGGGGTCACCATATGTTCGTTTCGGGCATGAATCCTTTCTTAGGTTCTGTATTTACATTTACAACTTTATTGATAGCAATTCCGTCGGCTGTTAAAGCCTTTAACTGGATTACCACGTTGTGGAAAGGAAATCTACAGTTAAATCCTGCAATGTTATTTTCTATTGGTTTTGTATCAACATTTATTTCTGGTGGATTAACTGGAATAATTTTAGGAGACAGTACGTTGGATATTAATGTGCACGATACTTATTTTGTAATTGCCCACTTCCACTTGGTGATGGGAATATCAGCATTGTATGGTTTGCTCGCTGGGATTTATCATTGGTTCCCAAAAATGTTCGAAGGTAGAATGATGAATAAAAATTTAGGATATATCCATTTCTGGATTACCGCAGTATGTGCGTATGGAGTATTTTTCCCCATGCATTTTGTAGGCATGGCGGGTGTGCCAAGACGTTATTATGAAAACACGGCATTTCCTTTATTTGATGAATTAACAGATGTGAACATACTAATCACCATTTTTGCATTAATAGCAGGTGCCGCACAATTAGTTTTCTTGTACAATTTTATCAGTAGCATTTTCTACGGTAAAAAAGGAGCTCAAAACCCATGGAAATCCAACACGTTGGAGTGGACGGCTCCACAAGAACACATTCATGGTAACTGGCCTGGTGAAATACCACATGTGCACAGATGGGCTTATGATTATAGTAAGACTTATGATAATGGGGAATATATTATACCAGGGCAAGATTTTGTTCCGCAGAATGTTCCTTTACAAGATAACGAAGAAGAGTTACAACATTAGCTTAAAAAAAACTATAAAGTTAAAGCCCATCTATTTTTTAGATGGGCTTTTTTATTGCCCCTTAGGATAAAATGGATAGTGTCACTTTTTTGTAATATATTTAGAAGTATAAACACGCTAAGACCATTAATTAAATCTATTAAAAATGAAAAAAAGAACTCTTTTGTTACTACTGACACTGTCAAGTTGCTATATATATGCCCAGAAAAAGCCAAAGATAAAAGGAAACAAAAATGTTGTAGAGGTTAGAGAATACTTACCTGCATTTAAGGCCATTCAATTAAATGATGACTTAGATATAACACTACAAAAATCGTCAGAAGAAAGTTATAATATTATTGCTGATGATAACCTTTTGGGTGTTTTAAAGTTTGAAGTTTTGGACAGTACTTTGGTCATAAGTTCGTTTTATAAAATTACGGCAAAGAAAAAATTAGAGATTACAGTAAATTATAAGGAATTAGAAGCCATTACACTTAGAGCTGGTAAAGTGAATGTAGAGAGTATGATTTCATCAGATAAGTTTTATGTAAATACTTATGGGTCATCTAAAATTGATTTGAATGTAAGTGCTGCTTTGTTAAACATTAATATGGAAGGAAACAGTTCAGGAAACCTCAATTTAGATAGCGATTCCCTTTCTGTATCCTTAAAAGATAAAATTAATGCGATTATATATTCTGTAGGTGAAACGGCTAGCATTGAAATGTTTAAAAATGCAACTGTTAAAATTGAAGGCACTACAGATAGTTTAAGCGTTAGACTAGTAGAGAACACCAGTTTTAAAGGGGCTAAATTTGAAGCTGCTAGCGCGCTCTTAAGCCTAGAAGGTTCTTCAACAGCTAGAATATATGCTTTTAAAGATTTTGAATTGGCATCTTGTGGTAATTCAAAAACCTATTTATTAGGCAATCCTAAAATTACAATCACCAAATTTTTGAATACATCAATATTGCGTAAGGAAGAGGATTAATTAGTAATAGATGCTGTAAGACAATGAAGATAGGAATCCAAAATTATGAGTATTCATAATAGGTAAAAACTATTCCCATTTTCCACTATCTTTGTTAGTGTATGAATGAAAATTTAGACCCATCAGCAGATAGTTTTTCCCAAGAAGAATTGGATATAGAAAAGGCATTACGCCCCATATCTTTTGATGATTTTACGGGTCAAGAACAAGTTCTTGAAAATTTAAAGGTTTTTGTACAAGCAGCCAACCTTAGAAATGAAGCTTTGGACCATACATTGTTCCATGGTCCTCCAGGATTGGGAAA
Organism: uncultured Flavobacteriaceae bacterium; assembly: GCA_964398035.1. Lineage (GTDB taxonomy): Bacteria > Bacteroidota > Bacteroidia > Flavobacteriales > Flavobacteriaceae > Saonia. The sequence continues at coordinate 14,336 of CAYNLI010000007.1, read as the reverse complement.
GACCACTTTGGCACATATTTTAGCCAATGAATTGGGTGCTGGCATAAAAATAACTTCAGGGCCAGTATTGGATAAACCAGGAGATTTAGCGGGCCTATTGACCAATCTTGATGAGCGAGACGTTTTGTTTATTGATGAGATACATCGTCTAAGCCCTATTGTAGAGGAATACCTGTATTCTGCTATGGAAGATTATAGGATTGATATTATGATTGAGTCTGGCCCCAATGCGCGCTCTGTACAAATAAATCTTAATCCGTTTACGCTTATTGGAGCCACAACACGTTCTGGTCTGTTAACATCACCCATGCGGGCAAGATTTGGTATACAAAGTAGGTTGCAATATTATTCCACGGAATTGTTGTCCACTATTGTACAAAGAAGTGCTGATATTTTAAAAGTCACGATTACCAATGAAGCAGCTATTGAAATTGCTGGTAGAAGTAGGGGCACACCTAGAATATGCAATGCGCTTTTAAGAAGGGTAAGGGATTTTGCCCAAATAAAGGGAAATGGAAGTATAGATATGGAAATATCCAAGTACAGTTTAAAGGCATTGAATGTAGATGCGCATGGTCTGGATGAAATGGACAATAAAATCCTGGCCACTATTATTGATAAATTTAAAGGAGGCCCTGTTGGTATCACTACAATAGCAACCGCAGTATCTGAAAGCCCGGAAACCATAGAAGAGGTATATGAGCCTTTTTTAATTCAACAAGGTTTCATAATGCGAACGCCTAGGGGAAGAGAAGTAACAGATCTTGCTTATAAGCATTTGGGAAAAGTAAAAGGAGCTACACAAGGGGGGTTGTTTTGAAAAAAATTATTCTTTATAGAGAATTTTATTAATGTTAATTCTAAAAATGAATAGCGCAGAAAAAAATACGCAATCTATTAAAACCGAAGCTAAGCGCCTCGGTTTTTTGTCTTGTGGTATTTCCAAAGCTGAGTTTTTAGAGGAAGAAGCTCCAAGGTTGGAAAAATGGCTTAATAAGAATATGAATGGTGAAATGCAATACATGGAAAACCATTTTGACAAGCGTTTAGATCCAACCAAATTGGTAGAAGGTTCAAAATCTGTCATTTCCTTATTATTGAATTATTATCCAGAAGAGAAGCAAATTAAAAATACCTTTAAAGTATCTAAATATGCGTATGGCCAAGATTACCATCATATTATAAAAACTAAATTAAAACTGCTTCAAGAATTTGTCTCAGAAGAAATAGGAGAAGTAAATGGGCGTGCTTTTGTAGACTCGGCTCCTGTGTTGGACAAAGCTTGGGCAGCTAAAAGTGGTCTGGGTTGGGTAGGGAAACATAGCAACCTGCTTACGCAACAAGTAGGTTCTTTTTATTTTATAGCCGAATTGATTGTAGATTTAGAACTGGAATATGACAATCCCGTAACAGACCATTGTGGAACATGCACTGCTTGTATAGATGCCTGTCCTACAGAAGCCATTGTTGAACCTTATGTAGTTGATGGCGGTAAATGCATATCCTATTTTACCATTGAGCTTAAAAATGAAATTCCAAATGAGTTTAAAGGTAAGTTTGATGATTGGATGTTTGGTTGTGATGTGTGCCAAGATGTATGTCCGTGGAATCGGTTTTCAAAACCTCACAATGAACCTTTGTTTAATCCAAACCCAGAATTGTTGTCAATGACAAAAATGGATTGGGAGGAAATAACCGAAGATGTCTTTAAAAAAGTATTCCAGAAATCGGCTGTAAAACGCACTAAATTTTCTGGTTTAAAGCGTAATATCAATTTTTTAAAATAGAATATTCATTTAAGGGTATTGTCAAACCGAGAATACTCTTATTTTTGTTTAAATAAACTACACTATATGAGTAAGCAGAAAAAAAGACACGAAGCACTTATATATCACGCTAAGCCAAAGCCAGGAAAAATAGAGATTGTGCCTACAAAACCTTATGCTACGCAACGTGATTTGGCTTTGGCCTACTCTCCAGGTGTAGCGGAACCTTGTTTGGAAATAGCAAAAAATAAGGACGATGTCTATAAATATACAGCCAAGGGAAATCTTGTTGCCATAATTTCTAATGGTACGGCAGTATTGGGTTTGGGAGATATTGGTCCCGAAGCTTCAAAACCTGTAATGGAAGGTAAAGGGCTGTTGTTTAAAATTTTTGCAGATATAGACGGAATAGATATTGAGCTGGACACCAAGGACGTTGATAAGTTTGTTGAAACTGTAAAAACTATAGCGCCAACTTTTGGAGGCATTAACCTAGAAGATATAAAGGCCCCAGAAGCTTTTGAAATAGAACGCCGATTAAAGGAAGAACTGGATATTCCTGTGATGCATGATGACCAGCACGGTACTGCAATAATATCTGCAGCAGCACTTTTAAATGCTGTAGAGATTGCTGGTAAAAAAATGAACAAGGTTAAGATTGTAATCAGTGGTGCTGGTGCAGCTGCAATATCCTGTACAAGATTGTACAAAGCATTTGGAGCTAGTGGGGATAATATTGTAATGTTGGATAGCAAAGGGGTCATTAGAAAAGACAGAGAAAACCTTACTGTAGAAAAAGCAGAGTTTGCATCAGACAGAAAGATTAACACATTGGATGAAGCAATGGTAAATGCAGATGTTTTTGTTGGACTTTCTGTAGCAGATGTAGTTACCCCAAAAATGTTGATTTCCATGGCGAAAGACCCAATTGTCTTTGCTATGGCCAATCCTGATCCAGAGATCAAATATGATTTGGCTGTTAAGACCAGAAAAGATATTATTATGGCCACTGGCCGTTCTGATCATCCTAACCAAGTGAATAATGTTCTTGGATTTCCTTTTATATTTAGAGGAGCTTTGGATGTAAGGGCAACGGCAATCAATGAAGAAATGAAAATGGCGGCTGTTAAGGCCTTGGCAGAACTCACTAGAGAACCAGTGCCAGAGCAGGTTAATGTTGCTTATGGGGAAACCAGACTTACTTTTGGGAAGGATTATATTATACCCAAACCGTTTGATCCTAGACTTATTTCTGAGATTCCACCTGCAATTGCAAAAGCAGCAATGGATAGTGGTGTAGCCAAACAACCCATTAAAAATTGGGATAAGTATAGAGAAGAGTTGTTGCAACGTTCAGGGAACGATAATAAGATGGTCCGTTTATTAATGAATAGAGCTAAGGTAAACCCTAAAAAAATTGTTTTTGCTGAAGCCGATCATCTGGATGTATTAAAGGCGGCACAGATTGTACACGAAGAAGGAATAGCCCAGCCTATATTATTGGGAAATAAAGAAATTATTTCTGAATTAAAGAAAGAGTTGGAGTTTGATGCTGATATTCCAATTGTTGACCCCAACGTAGCAGAATTTAAAGAAAGAAGAATTCATTATGCCACAAAGTATTGGGAATCCAGAAAAAGAAGCGGTACTACTTTGTATAATGCCAAAAGCAAAATGCGAGAGCGTAATTATTTTGGCGCTATGATGGTGTTGGAAGGTGATGCAGACGGAATGATATCTGGATACTCTAGAGCATATCCAACAGTAGTAAAACCTATTTTTGAAGTTATAGGACGGGCATCAAATGTAAAAAAGGTGTCGACCGTAAATATTATGATTACCTCTAGAGGACCTTTGTTTTTGGCAGATACATCTATAAACATAGACCCTACCGCGTCTGAACTTGCAGAAATTGCGCAAATGACTGCAAATGTAGCCACAACCTTTGGTTTTGACCCGGTTTTGGCTTTATTGTCCTATGCTAATTTTGGTTCGTCAACACATCCAAATTCAACAAAGGTAAGAGAGGCGGTAAGAATTTTACATCAATCAAACCCTAGTTTAAAAGTAGATGGCGAAATACAAATAGATTTTGCTTTGAACAAAGAATTGAGAGAGAGTCAGTTTCCTTTTTCAAAATTAAGTGGGAAACAGGTCAATACCTTGATTTTCCCTAATCTGGAATCGGCAAATATTACGTATAAATTATTGAAGGAATTAAATAAAGCAGACTCCATAGGCCCTATTATGGTTGGATTAAGAAAATCTGTGCATATTCTTCAATTGGGTGCAAGCGTGGATGAAATGGTGAATATGACTGCTGTTGCGGTCATAGATGCCCAAGAAAGGGAAAAAAGAAAAAAGTTTAAAGTTGCAAGCTTAAAACCCATAATTCAATAATCTCATGATCACTCATTTAAAAGGTAAGCTTGTAGAGAAAACCCCTACATATGTTGTTGTGGAATGTTCGGGTGTTGGCTATTTTGTCAATATTTCTTTGCACACATTTTCCAAGATAGGTGATGATGAAAACATTCAACTATTTACTCATTTACAAATAAAGGAAGATGCCCATACTTTATTTGGTTTTTCTGAAAAATCTGAAAGAGAAATATTTAGATTATTATTGTCTGTTTCTGGTATAGGTTCTAGCATTGCCAGAACCATGTTGTCCTCTTTGTCCCCTGCCCAAATCAGGAATGCTATTGCAATTGGTGATGCGCCTACAATACAGGGAATAAAAGGCATTGGGGCCAAGACAGCACAGCGTGTAATATTAGACCTAAAAGATAAGATTTTAAAAATCTACGATATTGATGAAGTTTCCTCTTCTCCAAACAATACAAATAAAGATGAAGCGTTATCTGCTTTAGAGGTTCTTGGTTTTGTAAGAAAACAGGCTGAAAAGGCCGTGGACAAGGTTTTAAGCCAGAACTCTGCACTAAGCGTTGAGGATATCATAAAACTTGCGCTTAAAAATTTGTAAGAAATTTGAAGACTGGGGCAAAACAATATCTTAAATCATTATTTAAGCTTTTTTTTCTATCCATTATTTTCCTAGGAGCTACGCAGATTGCTTTTGCTCAGGAAATTGATGAACAAGAAGTTGATTCCGTTAAAACAGGGTTTGCTCTAGGTAGAATTAAGCTGAACAATCCCAGTAGTATCATATCCAAATATATTTACGATCCAAATCTGGATAGTTATATTTATACAGAAAGCGTTGGGGATTTTGATATTAGTTATCCAATAATTATTACTCCGGACCAATATCAAGAGCTGGTTCAAAAAGAAAGTATGAAATCTTACTTTAAAGAAAAGATTGATGCTTTTTCTGGTAAAAAGGAGGGTAGTGAAGAAGCTCGTAAAAATCTTTTGCCTAATTTTTATATAAACAATAACTTCTTTGAATCAGTTTTTGGAGGAAATTCCATAGAGGTGATTCCGCAAGGTTCGGTCGCAATGGATCTTGGGGTTATTTGGCAAAAAAATGACAATCCAGCACTTTCCCCCAGAAACAGAACCAATCTATCATTTGATTTTGATCAGCGAATTAGTTTAAGCATGTTGGGAAAAATTGGAGAGCGGTTGCAAGTAACCGCAAATTACGATACTGAGGCTACGTTCGATTTTCAGAATTTAGTAAAATTGGATTATACCCCAACGGAAGATGATATCATTAGAAAAATTGAAGTAGGTAATGTGAACATGCCTCTTAATAGTTCGTTAATTACAGGGGCACAGAGTCTTTTTGGAATAAAAACACAATTGCAATTTGGGAAAACCACGGTTACCGCTGTATTCTCTGAACAACGTTCCCAAAATAGCACAGTGGTTGCCCAAGGCGGTGGTACGTTAAATGAATATTCACTTACTGCATTGGATTATGATGAGGACAAACACTTTTTTCTTTCTCAATACTTTAGGGATAATTATGACATTGCTTTAGAGAATTACCCATATATCAGAAGTCAAATACAAATAACACGTTTGGAAGTCTGGTCTACCAACCGTAGTCAACAAACATTAAATGTTAGGAATATTGTAGCTATTCAGGATTTGGGGGAAGCCAATGAAGAACAAACAAGAATAGGACAATTTAATGGTGACCCTGTAGGTTTTTTTAACATTTCTGGCGCTGGGAACCTTCCTAGAAACAATGCCAATGATTATGACCCAGAACAATTGGACAATGGTGGAGCGTTAACTTCTCAAATAAGAGATATTGCAACAGTTGAATCAGGGTTTAACGTTCCAGGATATGTTGTGAACCAGGGGTTTGATTATGCTATTCTAGAGAATGCAAGAAAACTGGAACAGGGAAGAGATTATCAATTTGACTCCCAGTTGGGGTATCTTTCCTTAAACCAGCGATTGAGCAATGATGAAGTGTTAGGGGTAGCTTTCCAATATACATACAATGGTGAAGTATATCAAGTTGGTGAATTTGCCAGTGGCGGTTTGGATGCAACAACTGTATCAGGGGGTGTAAACCCTATCATCAATAATAATACGTTGATATTAAAATTGTTGAAAAGTAATATTACCAGTGTTAGTGATCCTATTTGGAATTTAATGATGAAAAATATTTATTCCACTGGGGCTTTTCAATTGAGTCAAGAAGATTTTAAATTGAACATTCTTTATTCTGACCCAACTCCAAGAAATTATATAACCCCAGTAGATGAATCTCCGGGGGCAGGTTGGCCAGAAGGATTACAGGACAGGATTCTTTTGAATGTTTTTCACCTGGATAGATTAAATGCTTATAATGATGTGCAACCAGGTGGGGATGGATTTTTTGATTTCATCCCTGGAATTACTGTGGATACAAGGTCTGGGAGAATAATTTTCAGTAAAGTGGAACCTTTTGGGGAATATTTGTTTGGAGAACTTGGTGGTGGAACATATGATGTGGAAAATGACCAAGGCTACAATGCTAATCAACAGAAATATGTATTTAGAAACATGTATGTCCAAACAAAAGCTGCTTCGTTGGAAGATGCTGAGAAAAATAGATTTTTGATAAAGGGTAGATATAAATCTACAGGGAATAATGGTATTCCCATTGGTGCGTTTAATGTGCCACGTGGTTCTGTAAGAGTAACCGCTGGCGGCCGTCAGTTACAGGAAGGTATAGATTATACAGTGAACTATCAAGCGGGAACGGTTCAGATTTTAGATCCAAGTTTAGAAGCTTCAAACGTTCCAATTAATATTTCTGTGGAAAACAATGCAGTATTTGGCCAGCAAACAAGACGGTTTACGGGAATCAATATAGAGCATAAAGTCAATAAAAACTTTATGCTCGGGGCTACATTTATAAATTTGAACGAACGCCCTTTGACCCAAAAATCAAATTTTGGAATAGAACCCGTAAACAATACAATATTTGGCCTTAATGGTAATTTTTCAACCGAAGTGCCTTTTCTTACCCGTCTTGCAAATAAATTACCAAATATAGATACAGATATACCTTCCAATTTGTCCATGCGAGGTGAGATAGCTTGGTTAAAACCTAATTCACCTAAACATGCAAGTTTTCAAGGGGAAACAACGACCTATTTAGATGATTTTGAAGGAGCGCAAAGATTAATAGATATACGTTCTTCTTTAGGGTGGACAATGGCAAGTACTCCGTTAGAATTTACTCCAGGAGGACAGTTAGCGGGTAGTTCGCCAGAAGACCCTGCTAATTTAGAGAATGGTTATGGAAGGGCAAAAATGGCATGGTACACTATAGACCCTATATTTTTCACAAACCAACGACCAGGTGGGATAAGTGACAATGATATTTCTACCAATGCCACAAGAAGAATTTTTATTGACGAGGTTTTCCCTCAAGTAGATATTGCTCAAGGTCAGACTACAGTACAGAACACGTTAGATATAGCATACTATCCAAATTCTAAAGGACCTTATAACAATAATCCAGATTTTGATACTGAGCAACCACAAGAAAAATGGGGTGGAATTATGCGTTCATTGAGCAGTACCAACTTTGAGCGATCTAATGTGGAATTTGTTCAGTTTTGGATATTGGACCCTTATGTAGATGGAATAGCCACAAGTCCTGGAGAACTGGTATTTAACTTTGGAAACATATCTGAAGATATATTAAAAGATGGCAGAAAGCAATATGAAAATGGTCTTCCGGGAGTAAACAGTAATGATTTGGTGGCGTCTACTTCATGGGGAGAAGTGCCTTCTACGCAATCATTGGTATATGCTTTTGATGTAGATGAAGCCAGTAGGGCGTTGCAAGATATAGGATATGATGGATTGAACGATGAAGATGAATCTGTAATTTTTGATAATAATACAGGGAGTGACCCAGCTTTTGATAATTATCAATATTATTTAAACCGAGAAGGTGGAATATTAGAGCGTTATTTGGATTTTAACAATCCAGAAGGAAACTCGCCAGTTGCCGTTTCCAACACCAATAGAGGCTCAACCACTTTGCCTGATGTGGAAGATATTGATAGGGATCTAACTATGAATACAGTGAATAGTTATTTTGAATATAGAATTCCTATTAAGCCAAATACCACAATAAATGATCTATATGTTGCAGATATAAAAGAAGGGGTAACCCCTCAATTACCAAACGGATCTAGTTTAAACCGCAGATGGATACAGTATAAAATCCCTTTAAATGATTTTACCGATGCTGTTGGTGGAATCAATGACTTTAGGTCTATTAGTTTTATGAGAATGTACCTCACTGGGTTCACTAGTGATGTGGTGTTGCGTTTTGCAACCTTAGATTTGGTCAGTGGAGATTGGCGTACATATACCAAATCTTTGCAGCCCGATGTAGATAATGACCCCTCTGATGATGGTACTATAGTGGATGTAAATACGGTAAATATTGAAGAAAACGAAGGAAGAATACCTATCCCATATGTGTTGCCTCCTGGTGTAGCAAGAGAACAATTGAATAATAACAATACTATTATTCGTCAAAATGAACAATCACTTTCTTTTAAGATAGAAAATTTGGAATCAGAAGATTCAAGAGGTGTGTTCAAAAACGTGAATATGGACATTCGTCAATATAAGCGAATTAAAATGTTTATGCATGCTGAAAAACTTGTGGACTCTGATTATTCTGATGGTGAAACTCCTTTGATCGGTTTCCTAAGGATAGGAACAGATTTTTCAGAAAATTTTTATCAGATAGAAGTTCCATTACAGTTTACATCGTTTGGGGCTACTTCTGAAAATGAAATATGGCCAGATGTTAATGAATTGGATATTGATCTAGGGGATTTAAACAAAATAAAATCTTTGGGAATTGCCAACCAAAGCCTTAATCAAATTAATTTTTATGAAGTAATAGATGGCGAGGTCGTTTCTGTGTCAGAATTTGCGCCAAGAACACCGGGAGTGCTCAGGATTGGTCTTCGCGGTAATCCTTCATTGGGAAGTATAAGGAGTATGATGGTGGGGGTTAAAAATGCAGATAATCTACCAGCTAGGGGAGAAGTGTGGTTCAATGAACTTCGTTTGGCTGGTCTGGATAATAATGGCGGTTGGGCAGCAGTTGGTGCAATAGATGCCAATATTGCTGATTTCGCGAGTGTTTCTGCAACGGGAAATAAAAGCACATCAGGTTTTGGGTCTATAGATCAAATGCCAAATGAACGTGCTAGGGAAGATGTCATTTCATATGATGTGGTCACCAATTTAAATATTGGTCAGTTATTTCCTAAAAAATGGGGAATACAACTTCCATTTAATTTTGGGATTTCAGAGCAAGTAATCACTCCAGAATTTGACCCTGTATATGATGATTTAAAATTAGAAGATAGGATTGCAGCAGCAGATAATGCCCAGGATGCAGAAACTATAAAGAAACAAGCTGAAGATTATACAAAGAGAACCAGTATAAACTTTATTGGGGTAAGAAAAAATAGAGGAGAAGAAGCCGATGCCAATTTTTATGATATAGAAAATTTCACTTTTAATTATTCTTATAATGAAACAGACCATAGAGATTTTGAAATAGCAAATCTTAGAGATCAAAACGTGACTACTGGTTTTGTGTACAACCACAATTTTAAACCAGCAGAAGTTACTCCTTTTGCCAAAAAAGATTCCCTTTTTAATGGTAAGTATTGGCAATGGTTAAAAGATTTGAACTTTAATTTGTTGCCTACAAGTGTGTCTTTAAATTCCAATATCAATCGCTCGTTTAACCAACAACGTTTTAGAGATGTGTTGGAGCCAGGTGTAGAGGCATTGGAACTTCCGTTGTTACAGCAACGTAACTATTTGTTCAATTGGCAATATGCCCTTAATTACAGTTTAAGTAAATCACTCAGATTGAATCTTACGGCCAGTAATAATAATATAGTACGCAACTATTTTGGGGAAGAGACAGATGGGACGAGCAATATGGAAATTTTAAGAGATTTGGACCTATGGAACGGCTTCTTTGATATAGGCGAACCCAACAGGCATTCACAACAAATGCAGTTGAACTATGAATTGCCATTTAATAAAATACCGATTTTGGATTTTATCAATGCACAGTATACCTATACCAGTAATTTTGACTGGCAACGTGGGGGTGATGCACTTAGAGAAGTGGCAGGGGAAGACATTAACACCGTACAGAATGCCAATACCCATAATATAACAGCATCGTTGACTATGCAGCGTTTATATGACCTTATTGGACTAAAAAAGAGAAATGGCAAGGTCACAGCCAATAATGCACTAGTACGTAGAGATAAAGCAGGTAATGCAGCAAAAGGGAACAATCAAGGGAAAACCCAAAAAACCAGTGATGTTTTTAATACAATGGTGGATGTTTTGACCATGGTGAAAAGAGTCAATATCAATTACAGTGAAAACAATGGAAAGGTATTACCAGGATATACACAGTCCATTGGTTTTATAGGAACGGCAAGACCATCTATTGGTTTTGTGTTTGGAAGTCAGGCCGATGTCCGTTTTGAGGCAGCTAAAAACGGTTGGCTAACCGCTTTTCCTGAATTTAACGAGCAATATATAGAACGGACCAATACGCAGTTGAACATTACGGCAACTGTGCAACCTATTAGGGATCTTACAATAGATTTATCTGCGGATAGGCAATATTCCAATAGTTATCAAGAGAGTTTTCAGATAAGTGATTCGGGTAATGGTCAATTTGAATATGAAAACCTTTTGGGCAATAATTTTGGCAACTTCAGTATTTCAACCATGATGATAGGTACTGCTTTTAATAAAAGTGATGAATTTACTTCAGAAACGTTCAATACTTTCAAACAAAACAGAATAACAATAGCAAATAGAATAGTATCAGATAGAAATCAAAACACAGGTAATCTGGATGCAGATGGTTTTCCAGAGCGTTATAGTAAAACACATCAAGATGTATTATTGCCTGCTTTCTTTGCCGCTTATACTGGAAAGGATGTGAATAGAGTGAATTTAGATGCGTTTAGAGGTATTCCAATTCCAAATTGGAACATAAAGTACACTGGATTAATGAAAAATAAATGGTTTAAAAAGAAATTTAAACGTTTTTCATTAGGGCATGGATATAGGGCTTCATATAGTATCAATTCATTCCAAACCAATTTGGAAAAGCAAAATGGGATTATCAACCAAGAAAATCAGGATTTTTTACCGGACAATATTATAAATAATGTAGTGCTTACAGATCAGTTCAATCCATTGATCAGATTAGATTTTGAAATGCAGAGTTCTCTTAGTATTTTGGCAGAGGTGCGTTCTGATAGAGCTTTATCATTAAGTTTTGACAATAATTTAATGACGGAAATTAAGGGTAAAGAGTATACACTTGGGTTGGGCTATCGTTTTAAAGATGTGAAATTTGTAACTAATATAGGTGGAGAGAAACAGCGTTTACAAGGGGATTTAAATCTAAAAATGGATGTAACCCTAAGAGATAATCTTACTATAATTAGAAATTTAGATATAGATAATAACCAAATTACCTCTGGGCAGAATTTATTTTCTTTAAAGTTCACTGCGGATTATGCCCTTACCAAAAGCCTGAATGCGTTGTTCTTTTATGATCATTCTTTTTCAAAATTTGCTGTATCTACAGCTTTCCCGCAAACTACAATTAATACAGGCTTTACCATTAGATACAACTTTGGAAATTAGCCTAATTATATTTTTCTTTAAAATGTTAAGCTAAATAAAAATAGACAGTATTGGTTTAGTCAACAATTAGGTCATTATTTTGTCAACTATTTTTTTTGAAAACCGATGGATAATCCGTTACATTTGTTGCAACATCAAATTAAAAGAGAATGAATATACCATCAGAGTTAAAATATACAAAAGATCATGAATGGATCAGTATAGAAGGTAACGTTGCAACTGTAGGAATTACAGATTTTGCACAAAGTGAACTGGGAGATATAGTATATGTAGAAGTTGAAACTTTGGACGAAACCTTGGATAAAGATGAAATTTTCGGGTCTGTTGAAGCTGTAAAAACAGTATCGGATTTATTTTTGCCATTAACAGGAGAAATAATTGCGTTTAATGAAGATTTGGAGGATGAGCCAGAAAAAGTAAATGCAGATCCATATGGTGATGGATGGATGATAAAAATTAAAATAAGTGATGCATCAGAAGTTGAAGCATTAATGAGTGATGCAGATTACAAAGAATTGATAGGTGCTTAAAAAGCATATTTTCACTATTGCATTTATAAGCTGGTTGGTGTTCATCACATTGCTCAGCTTATCTTCTTTTTCAGGGGTGAACATAGATGATTCTTGGATACAGATTCCACACATGGACAAAATAGTCCATTTTACATTTTATTTGGGAGTATCCGTATTAGGATGTCTTTTTTTAAGAGAAATAACCAAAGGTGAAATAAGTATAAGGAAAGCCATGGTTTTTGCAACTGTTTTTGCTATTGTTTATGGTATAGTTATTGAGGTGTTACAATTAAAGTTCACTCAAAATAGGCAAGGTGATGTATTGGATGCATTGGCCAATAGCATAGGTGCTTTTATGGGAGTTGGAATGATAAAAATCATGTTTTCCAAAAAAATGCCGTTAAAATGGAGTGATTAGTTGTTTTGTTGGGAAATAAATAATTAAATTAGCGAACATTAAAACTTAATAGATATGGAACTAAAGAAAAGTCCAGAAGCCGATTTAAGAGGAAATAGTGGATTATATTTTGTAATCGGTCTAGCAGTAGTGATGCTGTTAATTTGGAGATCCTTGGAGTGGAAAACTTATGATAAGGAAAATATATATGATACGTCTTTGAACGTAGAAGATCAATTGGATGAAGAGGTTCCAATGACAGAACAGATAAAAACACCACCACCACCACCACCACCTGCAGCTCCAGAAATCATTGAAGTTGTTGAAGATGAGGAAGAAGTGGAAGAAACGGTTATAGAATCTACAGAAACAAGTCAAGAAGAAGAAATTGTTGAAGTGGAAGATGTAGCAGTGGATGAAGAATATGAGGACGTTGATGTACCTTTCGCAGTAATTGAAAACGTACCTGTCTATCCTGGTTGTGAAGGAGCCAGTGATAAAAGAAAATGTTTTAATGAAATGATGAATAAACATATTCGTAAAAACTTCCGTTACCCAGAAATAGCTCAAGAAATGGGAGTTCAAGGAAGGGTAAGTGTAATGTTTACCATTCAAAAAGACGGTAGTATAGGTAATATTAGATATCGTGGTCCGGATAAGAATTTAGAGAAAGAAGCATTGAGAATTATTAAAAAGCTTCCAAGAATGACACCTGGAAAACAAAGAGGTAGAGCGGTAAGAGTTCCGTTTAGTATTCCAATTACTTTTAAGTTGCAATAAATTGTCGTTTTCGTGAAAGGAAATGCGATTCAAGTATAAATCAAAAAAAAACTCTGAGCCTAGGCTCAGAGTTTTTTTTGATTTTAGATGTGATGTTGATACTATAATTAAATATTTTAGAGCAAATAAATGTTGCTTTTTTAAACTCTTATAAAAGAATCCCAAAATTTGTTCAGAAGAAATGAATCCACCTCTAAGAGTGTCATTATATGGGGCTGTTATGGAAGTATTGACTTGTACTTGCTGTAATGTTTTACCAGCATCAATATCTACCTGTACTTTAGTTTTAATGTCTTCTAACATGGCTACATAAGTTTGTAGTTCTTTTTTATTGGATGCGCTTCCATGACCAGGGATAATTTTGGTATCATCATTTATGACCATTAATGCTTTCTTGTGAGCTTTTATGTAGCCTTCAGCATTGCCACCATTATTTAAATCTATATAGGGAAACCGTCCTGCAAAATAGGTGTCGCCCATATGTATCACATTATTGTTTAAAAAGTAAATCATAACATCGCCATCTGTATGGGCATTGTGTACATGAAAAGCCATAATGGTTTCATCATCATCAAAAAAGGTAATATCATCAGAGAAAGTGACTTCTGGTAACATTTTAGCATAATGCTCAGCATCAATTTTTTTGGCATCCAAATCTTTCTTTAGATTAATAATCATTCGTTTGCGAACATTGTTATGTGCAACTACTGTAGTATTGTTGGTGTTAAAGTT
>CAYNLI010000006.1:0-47332 GCA_964398035.1 uncultured Flavobacteriaceae bacterium | reverse complement strand
AAATTTTCTTCGTGATGTTCAGAATCAATCACTCCAAATAGTTTGTCATTTATAAGTATTGGAACGCATATTTCGGAAAGCCGTGTAGCATCATCAACAATATATCTTTCATCAAAAGATGTATTAGGAATAAGTTCTGGGGTTTTATTTTTTGCAACATGACCTACAATACCACTTCCTAACTTAATTTCAATTCGGTTACAAATAGTTTTATTTTGTGAGTTTTTTGGGCCATAGGCAGCCCTTTGTAATAGCAAATTTTTTGTGTCATTATATTCATAAACTACGCAATCTACAAAGCCAAGCCTGTGTATTACATTTTTGGTAATATCCCATAAAACTTCTTCTACAGAATTTTTGGTATATAATGAGGTGGCAAAATAACTTATGGCCTTGATTTCGCTATGTATAGGGGATGATTTTTGGGGTTTCATATCAATTTTTAATTAAAGTTAGCTGTGCTTAGCGTAGCACTACTATTGATATGTAACAAACTATAAAAGGTATGTAACTGTGATTTTAATCGGTTTACAGTCAGTTATTTATAGTACTCTGAAGGTGTCTTTTTAAAGGTTTCTTTAAAACATTTTATAAAATACGAGGGCGTATTAAATCCTACGGTATAGGCAATTTCATTTATTGTAAGATTAGAAGACTTTAGCAATCGTAAGGCTTGTTTAAGGCGTTGTGACCTTAAAAAGGCTGTGGTAGACAGGCCGGTATAGGCTTGTAATTTTCTATGCAACTGCATACGACTCATCTTAGCTTTCTTGCTGAAGGCTGCGGCATTAAAACTGGGGTCTGTAAGATTTTCATCTAGTATTTGCTGTATTTTATTTAAGAAGATTTCATCACTGGGCGTTATGGTAATGTCTTTTGGTTTTAAGATAAATTCTTCGCTGTAACGATTACGAAGGGCTTTTCTTATATGTATTAAATTAGCCATTCGTTGTTTTAATAACGTTATTTTAAAAGGTTTGGACATAAAGTCGTCTGCGCCAGAAGTAAGACCTTTAAGCTCATTTTCTTCACCAACTCTAGCGGTTAATAAAATAATAGGGATATGGCTGGTACGCTCATCAGTTTTTAGTGTGTTGCATAGATCAATACCATTTAAGATAGGCATCCGTACATCAGAAAGAATAATATCTGGCACTTTGTTAAGTGCAATTTCTACACCTATTTTTCCGTTTTCGGCCTCCAGTATTTGGTAATTAGATTGTAAGGCTAGCTTAATAAAAGTACGTACTTCTTGATGGTCTTCTACGATAAGTAAAATAGGGAGGCTTTTTTTAGTTGTACTAGATGAAGAATTATCCTGATTTTCTTCTAGAAGCGCAGTAATATTTTGGTTTAATGTTTTAGGAATTATGATTGATTCTTCGGAAAAAGAAGCTTTGTCAATTGGAAGTTCTATTGTAAAATTCAGCAAATTTTCTTCTTCTAAAGTTGCTTTAATATTCCCTCCGTATATTTTAGTGAGTTCTTTAACCAAGGCAAGTCCAACACCTATACCTTCTGAGCTATTGTCGTATTGGTAAAAACGTGTAAATAATTTATCTAATTGTAATTTAGAGGCATTTATCGCAGTATTCTTTACTTCTATATGAACCTGATTGTCTTTTCTTATAGCTAAGAACCTACAATTCCCGTTTTTAGATGTGTATTTAAAGGCATTGGATAATAAATTAGAAGTTATTTTTTCTAAGACATCTTCATCATACCAAACATGGTCTAAACCCCTAGTTTCTATACTATAGTTAATATTTTTCACGGAAGACTGATATTCAAAAGATCGGGCTATAGCATGTAAAAAAAGGGTAAGATTTCCTTGAGTTACTTTCAATTTTAATGTATTGTCTTCCAATTTGGCAAGTTCTAGTAACTGATCCACAAGAGAGGTTAATCTATGGGTATTTCTTTTGACCATTGAAAAGTTTGTATGATCAAAATCCGATAGATTTCCTTGCGAAAGTTTTTGATCTATTGGTCCAGAAATAAGCGTTAAAGGCGTTTTAAACTCATGTGCTATATCGGTATAAAGTGTTGATTTATAGTCACTTAATTTTTTTAAACGATGTGTTTCTTCTTCTTTTAATTTTAAGTTTAATTTCATGCGCCAACGCCACTTAACATATAGGAATATTCCAAAAAGCAAAGAACATACAACTATAAAATAAATAAACTTGGCAAGATGAGTTGCGTACCATGGATTTTTTATGGAGAAAGTAAAGGTTTCTGGCTTTATATTCCAATAGCCATCATAGTTGCTCGACTTTACCTGAAATTCATAATCCCCAGGTGGAAGCTGTGTATATCGCGCATAATTTTTGTTTTCAGAAAAAACCCATTCCTTATCATGGTTTATTAATCGATATTGATAATAGTTTTTTTCTGGAAGTGAAAACTGTAAGCTTGAGAAAGTAAAGGCTAAGGTATTCTGGTTATTTTCTAATTGCATTCCATTTACCATAGAATGTTCTTTATTTAATACTTGGAAACCTGTCATGGTGGTTCGCGGTAGAATCGTATTTTTTTTTATGTTTTTTGGTTGAAACCAATAGAGTCCATCTAAACCTCCAAAATAGAGACTTCCGTTAGTGCCTTTAAAATAAGCACCTGTGTTAAATTCGGTGGCCAAACCATCATAATTATTATAGTTGGTTATTTCAGGGTGCTTCGCCCAAGATTTATTAGGGGTAAATTTTGTAATTCCTTTATTAGAGCTTAGCCATAGATTAGCATTAGTATCAGGTAGTATCGCATAAATAACATCATTGGCTAAACCATTATCAGTATTGTAGGCGTATGTTTTGTGGTTTGCTATGTCGAAAGCTATAAGTCCTTGGCCAAAAGTACCAATCCACAAGATGTCATTATCATCATAAAATAAAGATTTTATAGCATTGACAGTAATAGAATCTTTAGCGAAGATGGGGTGTTTACTAAAGCTTTCTGTACTGATATTAAATTTGAAAATACCATTATTGTCCGTGCCTAGCCATAAGTTTCCATTTTTATCTTCGGTAAGCACGCGAACGTTGTTTCCGGGGAGCTTATCTAGATTACTGTGTGAGTATTTTTTAATTTCACCTAATTTTTTGTCGAATTGTATGAGACCATTTTCGTTAGTAGCCAACCAAACTTTTCCTCTTTTATCTTTATAAATGTCCCAAATAGTTTTAGCGGATAATGAAATAGATGTGCTCTGAGTGTAGGTTGCATAAGTGCCGTTAGCATCTAAAATCGAAAGCCCTTCTCCTTGGCTACCAATCCATAATTCCCCATTATTTACAAGTAAACTCATAATGCGATTAGAGTGTAGCTTAGAGTTTTCAGTAGAAAAGGTTTTCCATACGTTTTTTTTAGGGTCAAATCTACTTAGTCCTTTTCCCGAGGTTCCTGCCCATATCGTATTTGTAGTATCCACAGCTATGGCACGTACGACATCTATATTGATGTTTTCAGGGGTTTGGTCGTTGGTATAGGAGTTAAATTTTTCGAGATATTCATCATAGTAACTAAGGCCCGCTCCGTCTGTTCCAAACCATAGTGTTCCTAAATAGTCCTCATATATACAGAGCACATCATTGTATTGTATTGTTCTTGGGTTGTGTTTTTTATTGGAAAAATGGTTTATTTTTTTAGCATTAAAGTCTACCATATAAAGCCCTTTACCATAGGTGGCTATCCAAAGTCTGTTTTTAGAATCCAGTAGAAGATCTAGGATATTGATATTAATAGGTAAAACTCCTTTGAAATTATGAATAGGTAAGCGTTTTAATATGGCACTACCTTTCTCTTTTAGATAAAGTCCGTTATTAAATGAACCAAGCCATTGCTTTCCAGCAGCATCAATAACCATTGTACTAAAATTACCCTTTATGCTATCACCTTGTTCCGTTTTAGGAGTAATTAGCGTGCTTTTTTTGGATTGGATATCAACTTCAATAAGTTCATTTTTTCCAAGTAATAAGAGGGTGTTTTTATCTATTTCCGTAATATGGTTTACCATACCAGAAAGTGGTTGGTCGAACGGTAATTTAGAAATAGCATTAGATTTGGCTTCAATAAAAAGAACTTCCTTGGAATATGTGGTTATCCAGTAATTTAAAGTATTGTCTTGAAATATGGTGTACGCATTTGTGACTCCGGCCAAGGGGTCAAAACTATTGGTTTTAGTATTAAGTTTAAGGGGAATTTTAGTAATGGGAATTGCCCATAATTGGTTTTGACGGTCTATATATAGTTTTCCAAGATGACTGTAATTAGGGCGGGTAATATCAATAAATTGATGAGGGTAAGAGGTGAACTTTCTGCCATCGTATTTATTAATACCATCTTGAGTAGCTACCCATAAATAGCCAATACTATCTTGCACAATTGAAATGGCACTATTTTGAGATAAACCATCTTTAACTGATAACTGCCTAAAAGATACTTGTTGCTGTGAGAAAAGTAGTGGAGCGTAAAAAATGAGCGCTAAGAAAAGGTTCAAAACAATCTTTTCGTTAGTTAAGAAATTAATATTTAAATATTTAATGTGTTTTGACTCCAACGGCTTAGTATCTTTAAAGTGAAAAATAAGGATTTTTAAAAATATATTTGTTGCTTTTTATACAATTGTATCATAGTTGTGTAAAGAAGTTCAAATAATTAATATACGAGAGTTAAAATGAACATAGGGCTTCTATCAGTTAGCATGAATGTTTATTCTACCAAAAGAATAGCTGAAGAAGCTGAAAAATTGGGCCACTATGTGGAACTGATAGACCATACCAAATGTTCTGTAAAATTAGGCTCTGGGAAGCCTCAAATTTATTTGGGGGAGGAGGATATTACCAATGAGTTTGACGCTGTTATCCCAAGAATAGGTGCTAAAGTAACTAGACATGGAGCAGCAATTGTAAAACAATTTGAAATGAACGGAATCTTTAGTACAGCCCGTTCTTTGGCTATCACAAGGGCAAGAAACAAAGTACGCACCTTGCAAATTATGTCTCGCAAAGGGATTCCCATTCCAGAAACTTTGTTTTCCATCAACCCAGACAATATTGAGGAACAAATTAAAATATTGGGTGGTACACCAGTTGTCATTAAACTACAAGAAGGTACACAAGGATTGGGCGTAATTTTAGCTGAAAGTGAAAAATCTGCCAAATCAATCATCGATACGTTTTATAAGATGGATACCAGTATTCTTATTCAAAAGTATATTGAAGAGGCCAATGGGGAGGACATTCGTATTTTTATTGTGGGGGATAAAGTAGTGGCCAGTATGAAACGGAGCAGTGCACCGGGAGAGTTTAGATCCAATGTACATCGTGGAGGAGATGCAGTGGACATAAAACCTACAGCCAAGGAGCAGGAGATAGCTCTTAATGCGGCCAAGTATTTAGGATTGGGAGTGGCCGGGGTAGATTTGCTTCGCTCTAAAAAAGGTCCATTGTTGATAGAGGTGAACGCTTCTCCTGGACTTAAAGGTATTGAAGAAGCCACAGGAGTAAATATTGCCAAAGAAATTATTCAATTTGTTGAAAAAAATGGATTTCGCAGAAGAAAATAAAACCATTACCATTGGAAAAACAGCTGTTGCCCCAGGAAAAAACCAATTGGTACAAATCAATATTGCTCGTCTGCCCACAGGTACATTGATAGACATTCCAGTACATGTTTTTAATGCTAAAAAACCTGGACCTACAGTTTTGGTGCAAGCTGGGCTGCACGGAGATGAAATCAATGGAATTGAGACCATAAGGCGCATGTTGCAGGAAAAGCAATTCAAAATTCAAAAAGGAGCGGTAATTGCCGTTCCCATTCTCAATATTTTTGGCTTCATTCATTTTTCAAGGGATGTTCCAGACGGCAAGGATGTAAACCGAAGTTTCCCAGGCAGTAAATCTGGCTCTTTGGCAAGTAGGATTGCCTATAATTATACTTCTGAAATTCTTCCACAAATAGATTTTGGAATTGATTTACATACTGGCGGAAGCCAACGGCACAATTTTCCTCAGATACGGTATTCCAATGAGGATGAGAATAGTAAAAAGTTGGCTGAAATATTTAATGCCCCATACTCATTTCCTGCAAGGTTGATTAATGGGTCCTTTAGAAAAACAGCTTATAAAATGGGAAAACCAACCATAGTTTACGAGGCAGGTGAAAGTATGCGTTTTGATGATGATGCCATCAATCTAGGCATAGAAGGCATAGTGAACGTGTTGGGTCATTTTGGGATGTTGACCAATAAAAAATCAAAAAAACCTTCGGTTAATTTAAATGAACGTAAATGGATCCGCGCCCATAAAGCGGGTATGTTTATTCCTGAAGTTACCAATGGAAGTAAAATCAAAAAAGGACAGGTGATTGGTTTGATAACGGATACGTATGCCAAGACCAATAAAAAAGTAAAATCACCTTTTGATGGCCATATTATATGTGTTAATAATCAAGCAGTGGTCAACCAAGGGGATGCTTTGTTCCATATTGGAAAGTAGTAAAAGAAACATTTCGGCCTTTTTCTCTACAATAATTAAAAAACTCAATTATTCTTTTACAAGCGAAAATTCTAAATAATAATAGTTCATTTCTCCGATGGCAACAGTGTGAAAGGTAAATGTTTGCACTCCTTTTTGTAGCTTAATTTCTGCAAGGTTATTTGCATAATTCCAATGGTGCCATTGTCTCCAAGCCACAGGGTCTTCTTTGTCATAAGTTGATTTAATGTTCAATGCCCCAGTGGCATCGCTGTCATTTATTGCGATGGATATTTGTCCATCAACATTGGCGGTGTACATGACCCCGATTTTATAGCGCCCAGTAGTTTTTACATTGATGGTGTATTTTGTCCATTCGCCAGAGTTGGTACAACCCACATACAATTGCGCCATTTTAGGGTTAACCACATTATAATCATGATCATCAACATCATTGGGTTTGGTAAAGGAAATATCTACGGGTTCATTTGCTCTAAATCCATGCAGATAAGAACCATCATTTTTGGATTGGCATAAGCAGTGGCCAAAATCGCCATGTTTTCTGCTGGCCCGAGAAGGCTATTGTATAATTCATCTTTAGTATGCAGCTATTTTTCGGGCATCCCAATTGTTATGGGGTGGGTTTTATTTCTTATAACAACTTGATATTCGTTTTGTGGTCCATGTGTTCCTCCCTTGCCTGCAGTAGTGTCTCGTACTATTTCTCCTGCATCATTTTTGACATCTACAATAAGGACTTTTAATTTCTCTATTTTGTCTGTTTGAGCATTGGAAAAATAGATGGTATTTAAAAAAGAAGCAAAAATAGGATGCTTTTTACTTTCATGGATTTGTTATTTAATATTGAAGGTAGTCTTCTCTTTACTATGGTCGCCAATCACTTCAATAAAGTAAGTTCCTTTTGGGAGATAGGTTTTTCCATTTTTAGCTTCAGTTAGCTTCTTTTTGTTTTTCTTTAAATAATTACTTTTTCCTGTTTTTGAGAAAGCCACATCGTAAGAAAGTATATTAAAGCCTTTATCTGCATCAATGGATGTTGAACTTACTTCAGTGCCGTTCATAGTTTGTATACTAACAATAAATTGCCCTGCTCTGGATGTATAAAAAGTTACATCTAGACCTGGAGTGTTGGGTTTGCCCCATGGACTATAGGAACTACCCCATCTTGTAGAATGTTTTATGTCATCAATATTAAAAACAAACAGATTTTCTGCCATTAAATCAGAAGAGGTTTCTTGTAGTTTAGAAATATCTGCTTTGTAAATGCTACGGCCATGAGTCCCTATCAATAAATGCTTAGCTTCAGGTTGTATCACCAGATCATGAACGGCAACATTGGGCATTCCATTTTGGAAAACCTCCCAGGAAGACCCTTGATTAAAAGAAACATAAAGGCCATTGTCTGTTCCCACAAATAAAAGATTTTCATTCTCAGGATCTTCTAAAATTACATTTACAGGAGATGCAGGAATATTGTTCGCAATACTTTTCCATGTTTCCCCATAGTCATTGCTCCTATACACATAGGATGTAAAATCATCTGATCGGTAGCCATTTAAAGTTACATATATGCGTTCTTTTTTATGCTTTGATGCTGCCACCCTGCTTACCCACAAGCTAGCTTTGTTTTTTAAAATAGGAATATTTTGCGAGATCAGTTCCCAATTTCCGCCTCCATTTTTAGTGATATGCACTAAGCCATCATCACTACCCGTATAGATCAACCCAAATTTAAAGGGAGATTCCGAAATAGTTGTTAACGTGCCATAGGCCACATTTCCTTGTTTACCGCCTTGCGTAAGATCATTGGAAATTACTTCCCAATCATTGCCTTGGTTTAAAGAACGATGTAATTTATTGCTGCCCAAATAGAGAATATCCTGATTGTGGTCAGAAAGTAAAATAGGGGTTTGCCAATTAAAACGGTATGGTTCTTCTCCCAGCTCATGTTTGGGCTGAATACGGGTTCTTTTTTCATTTTCCAGATTCAATCTAAAATAATTTCCAAACTGAAATCCAGTATAGACAATGTCAGAATTTCTTTTGTCAATCTGTATTTGCATCCCATCACCACCCATGATAGACTTCCAAGGATTATGTCCAGTATGGAGCCATCGGTCATTGGTTTTGGTATTGTGAGCACCTTTCCATACCCCGTTGTCCTGTAAACCCCCATATACATTATATGGTTTTTCATGATCAATATTAATAGCATAAAACTGACCTACAGAAGGTGAGTTGTTCTTAATCCATGTGGCGCCATCATCATACGAAATGTTTACTCCACCATCATTTCCGTTAATCAAATGCCCAGGCATTTTTGGGTTCACCCAAAGAGAATGATGGTCCAAATGGACATTGTCCCCATTTATGGATTCATGGGTTTTACCACCATTTTTAGATTTAATAAGGGGTACACCTGCCAAGTAAAGATTGTTCTTATCAGATGTGTCTACAGTAATCTGTGCAAAATAATAGCCATAACTATAAAAAAGGCCATCTATATAATCTTCGTTCATTTTTGTCCAATTGCCACCGGCATTATCACTTCGGTACACTTCAGCACCAATGACCTGGGTGTCAAACAATAAGGTATTCGCGTTTTCCAAGTATTTTGAAAGCTCAATAGGTTTTATAGCACCATCACGAATCATGTTCTTTATATTGTCTGCCTTATATTTTTCTTGAAAACCATTGGTTTTTAAATAGTCGTTCAGTTTTTTATCATCCAATTTTAAAAACATATCGGTACTCATGGACTTAAAGTCGTCTTTTTGTAGACCATCAGATTTTTCATCATCATCTTTCTTTTTCTCTCTTCTAAACTGATTGTCATGTACCACATAAACCGTATTGTCATCAAAAACGGCAAGACCTATTCTTCCTACACCTATACCTGTTGGAAATCCACTTTTGGGAGTTGAAGATTTTGTCCAAGTACTACCGCCGTCAATACTTTTATAGATTCCAGATCCTGTGCCACTACCATCAAAATCCCATGCTTTTCTATTCTTTTCCCATGCTGCGGCATATTGAATGTTGAAATTGTTTGGAGCAAAGGCCATGTCTATGATTCCGGTATCATTGCTTATAAAAAGGGTTCTGCTCCATGTGGTACCGCCATCAATGGTTTTGTAAACACCACGTTCGGCATTTGAAGAATATAAATGCCCAGTTACACCGACCACTACTTCATTTGGATTTTTTGGATTGATTAAAATACGACCAATATGATGAGAATCTTCCAATCCCATATTTTGCCATGTCTTGCCCTTGTCTGTAGATTTTAGAATGCCAATACCTGCATAAGAAGAACGAGAAGAGTTATTTTCTCCTGTGCCCACCCAAATAGTTCCAGATGTCCAATCCACGGCAATGTCCCCAACATTTTGGGTTGGCGAACTATCCAAAATAGGCGTAAAAGATGTGCCGTTGTTGTTTGTATACCAAAGCCCACCAGAGGCATAGCCCACATAAAACTCAATTGGATTTTTGGGGTTTACATCCACATCCACCACACGTCCGCTCATAACAGCTGGACCTATATTGGCCAACGGAATATTTTTTACTAAAGAGCCTTCTGCCATGGTTTGTTTTTGGTGTAAGGCTTCTTGAATTTTTTT
Organism: uncultured Flavobacteriaceae bacterium; assembly: GCA_964398035.1. Classification (GTDB taxonomy): domain Bacteria; phylum Bacteroidota; class Bacteroidia; order Flavobacteriales; family Flavobacteriaceae; genus Saonia. The sequence continues at coordinate 37,212 of CAYNLI010000006.1, read as the reverse complement.
GTGCGGAGTAGGGTTCGATTGACCATAGAGGGTTAAGGTTAATCCAAAAAAAACAAAGATCAAAATTTTCATATGAAGGTGACTTTTGTGTAAGATAGAAAGATCTTTGTAGGATACAAAAATTAATGAAGATGACCTGTTTAGTCCAATTTTAAACTCGCATAAAAACCAACAAGTATTGCATCCTTTTCAAAATACTCCCAAAGGATGATTTTTCTTTGATTATTAGGCTGGTCTATCCATTTTCCATCAATCATTGTTGGACATGGAATTTTTTTTGGCTTTCACCCATTTTGGCTTCTTGACAATGGCCACAGCAGCCATGTCAAAAAGTGACCTAGAAGGTGGGTCGCCATGATAATCTATATGTGTAAAAAGGTTTACAGAGTAATCTTCCCAAAGTTGAAGAATTCCCCACCATGCCTTCCTATTATGGGTTGGTCAATTTTAGGACCAAGTCCCGGGCATGTTTTGGCCTACCTCTTTTTGGGTGACTTTAACGATGTCTGTACCAGATGGTTTTCCATAACGAACGGTCACCATTTCAAATTCAACAGTGGTGTTCAATACATAGTTCATAGAGGGAATATCGCTCTCTAGATTATACTCACCAGAATCTGGATAATTGGCGTCCAGCCATACCAATCTAATGTTTTGGGCTATTGAAGGTTCTTTTTTAAGTGCCAAGGCCATATAGGTCAACTTACCAACCGCCATTATTACTAGTTTTTCTTTTTTATGTTTTTGAGCCTCAGAAATTATAAAATCTACGGAAGCATAACCGTCAAAATTGGGATTGGTTACATTCTTTTCAATTGAGACAAACGACTTATTGGCGCCTTTGAGCAAAGAAATGTCATCATTTACATTGAACAGTTTCATAATGCGTTCCGCTTCATTGAAATGCTCATTGATATCTCCACCACTTTGTGTGTCATTCACGGTAATCGCTTTAATATCAAAAAGGTCCCTTATTGGAAAACAAATACGCCAAAGCATGCTGGTCATCCAATTCATTATTGGCATCGGAATCAAAAACCACATCTATTTTTGGTATAGATGATGTAAGAGCCTGCTCTTTTTTGGTATCCTTACAAGATAAAAGCAAGCTAAGTGATTTTTTTCATCATAATGGAATTATTCTCCAATTGGAATTTGTATTTCAGTTTTTGGAATGTACCATACATTCTTCATAAGGTCTATACCGCCGCCCATTTGTTCCTGAATTACACGGTCAATAATATACACCCCATTTTTGGCCATTTGGTTAAAATTGTCTAGGCCGTCATTTGGAAAATTGACCCGGGTTCTGTGAATATTGAACTTTTCAGAAAATTTGCGGCCAAATGCTTCTTCTACCCCTTTTTTTCCATACATAAAACCCAAAAGACCTCCCCAAGTAGCTGTAGGGTTATCAGAATCCCAACCGGCCAAAGTGCCTATTTTAATAGTTTTCTTTAAATCCCCTTCACCGTAAAGAAGGCTTACAATACTTGAGGCAAAATTAATGCCTCCAGCAAAGCAACCATTACAGAAAATATTTTTGGAAGTTATGGTATAACCATCTTGTTGTTGTACCTGATACCTTTCATAAACTGCATCTCGGGCTTGCTCCCAAGGGATACTCTTGTCATACTGACTTTTAACAAAAGCGTACATTTTTGCGGAGTAAGAACCAGATGGAAGATGTTCTTTTGCTATGTTGGCCATCCACAAAATCTGCTCTTTTTTGGAAAGGGAAGGACCTGCTTTTGATGCCAAGGAGTACATGATCACATAGAATTCTGATATCCATTGGGCATTTTCACGGGCAGTGGTCTGAATGGGCATTTTGGCCAGTTTTAGGGCAATATCTGGTCTGGAAGGCGCATAAAAACCAAATATTTCAGTTGTCAATTGCGCATCGATCATTTCATGGTAATTGTCATAGATGGTGTCTTTGGTGATTTGGGGGTCGCTGGTTGCTGGTGGTATGGTGCCATTCAACATTAATTCCAAGGCACGTTGATTGGCAACCCACAAATAGTTTTCTTCCTCGCGTTTCATATGTTTTAACCAACCATCACGTATCTGTTCACCTGTTAACATACTTGTCTTATTGGTCAGTAGTAAATGTTGGTACATATATTCAATATCCGTGTCATCATCGGCACCCCAAATTTCGTTCTCACCTTTGAAGACAAAATCTATATTTTTGGACAGGTCACTTGGTTCTTTAGACCAAATATTGGGCAAATCTGGTGTTCCCCAATCTTCCATGGTATAAAAAGCCCCTGTTTTGGTCTCACCAATATTACCTACTTTATCCATTTCAGTTACTAACCCGGTCCAATTGGCAATACATTGCGCCAACCAAAAGCCATAGAGTTTCTCAGCATAATCTGCACGTGATATTGTTTGATCGGTTGGTTTGGGGGAATAGGGCACATAGGTAAGGTTAGGGTCTTTCAATGAATTAGCTACGGCATCTTGTGTTTTTTTTGCTTCCTCCTTACAAGAAATTAAGAGTACAAGAAATGTCAATAAAAAAAAGGGGGAAGATAGTTTCATTTTTATGGTTTAAATGTACTTAGAAAATGTTCTATTTCTGATTTATGGGGAATGGATGGTTGCGCCCCTTCTTTGGTAACGGATAGCGCTGCCGCTGCCGCTGCAAAACGAATGGCATTTTCCCATGATTCTCCTTTGGTTATGGCCACTGCAAGGGTTCCGTTGAACACATCACCCGCTGCCGTGGTATCCACAGCTTTTACTGTAAAAGCAGAGAAGTGGCGTGTGCCACTTTCATTAGATAAAAGGCACCCCTTTTCTCCTAGGGTAATCAACACATTTTGCACTCCTTTTTGAAGTAGGATCGCCGCTGCATTCTCTGCTGTGGCTATATCAATAACCGATATACCTGTTAAAAAACTTGCCTCTGTTTCATTTGGGGTCAACAACCAAATCTTGCTTAATAAAAAGGTGCTTAATGGTTGAGCAGGAGCAGGGTTCAAAATTAAGTCCACATCACTGTTTTGAATCATTTTTGTAATAAATTCAATGGTTGCCATTGGCGTTTCCAATTGTAATAATATCACTTTGGCATTTTGAATCAAATCCTTATGGGGAACCAAATCAGATGGCATTAATTGCATATTGGCACCTGAAGCAACTGCTATGGAGTTTTCCCCATTTTCGGATACGAATATCTGTGCGATACCTGTTGGCTCCTTATCATCTATTAAGATAAGAGCTGTATTAAAACCTTCCTTTTTAAAATGTGCAATCATATTCTTGCCAAACAAATCGTCACCGACCTTGGCAATATAAGTAATGTTGCCACCGGCCCTAAGTGCAGATACGGCTTGGTTGGCTCCTTTTCCACCAAAGGCCATACTTGATTTTCCGCCTAGGACGGTTTCCCCAATGGCGGGTATTCTGGGTAAGGATATTATGATGTCCATATTAGAGCTGCCAACAACCAGTAATTCCATACTATGCTACTTTTGAATAAATAATAAGGCCCAGACCTATGATAAAACAAAGAAACATGGCCGTAATGAGCCAATTTTTAGATTTAGGCAAATCCTTTAATTCCTTCCAAATAAATACACCCCAAAGTGCTGCGACCATGGTAGCTCCTTGGCCCAAACCATATGCAATTGCGGGTCCGGCCTGTTCAGATGCCAAAATACTGAATGACATGCCAATGCCCCAAATGCTTCCTCCTAAAAGGCCAATAAGATGTAATTTGGGCGTCCCCATGGAAAAATAATCCTTGTACGTAACCGGAGTTCCCACAATTGGCTTGTACATATTAAGGGTGTTAAATAGAAGGTTGGAAAGTAAAATACCTACTGAAAAAACAACCAGGGCAGTATAGGGAGTAAGTTTCCCTATTTCAGGAGCCACAAAATCCGAGGCCATGGATTGTGCCACATATTTATAAAAGAAGCCCATGGCAATACCTGCCAGTAATGAGATCACAATTCCTTTTACAGGGGTTCTTTTATTGGATCTAAGAATATTCTTATAAGCAATTGCATCTAAAATTATGGCGGCCATAATAAAAAGAACACCGCTGAACAATATGATTGGATCCCCTTCAGGAGTATCTATATAGTTGATCATTACTCCAAGCACCAGAGCAATGCCAATACCAATAGGGAAGGCTATGGCCATGCCTGTAAGGTCAATAGCGATGACCAATAGTAAATTGGCGAAATTAAATATGTGTTTTCTGCCTGATTAAGATCAACCAAAAATGAGCGGCCTTCTTCTCCGTTAGAACCTAATGTAAATGCAAGGAAGATGGTAATAAGAAATATACCGAAAGAATAATCCCAATAAAAAAGTTGAAAAGACCATTTTTTACTGGACAACTTTTGTGTATTTGCCCATGAACCCCAACACAGCATGGTTATTAAACAGAGAAATACGGCAACGGAATAATTTTCAATAATATACATGGAAATTAATTTTTGAATTGGTGAGCATAGTTTTGCACAAACGTTTGTGCAATATATAAAAAAACCTCCAACAGCCAAAATAAAAAATAGCTCGAACCAAATTATGGGTTATGCATTCAGCTTAAAAACAGAATCTCGAAGTATTAATTTTGTAGGGATTTGAATGGATTGAATGTCCGACTCACTATTTATTTCTTTTAAAATGGCCTTTACTGCCATTTCACCTATTTTTTCTGAGTCTTGTTTAATGGCAGAAATGGAGGGACTAAGAAGTGAAAGGTAAGGATGGTCATCAAAAATAATCAAAGAAAGCTGGCTTGGAATGCTAAGATTGCGTTTGTGTATGGCTTGTAATACCCCAAAACCGATTAAATTGTTCATAGCTAGGATGGATGTGGGAGGTTGATCCAATTGAAGTAATTTATTGGTGCTATCAAAACCATTTTCAATACTGAAGGTGTTTCCAATTGTCAATTCCTGAAAAATGGGAACGCCACTATCCTTATGTGCATCAAGATATCCTTTGGTTCTTTCTTGAACCAGCTCATTGATATTGTTGCCGCATATAAGACCAATGCGTGAATGCCCCTTTTTAATTAAATGCTTTGTAGCATCATAACATCCTTGATAATTATTAGAAGTAATATATGGAATGGACGATTCAGTAAAATATCTGTCCACAAAAATCAATGGAATTCTTTGTTTTACAATTTTTGAGAAATGTTGGTACGAGTCTCCTACAGGAGCAATGATAATGCCATCCACTTTACGCCCCAGCATGTTGTTCACCTGTTGTTTCTCAATTTCAACGCTTTCATCAGAATCTACCAAAATAATGGAATAGCTAGCTTTGAAGGCCCACTTTTCAATGTTTTTGGCCATAACGGCAAAAAATGAATTTGCTATATTCGGTACCATTAAGCCCAAAGTAAATGTTTGGGAAGCTTGTAGCCCTTTAGCTATTAAATTAGGGGCATAACCAATTTTTTTGGCATGTTTTAAAACAATGTCAACGGTGGCATCACTAATTCTAAACTCCTTGGCTTTTCCGTTAAGAATTCTAGAAACAATACTTATAGAAACATTAAGGTCCTTGGAAATTTGCTTTAAAGTAGGCATTCCTTTGTTTGATTATGTGCGCTAAGTTAAACATACTTCGCTTACCATTCAAAACGGTAAAATTAGTATTGTGCCTTAATGTTTTACCGTTACATTTCCTTCTCGGCATTTTCTAAAATTAGATGTAAACCTGCCCTATTAAAAATAGCCATGACCAAACTAGAGAATAGATTTATAATTGATTAAGCTCTCTAGAGAGCTTAATCATCCGTTTTCCCTCTATCGGTTTGAATGAAGTAATTTTTAGGTAGCTTTTTTTTATGGTATTCATTATTTTTGGTGAAACCTAAAATTTTATGAATTGAGCCAAAACAATTCTTGGGGAATCAATCAAGATGTTTATTGGCACATTACATCAAACCATAAAAGGGCAAATAAAATCACAGATGAAGTATCAACAGATAAGCAACCAGCTTTTTATTAAGAACCGCAAGAAGTTTGTGAGCCAAATGAGTTCCAAAAGTATTGCAATCTTTAATTCCAATGATATATATCCCATTAGTGCGGATAGCACCATTCCCTTTGAACAGCATAGGGATATTTTCTACCTAAGTGGCGCTGATCAGGAAGAATCTATCTTATTGCTTTTCCCAGACGCTTTGGATCAAAAGCACAAAGAGATTTTATTTGTGAGAGAGACCAATGCCCATATTGCAGTTTGGGAAGGTGAAAAACTGACCAAAGAAAAAGCTACAGAAGTTTCTGGAATACAGACTATTTATTGGCTGTCCAATTTTGACAAAGTGTTTTTTGATTTGATGACAGAAGCGGACACCATTTATTTTAACACCAATGAGCATTATAGGCAATCGGTTGCGACACAAACTCGGGAAGACCGATTTATCATAGATTGCAAGCAAAAATTTCCGGCCCATAAATGGGCAAAGAGCAATCCTATTCTACAACAGATCCGCGGTGTAAAAGAACCAGAAGAACTGGTGTTGATACAACAGGCCTGTGACATTACCAATAAAGGATTTAAGCGTATTCTGGAATTTGTAAAACCCAATGTTTGGGAATATGAAATAGAGGCGGAGTATTTGCATGAGTTTGTACGAAATCGTTCCAAGGGGTTTGCCTATACACCGATTATTGCTTCAGGAAACAATGCCAATGTGCTGCATTACATTCAGAATAACAACCAATGTAAGGATGGTGATTTATTGCTGATGGACGTTGCTGCTGAGTATGCCAATTATTCCAGTGATATGACGCGGACAATACCCGTAAACGGAACTTTTTCCAAACGCCAAAAAGAGGTGTATGAAGCTGTGCTCCGAGTAAAAAATGAAGCCACCAATATGTTGCTTCCTGGAACCATTTGGGCGGCATACCACAAAGAAGTGGGCAAAGTAATGACTTCGGAATTATTGGGATTGGGATTGTTGGACAAGGCCGATGTGCAAAATGAAGACAAGGATTGGCCCTCCTATAAAAAATACTTTATGCATGGCACCAGCCATCATATAGGGTTGGACACTCATGATTATGGTGCGTTAAAAACGGAGATGAAAGCTAATATGGTTTTCACTGTAGAACCTGGAATTTACATCCCGGAGGAAAAAATGGGCATTCGTATAGAAGATGATGTAGTGATACAAGAAAAAGGAACACCCTTTAATTTAATGCAGAATATCCCTATTGAAGTGGAAGAGATCGAGGAGTTGATGAAAAAGCCCCTCTAGCTCCCCAAAAGGAAAAACTCTTACTCAGACATAAAGATTAATATGTAGAATCTATTTTGGAGGATATAAGGGAAATGTCATAAATTATTTAGTTTGACTATTAACCGCAAATCAGCTAACTTCACATGCTTTGATATCAAGCAAATAAACTGAAAGAATATGAAAAAGAGAGAATTTCTTAAAAGCACCGCCGCATTGGCGTCAGTAGCTTTATTGCCAACATCTATTTGGTCAATGACAAAAGATAAACGTTTAAGAACCGCACATATTGGGGTTTCAAATATGGGAGGAGAAGACCTAAAAGCTATTTCTTCACATGATTTGGTGGATGTTGTCGCTCTTTGTGATGTAGATACCAATGCACTGGCCGCAGCAAAAATATTACATCCAAATGCAAAAACATTTGCCGATTACAGGTTGCTTTTTGCTGAAATGGGAAATGAAATTGATGCTGTAATTGTTTCCACACCGGACCACACCCATGCACCGGCTTCTATGATGGCCATGGAAATGGGAAAAGCGGTGTACTGTCAAAAACCTTTGACGCATCATGTGACCGAAGCCAGAGCAATGCGAAAATTGGCTGCCGATAAGAATTTGGTGACCCAAATGGGCATTCAAGTACATTCTTTTTATGATTATAAATTGGCCACCCTATTGATACAATCTGGAATTATTGGAAAAGTAGAGTGTGTTAGGGCATGGTCTCCAAAAAACTGGGGTTATGATGGTCCTGCACCAGAGGGAAGTGATCCAGTACCAGAAAATCTGGATTGGAACCTATGGTTGGGAACTTCAGCTGAAAGACCTTATAAAGAAGGATCTTACCACCCAGGAAATTGGAGAAAAGTTTTGGATTACGGTTGTGGAACGCTGGGCGATATGGGCGTGCATATTTTTGATACACCATACAACGCTTTGGAGCTGGATGTTCCTAGAACCATAACAAACAATTGTAGAAAACCAACAGGTTTTGGTTTTCCAGAGCAAAATATGGTGACCTATGAATTTCCTGGAACAAAGCATACTGCCGAAACCCTAAAATGGGTTTGGTACGACGGCCCAGGCATGCCAACCGCCCACGAAGACCTTGTGCTTCCTGGCTCCAAGGCCATGGACAAGGAACAAGGAAAAGAGCAGAGCGTAAAAGATAAAATATCCTTGGACGCCAAAGTGGCCGGAGAGGGCGAATTGCCCGAACAAGGTGCCATGTTCATTGGGGAAAAAGGACGTCTCTTGTTGCCACATTTTATGCAATTGCCCAAATTAATTGTGGATGGAAAATATGTTGATATATCAAAGGAGATTGCCAAAATATCCAAAGAGCACCATATGGGCGAACCCATTCGCAACTACGCTTCGGAAGGTAAAAAGCACTATCACCAGTTTGTGGATACCTGTTTAGGAAAAGATGAATGTACTGCACCTTTCTCTTATGCGGCAAGGCTTACAGAAACCATACTTTTGGGAGTTATTGCAGGGCGCTTTCCCAACAAGACCTTACATTGGGACAATAAGACCGCTCAATTTTTGGAACCAGAAGCAAATGAGTTTTTAGACGCTCCGTATAGAGAGTTTTAAATATTTTTAAATCACATTCAACACAAAATTAACTATGCCTACATTAATAAATGATTTAAAAAATATTAATACAGCAAAAGAACCACAGTTAAGAATTTACTCTCCTCCTATTGATAACAATAAGAACCAAGAAAAAGAGAAAGAAAAAATAGATGTAATTTCTCTCTTCTCTGGATGTGGAGGAATGGATTTAGGATTTCATCAAACTGGTTTTAATATCAAATGGGCAAATGATATTGAAACTAGGGCGTGCGAAACTTATGCGAAAAATATAGGAAACCATATTGTAGATGGAGATATAACAAAATTAGATTATTCTCAAATTCCTGATGCTGATCTAATACTTGGAGGATTTCCTTGCCAAGACTTTTCTATGATTTGGAAACGAGGTGGAATAGATACAGATAGAGGGAATTTGTATCAAAATTTTGTTGAAATAGTTTCTCAAAAAAACCCATTAATGTTTATTGCGGAAAATGTAAAAGGTATTCTTACTGCAAATAAGAAAAAAGCCATTAAACAAATAATGGAAGATTTTTCAGCGACAGGTAAGCACGGTTATAATACTACACCACATTTAATAAATTTTGCAGAATATGGTGTTGCTCAAGTTAGACAACGTGTTTTAATAATTGGAATAAGGAAAGATGTAGAACAGTATTTTGACATTCCTTCTCCAACTAGAGATTCAAATAATTATTTATCATCAAAAGAAGCTCTTAAAGGCGTTAAAAAAGTTAAGTATAACAATGAACATCAAAATATTCAAAATAGTACAATAGAAAAGTTAAAACTAATTCCTCCTGGCGGTAATTTCACAAATATTCCTAAAGATTCTCCTCATTATGTAAAAGGAATGATTTCTCACGTATATAGGAGATTACATCCAGATAAACCATCAACAACAATTATAGCTAGTGGTGGCGGTGGAACTTGGGGTTATCATTATGAAGAACCTAGACCACTTACAAATCGTGAAAGAGCAAGATTATTTGGTTACCCAGATGACTTCATATTTGAAGGAACAATTACAGAAGTAAGAAAGCAAATTGGAAATTCAGTTCCTCCATCTGGTATTTTGCCTTTTGCAAAGCATATTAAATTATTTTTAGAAAATGTCAAAGTGAATATCAATGTACACTAATGTAGATAAATACGGTGGGCAATTTCGTTCTGTATTAGATAAAGAATTCGCTTCTTCTAAAAATGTTACAATTGCTTCTGGCTATGCTTCGCTAGATGTAATTAATTCATTTGAAAAATCATTCATAAAAATTGCAAAAGAAGGCGGTACTTCTCGTTTACTTTTAGGAATGGCCTTCTACGAAGGTTTAGGTCAAAAAAAGCTTAATGCTGTAACCAAACTTAATGAATCATTAAAAGCTCACAATGAGCATTCTGGTGTATATGTAACAAATGGGAGAAGGTATCACGGAAAGGTTTATCAATTTGACAAAGAAGATGTTTCAAACTTATATGTTGGGTCTTCAAATTTTTCTGCAAGTGGGACAAAAGGAAATATTGAGTGTACAGTACCTATTTTAGACAACAAACAAAAAACGGACTTAGTTAGTTTTTTAAATGACTTATATTCACCTAATTACTCCTTATCAATTGACAAGGCAGAAATAACTGTTCCCGGAAAGGAAAAAATTATCTTAAATAAGGTAGAAAATCTTTGGACAAGTCTTAAAAAATATAACCCTGCTACAATTTCAACAGAAAAACTTTCAGAATTTGTATTTCCTCTTGATAGAGTAGCGGAAAAAGAAAAGTCAAATTTAAATGTTTATTTCGGAAAAGGTAGATGGAGTCGTTCAAGTGGAAAAACAAAGCCAAGACCTTGGTATGAAATTGAATTGATTGCTAGTAATGATTTAAATTCTCAGCAATTCTATCCAAAAGGAAATTTCTTAGCCTACACAGATGATGGTTATATAATTCCAATGCGAACTCAAGGAGATTATTTCAAAAATATTCGTTCAAAAGACAGTTTGCAAATATTTGGAATATGGTTAAAGGGAAAACTTGAAAAAAGTGGAGCGTTAAAAAAATATGAACCTGTGTCTTTAGAAACGCTTGAAGAATATGGTAGTGATAAACTTACATTTTATAAAATTGAAGAAGGAAAGTATTTTATGAAATTTTAAGATTACACTATTAATGGAACTGAAAAATAATGGATTAAGTCTTAAAACAGGAATATAAAAATAAGGTCAGTTGCAAGCTGAAAAATTAAGGCATTAATGCCTGCTGTTTTTCTTATCCCGACCAAATAAATAAACTTTCTTTTTCTTGAACACATTTACCAAAACAAAAACTAGTAAAGCACCAAAATCATTCCCATAATTTGTACAGTTCACTGGTGGCAAGCAAAAACATGCCCGTTACATATTCACTAGTATCTTTCTGTTTAACTTGATAAGGAGCACCTGCTGATAATTGCGCACATTGTACAATTCCTTCTTCACTGATTATAGAGACAAGTGCTGGCCAGGATTTTTCAACAACTGGCAAAAACTTATTACGAGGAAGTATCCCATTGTTTATTTCCCAAGTTATGCCGTACGTAAAAAGCTTGTGCCACTACTTTCTTTAAGGTCATAATCTTTGGGATTCGCCAAGTTTGGACGCCAGAACCAGTCTGCTTGTTACCGTTTTTTTAGTTCATTGGCCATTCTAATGAACAAGGCCTTGTATCTTTCATAATTACCATGGTCTTTTGGCATGTATTTCAATATTCTGGTGATGCCACCAAAAACCCAACCATTTCCTCTAGACCACAATACCCTTTTGCCTTGCTCTGTTTCTTGATACATAAAAGTTGTTCTGGCTTCTGCATGGGGAATAGAATCTGGACGTATATATCTTTCTGCTATTATACCTTGAAACCCTTTTTATATCTGGCATCTCTATAAAACAGCCCTTCTTCATTATCAAATAAAGCACCATAAATATCCCAGAAACAGGCATCCATCCAATCCAGATATTTTTCTTCTCCGGTAATTTTGTTCAACATGACAAGTGCGAGCGGGGAGGTATACAGACCATTAATAAAACGCAATCCCGCATTTATAATACCATTTAAAGGGTCGGAAACAGGATTGGCGTAAGTAGAGTCCGTTATATAAGCAATTATAGGTTCTAGCATGTACTCATTTTAGCATTCCATTCATATTTGCCCCCACGCCATGGAATAAAAACCGTTTCCGTAAACACCTGCTTCTTTATGGGGAATCTCCCATTTTAATTCTTCCCCCATGCCATACATTTATCCAGATAATTTTTATCACCAGTAGATTGATAAACGGCCATTACTCCTGTATAATACGTGCACCTCTTACCCAATTGTTGTTGGAGTATTTTAAAAAATGACTGTATTGATATTCATTTACCCTGTCCGCTATCTCTTTTATAAACTTTTTTGAACGAATGTTTTCTTGTGAAAAAACGGGTTGGCCAAACCAACATGCTGTAATTAACAGGAATACTATTTTTTTCATGGAACAACTAATATAATTGATCAATGAATCATTTTTCATCTCATCTTTTTTGCGAGATTCTTATTGGGGTCTAATAGAGTAAAAACATGAAGACAACTTGTACGCATAAGTTATCTTCATGTTTTTCATTAATGCACAACGAGTAGTATACATAAATCCCTAGGGAATTTTGAACAGATGTAAGTTTTAGAGCAATGGATTGGTCAAAGGATATGGAAATGTTCTTTGTTTAGGAAGTAAAAAAGTTGACAGCCAAATAACAAGCTCATTCTTAAACTTTCTTACTTCTTTTCAAAATATTAACGGAAGCAAAAACAACTAAAGCAGGTAAGATCCAACCCATTTGAAATTCACTTAAGGGAATCCAAGAAAAAATCTTCCCTTCGGGAATTATAGAAATTCCAATACTGTCCAAAAAATCTGGAACACTAAAAAGAATGGTGGTTATAATGACTGTTCTAAAAACCAAGGGAGAAGCGTAAATATCTGGTATTACATTTAGAAGTATCAATACAATGGTAATGGGGTAAATAAACATGAGAGCGGGCACAGCAAAAGCAATAATGTACTCTACATTAAACTGTCCCATGACCACACCCAACACACAACCCAATATAGCGGTCAGGATATATGCTTTTTGTGAATCTTTAAATCGTGACTTTACAAAGTCGGCCGTACCTGTAACAATACCGATCGCTGTGGTAAAACAGGCTAATGCCACTAAGATGCTTAAAAATAGATTGGCCGTATTGCCAAGAGCTTTAGTACTTATTCCAGAGAGCAGTCCGGTTCTAGAAATCCCAACATAAAAACTGGTACTGTTCAATGCTCCGGTTAAAATTAACCCTGTGTAAATAAGAAAGAGACCCAAGCCTGCCAGCCAACCGGCACGGGAAATCATAAGTTTTTTTTCTTCATAGGTTGCGCTTTCTTTTTTTAGATTAATGGAAATCCAGCCACCAAAGACCACCAGATTTAAATCCCAATAAAGGGGGTAATATTAAATTTCCGGCACCAAAAAAAAGAGAAAAAAGCGCAAATGCAGTTATAAGCGTATCCTTTTGCTTACCCATAAAAATAAATATTTGGAAAGATAGGACAAATTTGTATATTGTTACGCAGGTAGATTGACGGTTTTTTCGCACCGTTCATCGAAAAAAAAGATTTTTAACGAAAAAAACAAAAAAAGTGTACAGGCCACTCAATAAAATGCAGTTCCTCCGCGTTGATAAAATAGTAAAGCGTTCATTAAAATATATTTACAAATTTCAACCTAAAGTATAAATTGCATTATCGCGGTTCCAAATCGTAACAATGCCAAACTAAATTACCTACTTATGAGAAAAACAACTACTCACAACAGTAACAAACTAAGCTCTTTCTTTTGCAATATCTTTGGTCACAGGTATATTGTTTCCAAAAAAGTCACTCATCACATTAAAGAATATAAATGTGCTCATTGCCACATGCAGGTCACTACAGATGTTACAGGTAACCTTTCTGAATTAACTCCAGAGTTGCAAGAAATAAACGATACACTCGAAGATATTTTTAATAAAAAACATAGAGCTACCGCTGATCATCAGCAACAAGTAGCATAAAACTTTATGCTTTGGCGAGCGAATTCCACCCCTGAGCGGTAATTGGAATTTTAGAGTTATTCCTGGAAATTAAGTGGACGCCTTCATTCTTCTCTGTCATATGCCCCAAAACAGTTAAGTTGGGATTGCCCTTTATTTTCGGGAATTCTTTTTGGTCTATGGTGAAAAGTAATTCATAATCTTCACCGCCACTTAAAGCTACAATAGTACTGTCCATTTTAAATTCTTCACAAGTTGAGATTACCGTTGGGTCCAACGGAATTTTATCTTCATACAAATTACAACCTACCTTGCTTTGTTCACACAAATGAAGAATCTCGGAAGATAGCCCATCACTAATATCAATCATAGAAGTTGGGTGTACATCTAGTTTGGACAACAATTCTACAATATCTTTTCTGGCCTCTGGTTTTAATTGTCTTTCCACTAGATAAGAATACATGGAGAGATCTGGCTGGCTATTTGGGTCTACTTTAAAAACTTCCCTTTCTCTTTCTAATATTTGCAGTCCTAAATAAGCACCTCCCAAATCTCCTGAGACAACTAAAAGGTCATTGGGTTTGGCTCCGTTTCTATATACAATGTTTTCTTCTACAGCTTCACCAATGGCGGTAACACTGATTAACATGCCTTTGTTGGATGAGGTGGTGTCACCACCAATTAAATCCACATTATAAATTTTACATGCAAGCGCTACACCTTCATAGAATTCCTCTAAAGCTTCTAATGGAAACCGGTTGGATACGGCCAATGAGATAGTAATTTGCGTAGCCTTGGCATTCATGGCATAGACATCAGAAAGATTTACCATAACAGCTTTGTATCCCAAATGTTTTAATGGCATATAGCTGAGGTCAAAATGCACCCCTTCTATCAACAAATCTGTGGATATCACCGTTTTTTTGTCATTAAAATCTAGCACGGCAGCATCATCACCAATACCTTTTATGGTAGATTTGTTATGATTGGCAAAGTTTTTGGTGAGATGTTTAATGAGTTCAAACTCACCTAATTCTTCTAATGATGTTCTTTCTGTATTATTGTCTTCTAACATGGGGCAAAAATAAGTAGGAATTTTTTATGTTCTATCTTTAAATAAAAAAAAGAAATTGAAGCGGTTATGAAAATAATAAGGAAAATTCTTTTTGCCAGCTGTATACTAGGCCTAGTGAGCGCATGTTCTAATGATGATTCTGGAGGTGTTATAATAGATGACGACGGAATATCAATTGACGACCCCGTTTCTGGAATTACTCCATGTGAAAATGGTATGGCAGGAATTTACCCTTGTGATGGTTTTGATTTATTGGGACGAATTTCTTTGAACGGATTTAGTGCTTCATCAGGAAATGATATTTGGGGTTGGACAGATACTACCACAGACAAGGAATATGCTTTGGTGGGACTGAATAATGGAACTGCATTTGTTGACATTAGTGATAGTGAAAATTTAATCTATTTAGGGAAATTACCAACAGCCACAAGTTCTAGTTCATGGCGAGATATTAAAGTGTATCAAGACCATGCTTTTATTGTTTCTGAAGCATCGGGACATGGCATGCAGGTTTTTGATCTGACCAGATTGCGTAATGTTGCCAATCCACCAGAAACCTTTGATACAGATGGGCAGTATTCAGGTTTTGGTAACGCACATAATATTGTGATTAATGAAGAAACGGGTTTTGCTTATGCAGTAGGAACTGATAGAAACGATGCCTTTGGCGGAGGTGTTCATTTTATAAATATCCAAGATCCTGAAAACCCAATAGCTGCAGGAGGCTACGGCGCTAACGGATATACGCATGATGCTCAGGTAATTACATATAATGGACCCGATACAGATTATACGGGTAGAGAGATTTTTATTGGTGCAAATGAAGATAAAGTGGCAGTAGTGGATATTACGGATAAGAATAATCCAACAGAAATCACAACCATTCAATATTCCAACACTAGTTATACACATCAAGGGTGGTTTACGGAAGACCAGCGTTATTTTATTTTGGGGGACGAGTTGGATGAAATCAATTTTGGGTTTGATTCACGCACCTTGGTTTTTGATGTATTAGACTTGGACAATCCCATATTACACACTACTTATTTAGGGGAAACTGCAGCAATAGATCATAATGGATATGTAAAAGGAGAAGAGTTTTTCTTGGCAAATTATACTGCTGGAATTCGGGTCTTGGATATTTCTGGCATTGATGGAAAAACCATAGTAGAAGAAGGTTTTTTTGATACATTCCCCAGTAACAACACAGCATCTTTTAATGGTGTCTGGAGTATTTTCCCTTTTTTTGAAAGCGGAAAAATTGTTATAGGAGATATTAACTCAGGTTTGTTTGTCATCCAAAAATCAAATTAACATGATAAGGAAAGTATTTTTTTTAACGATGTTATGTTTATTCTCCTGTTCCAAAAATGAGGATGACGACCAAGTTGATGATCAAGTGACTTTTCTTGGCGAAATAGATTGGATAAAAAACTATGGTGGTTCTGGTGAAGATACCGCAAGAGAAATTATTGAAACAACAGATGGCGGTTATGCCATTTTAGGGTTCACAAACAGTATAGATGGTGATATCACGGACAAGGATTTAGCCGTAAATGATTACTGGTTTCTAAAGTTGGATGCAGACGGAAATATAGAATGGAACAAAACCTATGGAGGCAGTGATGATGATATAGGACAAAGTGTGGTACAGACCACAGATGGTGGTTATGCCATTGTGGGCTATGCTAAGAGTGCTGATGGTGATGGCAGTAATAATGAAGGTTTTCATGACAATTGGATTCTAAAATTAGACCCACAAGGAACAATAGAATGGGAACATAGTTTTGGTTTTTCAGGCCATGACCATTCCTATGATGTAATACAGACCACAGATGGGGGATTCTTCTTTGCCGGCTTTTTGGATGTTACCCAATCAGGGGGCGATGGTAATTTTGGAAAAAGAAATTATTGGACTCGCCATGGAGTGGGCGAATTTTGGGGAACAAAATTGGACGCCCAAGGGAACTTGGTATGGCGTAGGTATTTTGGCGGCACGAATAATGATCGTGCACATTCTGTAGTGGAGGCCAATGATGGGGGTTTTGTATTGGCAGGCTTTTCAGAAAGTGATGATTTTGATATTAGCAGTTCTAAAGGCAGTTATGATTTTTGGGTAGTAAAAATAACGGCTACAGGCGAGTTGGTTTGGGAAAAATCCTTTGGAGGCACAGGAATTGAAATTTCTTATGGCATGGCGAAAACCGACGATAATGGCTATGTGATAACGGGCAATACGTTTAGTGCTGATGTAGATATTTCCAAAAACAATGGAGCTTCAGATGTTTGGCTTATTAAGATAGATGATTCAGGAAACTTGGTTTGGGAACAAACTTTTGGAGGTTCAGAATTTGATTTAGCGGAAAGTGTCAGTCTAGCTTCAGATGGTGGATTTATAATAGCGGGAAACTCTAAAAGTATTGATGGGGATGCTACAGAAAACAAAGGTGAAAATGACCTTTGGCTAATAAAGACAGATTCTAACGGGAATTTGGTTTGGGAAAAAACCTTTGGAGGTTCAGACTTGGATTATGCCTTTGATGCTATTGAAAGTATAGATGGGGGCATCATTATGGTTGGGGAAGCTTTAAGCAATGATATTCCAGAAGTGCCCAGTAAAGGGATGACGGATATGGTTGTTGTTAAGGTGAAGTAAAAAACTGCTTTTATATTTCTTTTGAACAAATTTGTATAGACTTGTTTTGTCCAAATCTCTTTTTTGGGTTTTTATTTTTTAAATTGTTTTCTTCTTTGCCCAAGAGGGTCTACCCTTAGTTTTTAATGGAAATTAATAATTGTATTTTTGATAGTGATTTCGCAAAATGAATGTTAACGAAACCCATATAAAAATCTGTCTAAACCTTATAGAGGACAAGCTAAATTGGGGCTCAGGTAAAAACTGGACCACAAAGGATTTTAAGCATTTAAGCGAAAAAATACAAAAAGACACCAAGGTTACGTTGAGCGTTGCCACACTTAAAAGAATTTGGGGCAAAATTTCATACTCCAGCAAACCCACCATAACAACATTAGATGCCTTGGCCCAATTTATAGGATTTGAGAATTGGCGTTCTTTTGAAAATGACCAAAGGAATAAAAGCAAATTGCAACCAAGAAGAAAAAGCCAAGCACTTTCGTTTGTCCCGATTGGTAGCTTGACCAAATTGGGAGTGTTGACCGCATTTTTGTTTCTATGGGGTTGGTCCCAGTTTAATGCGTCAGAGAACAGATTGGAACCATTGGTGTTTACAGACTATCAATTTAGCAGTAAAAAATGGTTAGGGAAGGAGTTCCCAACTTTGTAATTTTTGATTATGATGCTTCAGCAGCAGATGACAACGATACTATTTTTATTCAACAGTCCTTGGATGAAAGATTACAGGCCCAAGTATCAAAATCAGATAAAAAGCATAGTTCTATTTATTATCACCCAGGATATTTTCAGGCAAAATTGGTGGTTCGTGATACCATCGTTAAAGAGCATAATTTATTTATAAAAACCAATGGATGGTTGGCCTTGGCTGAATATGGAGAGGAAGTGCCAGTCTATTTTTCCAAAGAAGAAGTTATTAGAAATGATGGTAGTCTGTATATTTCTGAAGAACAACTGAAAGCCAAGAACATGACGATGCAACCCAAAGTGCCTTGGATGAATTACTTCTATATGACAGACATGGAGGCCTTGAACATTCAAAATTTTATTTTTGAAACCCGCCTTAAAAACACGTTTAGTGAAGGGTCGGGAATATGTCAGTTTACCAATATAGATTTACTATTTGGTGTAGTGTCTATATAGCGATTCCGCTTTCTATTAAAGGGTGCGTGTCCCGAATAGCGCTTTTTGATGAGGATGGAAAAAATTCTGACCCATCAAAATTAGGAGTGGATTTTTCAGATTGGGTGTCAATTAAATTAGTTATGAAAGATGGGCTGGGAGAATTATATATCAACAACAATTTTGTTTATAATATGAATTTTTCCCATTCGCACGATGAGCTTAAAGGTATCCACTATGCATTCTGATGAGGTTTCATTCAAAAAAATTGATGGCACTATCATTTTTGATAATACATTTTAACAAACAGCTATTATTGTTTTATTGGTAAATGATTCTTGCCATAGATTCTGGATTCAATTCTACTACTGATTATTTTTTTCAATATTCTATACTTCAATAGAAAAATCTTATTATCCTATTTGTTATAATAATGTTAGGAAATAGGATATAGCTCTACTTATACACTATATTTGTAAACTATTTAGACTTAATCCAATTATGATTAAAGTATCAAAAACAGCTAAGGATAAGGTTATTATGATGATGGCAGAGGAAGGCTTTGACGCTAACAATGATTATGTTCGTGTTGGTGTTAAAAGTGGTGGTTGCAGCGGTCTGTCCTATGAATTGAAGTTTGATGATAAAAAAGAGGAGACAGACAAGATTTTTGAGGACAATGATGTTCGCATTATTGTGGACAAAAAAAGTTTCCTATATCTTGTAGGGACTACCTTGGAATATTCTGGAGGGTTAAACGGGAAGGGTTTTGTTTTTAACAACCCCAATGCTCAAAGAACCTGTGGTTGTGGAGAAAGTTTTTCTCTATAATTAAGAATTAAACCTGTTAATTGGGTATTGTCAATTAAAGTATTGAAGAAGAACATGGCGTATACAGAAGACGAATTAAAAAAAGAACTGGAAACCAGAGAATACGAATATGGTTTTTATACTGATATTGAGTCTGATACATTTCCAAAAGGACTTAATGAAGAAATTGTTATTGCCATTTCTAAAAGGAAAGAAGAACCTAATTGGATGACAGAGTGGCGTCTTGAAGCTTTTCGTATATGGAAAACAATGAAAGAACCAGAATGGGCCAATGTTCATTATGAAAAACCAGATTTTCAAGACATCAGTTACTATTCCGCCCCGAAAGTAGCGGATCCTAATAAATCGCTTGGAGATGTGGATCCCGATTTGTTGGAAATGTATCGAAAATTAGGAATTTCTATTGATGAACAAAAGAAATTACAAAATGTCGCTGTTGATATTGTTGTAGATTCTGTTTCTGTAGCAACGACTTTCAAAAAGACTTTAGCTGAAAAGGGAATTATCTTCATGCCAATTTCTGAGGCAATTCAAGAACATCCAGAATTGGTAAAAAAGTATATGGGCACGGTTGTTCCAAAAACAGATAATTTTTATGCTGCTTTGAACTCAGCGGTTTTTACGGATGGTTCTTTTTGTTACATTCCAAAAGGAGTGCGTTGCCCAATGGAACTGTCTACTTATTTTAGAATAAACCAAGCGGGAACTGGTCAGTTCGAAAGAACATTGCTTGTTGCCGATGAAGATAGTTACGTAAGTTATTTGGAAGGTTGTACAGCACCATCACGAGATGAAAATCAATTGCACGCAGCTGTTGTTGAGTTGATTGCCCTAGATGGTTCGGAAATAAAATACTCAACGGTACAAAACTGGTACCCTGGCAATAAAGAAGGTAAAGGAGGGGTGTTTAATTTTGTGACCAAAAGGGGGATTTGCGAGAAGAACGCAAAAATTTCATGGACACAAGTAGAGACAGGCTCTGCCATTACATGGAAATATCCATCTTGTATTTTAAAAGGGGATAATTCTATCGGGGAATTTTATTCCATTGCCGTGACCAACAACTATCAGCAAGCAGATACTGGCACTAAGATGATTCACATTGGGAAGAACACAAAAAGCACCATTATCTCTAAAGGAATTTCTGCTGGAAAATCACAAAACAGTTATAGAGGACTGGTTCAAGTAAGTAGTAGAGCTAAAAATGCTCGAAATTTTTCGCAATGTGATTCACTTCTTATGGGCAACGAATGTGGCGCACATACATTTCCATATATAGAAGTCAAAAACAAGACGGCACAAATAGAGCATGAGGCCACCACCAGTAAAATTGGGGAAGACCAAATTTTCTATTGCAACCAACGCGGTATTCCTACCGAAAAAGCCATTGCACTAATTGTAAACGGATTCAGCAAAGAGGTATTGAACAAGCTTCCGATGGAGTTTGCTGTAGAAGCCCAAAAATTGTTGGAAATAAGCCTTGAGGGTTCTGTAGGTTAATATTAGAATAAAAATGAAGAAATATATACTTGTAATATCTATGATGGCAGTTGTCTTTGCCTGCAAAGAGACCAAAAAAGAAAATATAGCTGCTTCTGAAGAAATAAAAAAACCAGAAGTAAGACTCTATACCTTTGATGGAGGAACCGTTTTAGTGAATAATTTAGAATTATTTTCTCAAGACACAACGTATCATGGACAAACAAAAGAGTTTGCAGATGCTTTTTATGTTATCAGCCACCCAGACGGAAATTTAATTTGGGATGCTGGTCTTCCAGAAGGATTGGTGGGTCTGGATAAGCCTTTTACATCTTCTGATGGTAATTTTACAGTTTCTAGAAAAGATTCAGTTGTGAACCAATTGAAATCCATAGGTATGAAGGTTGAAGATTTCAAATACATCGCCTTATCACATACACATTTTGACCACAGTGGTCCTGCCAATGTATTCAAAGATGCTACTTGGTTGGTGCAAGAAACAGAGTATGATTATATAACAAGTGAGGATGCTCAAAAAAATAACACCGATAATTATGACGCTATAAAAGAGTTGACAAAGATTCAAAAACTTAAAGGAGATTTTGATGTATTTGGTGACGGTACAGTGGTGATTAAATCCATGCCAGGGCATACACCAGGGCATCAAGTTTTATATTTGAACTTATCTGAAAATGGACCGACTTTATTGACAGGAGATTTATACCATTTATATGAAAATAGGGAACATAAAAGAGTTCCTATTTTTAATTTTGATGTAGCACAAACTTTAAAGAGCATGGATGCTTTTGAGGCTTTTGCCAAAGAAAAGAATGCGAAAGTATATTTACAGCATCAAATAGAAGATTTTAACAAAATGCCAAAGGCACCGGGATATTTAAAGTAATATAGAATGTTGAAAATTAAGAACCTGCACGCCAGTGTAGAGGATAAAGAAATATTAAGAGGAATAAACCTAGAGGTCAAAGCTGGGGAAGTACATGCTATTATGGGCCCAAATGGATCTGGAAAAAGTACTTTGGCATCTGTAATTGCTGGCAAGGAAGAGTTTGAAATCACCAAAGGACAAGTTTTATTGGAAGGAGAGGATTTAGAAGGTTCGGCTCCAGAAGAAAGAGCGCATAAGGGTATTTTTCTTTCTTTCCAATATCCTGTAGAAATTCCAGGAGTGTCAGTGACCAACTTTATAAAAACGGCCATTAACGAATCCCGAAAAGCTAAAGGGAAAGAAGATATGCCAGCAAGTAAAATGTTGAAATTGATTCGTGAAAAAGCGGAGCTTTTAGAAATTGACAGAAAATTTTTATCCCGTTCCATAAATGAGGGTTTTTCCGGTGGAGAGAAGAAAAGAATGGAGATTTTTCAAATGGCAATGTTAGAGCCAAAATTAGCCATTTTGGATGAAACAGATTCTGGATTGGATATTGATGCTTTGCGCATTGTGGCCAATGGGGTAAACAAACTTAGAAATAAAGACAATGCGATTATAGTGATAACGCACTACCAAAGATTGTTGGAATATATTGTCCCAGACTTTGTACATGTATTGCACAATGGTAAAATTGTAAAATCTGGCACCAAAGAATTGGCATTGGAGCTAGAGGAAAAAGGGTATGATTGGTTAAAACAGGAAACAGCTGTACAATAAGTAGGCAGTATCAGTATAAGCAGTTTAATTCTGCCAACTGAAAACTATCAACTGAAAACTGAATTAAGATGGATTTGAAAGAAAAACTGGTTTCCTCTTTCTTGGCTTTTGAAAACAATGTGGATGTTGAACATCCCGTTCATGATATTAGATCGGAAGCACTAAAGAATTTTGAGTTAAAAGGATTCCCTTCTAAAAAAGAAGAAGCGTGGAAATACACGTCACTTAATGCTTTGCAGAAGAAAGACTTTAGCATTTTTCCCAAGCAAGAGAACATTCTGGAGTATAAGAATGTAAAGAAGTATTTTCTTCATGAAATAGATACCTATAAAATTGTATTTGTTGATGGAATTTATAGCTCATACCTTTCTGAGACCACTCATGACGGCGTTGATATTTGTTTGATGAGCTCAGCTTTAACAAAACCAATGTTCAAGCAAATTATAGATGTATATTTTAATAAAGTAGCGTCTAAAGATGAGTCATTGACCACTTTAAACACTGCATTTAGCAGAGAAGGGGCCTATATCTATATTCCTAAAAATAAAGTGCCAAAAAAACCTATAGAGATTGTACACTTTTCTACAGGGAATGAAGCGGCATTAATGTTACAGCCTCGTAATTTGATTATTGCAGAGGAAAATGCAGAACTGCAGATTATAGAACGCCATCAAAGTTTAACGGAAAATGAGGTATTCACAAACTCTGTGACTGAAATTTTTGCAGCTAAAAATACTATTATAGAGTACTATAAGGTACAGAATGATGCCAAGACATCATCTTTGATAGACAACACTTATATCGCACAGAAAAGCAATAGCGTGGTAAGTGTGCACACGTTTTCATTTGGAGGACATTTGACACGTAATAACCTTAATTTTTATCAAAAAGGGGAGCATATAGATTCTATATTAAAAGGAGTTACCATTATAGGGGAAAAACAGCATGTAGACCACCACACATTGGTGCATCATATTGAGCCCAATTGTGAAAGCCACCAAGATTATAAAGGTATTTTTGACGAAAGATCAACAGGTGTTTTCAATGGAAAAATAATTGTGGATAAAATTGCCCAAAAGACCAATGCCTTTCAAAAGAACAACAATATATTGATGAGTGATAAGGCAACCATCAATTCTAAACCTCAATTGGAGATTTTTGCAGATGATGTAAAGTGTTCCCATGGTTGTACTATCGGCCAGTTGGATGAAGAAGCATTGTTCTACCTACAATCCAGAGGTATTCCAAAGAAAGAAGCTAGGGCTTTATTAATGTATGCCTTTGCCAATAATGTACTGGCTAGTGTAAAAATCCCAGAATTAAAAACGAGAATCAATAAACTGATTGCCAATAAACTTGGTGTACGTTTGGGTTTTGATCTTTAACGGGTTATTATTCTTCGAGGTCATTGAGTAAAGTTGAGTGAGAGCCAATTTATATGATACAAACAGCATTGAACATAGAAGCTATTCGCAAAGATTTTCCAATACTAAACAGAGAGGTCAACGGAAAACCATTGGTATATCTGGACAATGCGGCAACATCACAAACACCTCAGCAGGTAATAGATGTTATTGTAGATTATTACAGTACTTACAATGCCAACATTCACCGTGGAGTACATTCGCTTTCACAAGAAGCAACAGATGTGTACGAACAGGCGAGGGTTAAAATTCAAAAACATTTTAATGCTGCCAAGACCTGTGAAATAATTTTCACGTCAGGTACCACCCATAGTATCAATTTGGTAGCGAATGGATTTTCATCAATCCTAAAAAAAGGAGATGAAATTATAGTTTCAGCAATGGAACATCATTCCAATATTGTTCCTTGGCAAATGCTGTGTGAGCGAACAGGAGCTGCCTTAAAGGTGATTCCCATGAATCAAGATGGAGAATTGGTCATGGAAGAATACCATAAATTACTGTCAAATAAAACCAAAGTAGTTTTTTGCAACCATGTTTCCAATGCTTTGGGAACAGTAAATCCTATTGAAAAAATTATAAAAGAAGCCCATAAAGTCGGAGCCGCTGTTTTGATTGATGGTGCACAAGCAGCTCCACATATAAAGGCAGATATGCAAAAGCTAGATGTGGATTTCTACACAGTTTCTGCGCATAAAATGTGTGGACCAACAGGAGTTGGCATTCTGTACGGAAAAGAAGAATGGCTTAATAAATTACCTCCTTATCAAGGGGGAGGGGAAATGATCGCTGAGGTTACTTTTGAGAAAACCACCTATGCCGATCTCCCTCACAAGTTTGAAGCGGGAACACCCAATATTTGTGGCGGAATTGCTTTTGGTGCGGCATTGGACTATATGAATGCCATTGGATTTAATGCCATAGCCCAATATGAACAGGAGCTATTGGAGTATGCCACACAAGAGCTTTTAAAAATAGAAGAATTAAAAATCTACGGAAACGCCAAAGAAAAAACAGCGGTCATTTCTTTTAATATAGAGGGTATTCACCCGTATGATATAGGTTTAATTTTGGATAAGCTCGGCATTGCAGTCAGGACAGGTCACCATTGTGCACAGCCTATTATGGCCTTCTTTAAAATTCCAGGTACGGTAAGGGCAAGTTTTAGTTTTTATAACACCAAAGAAGAGGTTAATGTCTTTGTTGAGGGTGTAAAACGTGCCATGGCAATGTTGGAATAGCCCTTGTTAGGATTGTCATAAACTATTGAATACCACTTATACTTATCGTATTTTTGCTTAAAATTTGTAGATGACCATTAAAGAAATTCAGGCAGAAATTGTAGACGAGTTTTCTATGTTCGATGATTGGATGCAGCGCTATGAGTACATGATAGAACTGGGGAAATCATTGCCTTTGATAGACGAACAATATAAGACGGATGATAATATTATAAAAGGCTGCCAGAGCAGGGTTTGGGTTCATGCAAAGCTAGATACGGATAAACTTGTTTTTACTGCAGATAGTGATGCTATAATTACAAAAGGAATCATTGCCATACTGATTAGGGTTTTTAGTAATCAGAGCCCAAAAGAGATTATGGAAGCTGATACAGAGTTTATTGATGAAATAGGCTTAAAAGAACATTTATCACCTACTAGGGCCAATGGTTTAGTGAGTATGATCAAGCAATTAAAATTGTATGCCATTGCATACCAAACACAATTAAAATGAGCGAAGAAATAGAAACCCAAGATTTGGGAGAAAAAATAGTCAATGTCATAAAAACCATATATGACCCAGAAATCCCTGTAGATATCTACGAGTTGGGATTAATCTATGATGTTTTGGTGAATGAGGATAATGATGTTAAGATATTAATGACATTAACATCACCCAATTGTCCGGTTGCAGAAAGTTTGCCGGTAGAGGTAGAGGAAAAGGTAAAATCCCTAGATGAGATTAAAGATGTTGAGGTAGAAATCACTTTTGATCCACCTTGGACCCAAGATTTAATGAGTGATGAGGCCAAGTTAGAAGTTGGAATGTTGTAGACAAACCAAAGAAAATAAAATGTTGACAAATGAATGTTGCTGTAGCCCAGTTTGAACCCAAGGACGGAGATAAAGCATATAATTTATCTATAATTGAGGAGTTGACAAAGAAGGCCAAATCTCAAGGAGCTGATGTAATCAGCTTTCATGAAATGTCTATTACAGCATATACATTTACCAAAAATCTTGATTTAACCGAAATCACTGAACTTGCTGAGGCCGTGCCAAATGGAAAAAGTACGCAAGAATTAATAAAAATTTCAAACACTTATAATATCCCCATTCTTGCAGGATTGGTAGAAAAAGAAGGAGATAAAATCTATAACACATATGTCTGTGTACATAACAATGAGGTAATTGCCAAGTTTAGAAAAATCCATCCTTTTATAAGTGAACATATGTCACCAGGGAATGATTATGTTGTCTTTGATCTGCTTGGGTGGAAATGCGGAATATTAATTTGTTATGACAATAATGTTATTGAAAATGTTAGGGCAACATCGTTATTGGGAGCGGAACTTATTTTTGCACCACATGTAACTGGTTGTACACCATCGGCCATGCCAGGACGGGATTATGTAGATGATAAATTGTGGCAGAACAGAAGTGACGACCCAGTATCCTTCAAGATTGGAATTTGATGGCCCTAAAGGTAGAAGATGGTTAATGCGATGGTTGCCGGCAAGAGCATACGATAATGGTGTTTATTATGCATTTACCAATCCAATAGGTTATGATGGGGAGCATTTAAAAAATGGAAACTCAATGGTCATAGACCCATTTGGGGAGGTGCTTTCTGAAATAAAATCATTTGATAATGATTTGACTATTGCAAAAATCATAAAAGAAAAGATAAAACAGTCAGGAGGTTATAGGTACAGAAATGCAAGAAGGCCAGAATTATACAGGGATATTCTTGGACAAGAGCATAAACCTGAAACCAAGCCTGTTTGGATGAATACTAAATAATTAATTTTCAAAATTTTCATGTCTGAAGAAATAAGAAATAGGGTAGCACAAAGTAAATTGGTCGCATTTGACCTTGAGGAACTGTACCCAGAAGGCAAAAGAATTTTATTTGATATTAAAGATTGGCTTTATGAAGGTTTTATTTTAAAGGAAAAAGATTTTAGAAAAAGCATTGATGAATATTCTTGGGAACAGTATAGAAGTCAATATATAGCATTAAGCTGTTCTACTGATGCCATTATTCCTGGATGGGCTTATATGTTGATAGCCACCAAACTACAACCTTATGCCAAAAAAGTAATTGTTGGTGACTTGGATCAATTGGAAACATCAATCTATCAATCTATTATAGAGAATTTAGATGTTTCTAACTTTAAAGACAAGCTGGTTATTATTAAAGGGTGCAGTAATAAACCCGTTCCAGAGAATGCATACCTTTTGGCAACGATCAAAATACAAGAAGTGGCCAAAAGCATTATGTATGGGGAAGCATGTTCTTCTGTTCCATTGTACAAAAGGAAATAGCTTCCAACTTACTTTTTTAAAAGACATTTCTTATTTTTGCTCCTTAAACTATAAACACTAAACATTATGAAAAAAGTTGTATTTGCATTGTTTTCAATGCTGGTATTATCAACTACGTATGGGCAGACTTTAGAAGAGTTAAAAGCTGAACAAGCGCCAAAAAAAGATTCCATTGCGGCTATTCAAAAAAGAGTAGATGCAATACAAGGTAAAATAGATGCCCTTCCTGGATGGAAAAAAGGAGCATTTGGTACTATTGGCGGTAGTTTTTCCAGTTTCAATAATTGGTATTCCCAAGGATTTCCAAACAATGCTTCTGGGAACATTGGCTTTACAGTAAATGCTTTTGCCAATCTTACCCAAGAGAAATTTTTCTGGAGAAATTCCCTAAGTACAAATTTAAGCTGGGTAAAATTGGATGATAAGGATGACCCTACCGATAGCGAGGATTTTAGACAGGCAACAGATGTATTCAACATCTCTTCACTTTATGGGCATAAGCTAAGTGATAAATTTGCTATTTCTGCCTTAGGAGAGTATAGAACAACAATTTTGAGCAATTTTAACGACCCAGGATATTTAGATCTTGGTGTGGGTGCCACATGGACACCCATTACAGATTTAGTGGTGGTGGTCCACCCATTAAACTACAATTTTGTGTTCAGTAAGGATGATACCATTTTTGAATCTTCTTTGGGAGCAAAGATTGTAGCTGACTACACTAGGCAGTTGGGGAATATTAGTTTTAAAACCAACCTTTCTATGTTCCAGAGCTATTCAAGTTCTGATCTTTCCAATTGGACATGGACCAACTCTTTTGGGTATACCTTATGGAAAATGATAGGTGTTGGGTTTGATTTTGGCTTAAGAAACAACAAACAAGAAGCCTTAAATTATGCGTTGAACACTTTGGGAACAACTGGGGCAACATTTGACAATATTGATAATGATTTACAATCCTATTGGATGCTTGGTTTAAACTATTCCTTCTAGTATATAGAAACAATAATATAAAAAAAACGTCTCCAAAAGGAGGCGTTTTTTTTAGCAAGTAGGCTTGAGTGATTTGAGTTATTAACCTTTTTTAAGCTTATTTTGTTAAGTGTTGGCTTTGGGGGACTAACACTATTTTTTTATTACATGACAAATATATAGCTGCAATACAGATATTGAAAAATTATGTTGCGAACTTGCCCCATAATGTTGTGAAAAATATGAACGGTTATTTTCTTCGATGAACTACATTAATTTGATGTATTTTTCGACTAATATTCATCTAAATTTTCAGGATATAAGAAATTGTTATAGGGAAAACGGGTCACATGAATATCTCTGACCTCATTATAGATCCGTTTTCTAAATTCATCCAAGTTCTCTTTGTTCAAAGCCGAGATAAAAAGTGCATTGTCACCTACTCTTTCCATCCATGTCTGTTTCCACTCATCAATGGTAAAATGCTTTTCGGCTCGTTCTGTCACCAAATCATCTTCGTCAATGGTTTCATGCTGGTATTGGTCAATTTTATTAAAGACCATTATAGTTCTTTTATCGGCACTGTCAATTTCACCTAAAATTTTATTTACAGAATCAATATGATCTTCAAAATTGGGATGGGAAATATCCACTACGTGCAACAACAGGTCAGCTTCCCTAACCTCATCCAACGTACTTTTAAAACTTTCCACCAATTGTGTGGGTAGTTTTCGTATGAACCCTACCGTATCACTCAATAGAAAGGGCAGATTGCCAATGACTACTTTCCTGACCGTGGTATCCAATGTGGCAAAGAGTTTGTTTTCAGCAAAGACGTCACTTTTACTTACCACGTTCATAAGGGTAGATTTCCCAACATTGGTATAGCCTACAAGAGCAACACGCACCAAGGCACCTCTATTGCCCCGCTGGGTTTCCATTTGCCGATCGATTTTGGCGAGCTTCTTTTTCAGCAAAGCGATTCTGTCCCTCACAATACGCCTATCCGTTTCTATTTCTGTCTCTCCAGGACCACGCATTCCAATACCCCCTTTTTGTCTTTCAAGGTGTGTCCATAATCCCGTTAATCTTGGCAATAGGTATTCATATTGGGCCAACTCCACTTGTGTCCGTGAATAACTTGTTTGAGCTCGTTGGGCAAAAATGTCCAGGATAAGAGTGGTGCGGTCAAGAATTTTGCACTGTAACTGTTTTTCTATATTTCGTTGTTGTCCAGGGGTAAGCTCATCATCAAAAATCACAGAATCTATGCCATGCTCATTAACATAGTGTTCTACTTCTTCCATCTTACCACTGCCAATGTATGTTTTGGGGTTGGGCTTGTCTATACGTTGCATAAAGCGTTTGTAGACTTCCCCACCAGCTGTATAGGTAAGGAATTCCAGTTCATCCAAGTATTCCACTACTTTTTCTTCATTTTGATCACGACTTATGACCCCAATAAGTACCGCTTTTTCGTATGTAATGGTTTTCTTTTCTATCATCAACTATATATTAAAGTGCAAATCTAAGCAATAGTTGGAAAGCTATTTTTGTATTTTTAGTCCCTTATCAAAATAAAAAAGAATGTTCAAGTCATTTTTCAAGAAAAGGAAAGCTAAAAAGCTACATACTATTGCTTTTTACAATGTGGAAAACCTATTTGATACAGGAGATGATCCATATAAATTGGATGATGATTTTACGCCAAACGGGTTTAAGAACTGGACACCAAAACGGTATCAGAAAAAACTAGGCAAATTAGGGAAAACTATTTCGCAAATTGGATATGCTGAAAATGGAAGGCCCCCGGTACTTATTGGATTGGCAGAAATAGAAAATGGTAAAGTAGTTAAAGATCTTATTTCTGTTGATTCTTTAAAAGATACAAACTATGGTTATGTGCATTATGAATCCCCTGATGAAAGAGGCATAGATACAGGTCTAATTTATAACAAAGATTATTTTGAGGTTTTAAAATCTGAGACCATCACTGTTTGGATTAATAACCCCAATGGAGAAAGGGACACCACCAGGGACATTTTATATATAAACGGAAAACTAAATGGGGAAGAAGTCCATGTTTTTGTAAACCATTGGCCTTCCAGACGGAGCGGAGAAGTAGAAACGGGCTATAAAAGAGTACAAGCTGCAAAGACCATTGTTGAATTTATGGCAAAAATTGAAGAAACGCAGGTAAATCCAAATTACATTGTCATGGGGGATTTTAATGATGGCCCCAATGATGAAAGTATAGAGACCTTATTAGAAAACGGTTCCTTGTACAACCCAATGAAACAGCTTTTGTCTCCATATAGGGGAAGTGCCAATTATAAAAGAAAATGGAGCTTGTTTGACCAGATTCTCTTTTCCCACAATTTCTTTAACTATGAAAAAGGCACTCATAGTTTTGCCCATGCCAATATTTTTGATGAACATTTTTTAAAGGAATGGAAAGGCAAGTATAAAGGCAACCCATATAGAACCTATGCGGGGAGAAAATATAAGGGGGGCTATAGTGATCATTTCCCTGTCTATATTCAACTTAAGTACAATAAATGATGCTTTTTTAGGCAGAAAAGCACAAACGGAAATTCCCTACACATCACTTAAAACAACTTTCACAACATAATTGCAACAACAGCCTGTATTTCATCGAATAAACTTGATTGTTCATCGATGTTTTATATAATTTAGTAGTCCAAATCTTACTTAAAACGACTCAATGGACTACAAACTAATCATACGGTATAGAAGTTTTTTATGCTTCTTCTTATTGGTTTTTGGCTTAAGCACTACTAGTGTTTTTGGTCAATCTGAAGTTCAAAAAGAAAGAATAAAAGCAAATTATAGTCAATCTAAAATTAACGTTTTTAATTCTGAACTGAAAAAAGAGTATACGCAATCTAAAAAAAGACTTTTACGTTTAGCAAAATCCAATGGATGGGTGCTTTCTGAAACGTTGCCTAATGGAAGTTATATAGAGTTACAAGATGTAGGTCCAGATGGGACACCTTTATATTATACCACACTTAATGACCATGTTAGCCATATATCACGGGCAGATGCTCTTTATAGTGGAGGTATTTTGGATTTAGGACTTAACGGGGAAGGAATGCAAGTTGGCGTTTGGGACAGTGGTACCGCATTAAAAACACATCAAGAATTTGACAACAGGGTTTCTATTGCTGATCAAAGCAGTAAAATAGATGAACATGCCACTATGGTCATGGGTACATTATTGGCTTCTGGCATAAAAAAGAAAGCAAAAGGGGTTGCTTATAAGGCAACTGCTATAACAAATGATTGGATAAGGGATAAGATTGAAGTTTCTGAAGCCGCTGCAAATGGATTGTTATTATCCAATCATTCTTATGGAATAAAGACCAATCGGGTTCCTAATTGGTATTTTGGGTCTTATATAAGAGTGTCACAGGCTTGGGACAAAATTATGTACAATGCCCCATATTATCTTATGGTGACCGCATCTGGAAATTCACAAAGATCAATGGACAATGATTCCCCGATATATGGAAAAACAGCAGATGGTTTTGATTTGTTGTTAGGCTTTGCAGCGTCCAAAAATGGAATTACGGTAGCTGCGGCAGAATCCGACATTGACAATAATGGAAATCTAAAAGAAGCCACAGTTGCCAGCTATAGTAGCTTTGGGCCGATGGATGACAGTCGTATTAAACCAGATATATCTGGCGGGGGAACCAATGTGTTCACAACGGCATCAACTGGCAATAAAAAATATACAACTTCTTCTGGCACCTCCATGGCCACTCCAGGAGTTACAGGATCTATGTTATTGTTGCAACAGTATTATGAAAGGTTGAACCAGACCTATATGAAAGCAGCAACCTTAAAAGGATTGGTGTTGCATACGGCCGATGATGTAAAGCAACCAGGACCAGATTATAAAATGGGATGGGGTGTTATTAACACAATGAAAGCTGCAGAAGCGATAGTAAATAAAGAATACAGCACAATTATAGCTGAAGAGGAGCTGGCCAATGGGGAAACCTATACCATTACCGTGAATGCCAAGGGTACTGAAAAGTTGTTGGCCTCTATTTCATGGACAGACCCAGCATCAGAATATTTAAACAGGGGAACATTAAATGACGTGACACCGGCTTTGGTGAACGATCTGGATATCCGTATTACCAAAAATGGGGAGACCTATTATCCTTGGAAATTAAATGCAGCCAATGCTTCTTCACCTGCAACCAAAGGAGATAATGTAGTTGACCCGTTTGAAAAAATAGATATAGCAAATGCCAGTGGAACTTATACCATAACGGTAAGTCATAAAGGGGATTTAAGTACAGGCGCACAAAATTTTTCTTTGATAGTTTCTGGAGTTGCCATTACGCAATGTAATGTGGACATGCCTTCAGAAATCAACATTAAAGAGGCTGATGAAAGCTCCCTCACAATAGCATGGCAAGAAGCTCCAGATACGTTGTTTGAAGTTCAATATAAGAATGAGAACATTGATGAATGGACTACAGCATATTCATATAATCATTCTATAACGCTGTCAGAATTAGTAAATGACAGTACATATGAGTTTAGGTTAAAAGCAATTTGCACAGAAAATAAAAAATCAGATCAGACCCCGAAACTTACCTTTACTTTTGAAGGAAAGGAGACCAAACTGCAGGATTCTTTTGATTACGAAACCTTATCGACCAATTCAGAGGTCAAGGTTTTTGTGTATCCGAATCCTGCAGTTGAAGAAATTAGCCTAGAGGGAGATATCTCTAGCAATGCTATTTATAGCATTATCACCACAACAGGGGTCACTATAAAGACAGGGGATGCCACAGCGGATAAAATCAGCGTGAATGATATGTCCCAAGGGCTTTATATCTTGACCCTACAAGATTTAGATGGTATCTCTAGCACCATGTTCATTAAGGATTAATTTTTTTCTAAAGTTCTTTTAAAAATGTAATGGAATAAGCTGCCGCCCGAAGTTAGCTTGTCCTGAGTGTAGTTGAAGGGATAGGAGTGAAGCGGTAATGTGTATGGAATAGGATTAACTCAAAAATCAGAAAAGTAATTGATTAATGTTTTGACGAAACATTTTCCCAACAGGAATTTTATGTTGATTTATATGAATTAAATTACCTTCTATCAAAACAATTTTATTTTTAGCAATAATAAAGGATTTATGTACTTTGATAAACTCATTTTTCGGCAATAATTCTTCAAGTGAAGAAAGTGTCTGATGTGTTATAATCATTTTATCATCCAAATGAATTTTCACATAGTTCCCATAAGCTTCAGTAAACAAAATGTTATTTAACTTAACTTGGTGATGCTTTTTATTATCCTTTAAAAAAATACTTGATGTATCTACATTTCTTAATTGCTTTATTATACCACTAACTTTATTTGTTGCAATAATAAAACGTTGAAAACTAAAAGGCTTTAATAAATAATCATCAATGTTTAATTCATAACCTTCTAATGCAAATTCTTTGTGCGCTGTTGTGACAATAATTCTTGGAGGATTGCTTAATGTTTTCAAAAAATCGAACCCAGAGAGTTTAGGCATATTAATGTCTAAAAATATTAAATCAATGGTATTACTATTTAGATAGTCTATTGCTTCAAAAGAATTATAACAACTCTTTTGATGTGATAAATAAGATATGTTACTCGTATAATCTTTAATAATATTATGCGAGGCCGTTTCATCGTCTACAATAATATATTTTATCATTTTTTATTTAATTCTAATTTTGCTAAATAGACGTTATCATCTTTTCTGCAAGTTAAATTATAAGCATTTGGATATAATAAATTAAGGCGGTCTTTTAAATTTTTTAAACCAATACCAATAGTTTTTGAAGATTCTTCCAGGTCAAAATTATTTTTAATTGAGAAAACAATGTGACTATCATTTTCATTTAATTCAATATGAATGAATGCATTGTCAACTAAACTTTCTACACCGTGTTTAAAAGCATTTTCTAAAAGAATTATCAATAAGAGTGGAGGAATTAAAGTTTCGGTATTCTTTATATTTTGCTGAAAGTCTATCTTTATTTTTTTATGATAACGTGCAGTTTGCAACTCTATAAAATTACTTAAATAAGTAACTTCATCTTGTAAGGTAACCATTTCCTCTTTTCCTTTATAGATGGTAAAACGCATCATATCAGATAGTTTTAAAACATATTCTTGTGCTGTGTCAGGATCATTTTTAATTAAAGAATATAAGTTGTTTAGTGTATTAAAGAAGAAATGCGGGTTAATCTGATTCTTTAATAATGATAGTTCTGCTATGGTTTTCTCATTTTTAAGAGTCTGAATATTTTTCCATTGTTTAAAAATCCAAGAAACGATTACATATAAAAACATGACCGCGATAATAGTTGCAAATACATCAGTAAGCCACCGGTTTCCATTAACAACCCAAAAACTAGGTAGCTCCTCATCAATTTTATTGGACATATTTATGCCAAATATTAGAATTCCAATTATCGTAAAAAAAATAATGAATTTATCTGTTTTTAATGTCCAATACGATTTTAGGCTTGATTTCTGGAAAACATAATATAAGAGTAGATATATGCTAATGCCGAAGAGAAGCGTATTAAAAAAATAAAAATAATCTATTGAAAGCCTATGTTTAGACCAATAACTTAAGCTTCCTAAAAATGAAGCTAAAATTACACCAATATAAAGCC
The DNA here is from genome assembly GCA_964398035.1 of uncultured Flavobacteriaceae bacterium. Lineage (GTDB taxonomy): Bacteria > Bacteroidota > Bacteroidia > Flavobacteriales > Flavobacteriaceae > Saonia. The sequence goes on along the minus strand of CAYNLI010000006.1, from coordinate 1,816 downwards.
TTTCTTTAAATGTCATTTTTCAAAGGGATTAATTATTCTGAAAGTATCATTTTAATATTATCAGAAACAATTCTATCTAATCTTGTGAAATAAGGGTCTATACTAATGTATTTCGGAATTTTATCCACAATAATAGTAAACTCATTTTTATGTTTATCAATCTGATGAGATTTTAAATATAGTGTTTCAGTTTTAGAATCCACACGTATTTTAATAGGTTCATTAATATCAATTAAGTCTTCCTTCCCGCTTTTATTTGTACTATATCTTTGTGAGGAAACAACAACTTTAATTTCATAAGTATTGTTTTTCTGCTTTTTATAAGTCGCTGTTTTTATAGATAGATCATAGGTGATTACTCGCTTTATCCAATCATCAATTAATGTATGATTTTCTTTAGAAGAAACTAGATATAGTTCTTCCAAGAAATTTAAAGAAGTTGCAGTTGCTCCTTTATCATATTTGACAATCAGATTTTTAAGAGCTGTGTTTAATTGTTTTTCTCCTATTAGTTCTCGTACAGCATTTAAAACAATAGCACCTTTACTATATGCCAAATATTGTTCTTGAGCTGTTAAATAAAGAGGTGCTTCGGGAAGAGACGCTCTTGATCTACCTGTAAAATACTTCCTCAAAGTATACTCAGATAATCTATTTACCATTGCCTTTCCATATAATTTTTCTAGTACAACAGTTTCTGAATATTTTGCAAAAGATTCACTAATAAATAAAGCGCCTTCAATTTGTTTTGGTGTTAGTAATAATCCCCACCATTGATGTGATATTTCATGAACTAATACTCTAGCAATCACGTTAAATGATTCTGGGTTTTCAATACTCTTCTTAAAAATTTTCTCATTTATACTGATTACACCTGGCATCGCTTGTCCATTAGAACCTGCAAAAGTTGACATTTCCCCAATGCGAAGGTATTTGTGAGGGTACGCTCCAAAATTTTCCGTGCAATAATCAATGGTTGCTTTGGTGACTTTAATCATTTCAGCAACATTTCTATAATGCTCAGGCAGATAATACAATTCTATATTTACACCGTTATGGATTACTTTTTCAACTTGGTATTCTCCTGAAAAATAAGCAACTAAATCATCTATTTTACCTTCCGATTTATAGTTGTAATAATTCCGTTTTCCTGTTTCCCATTGTTTTATCAATTCTCCAGAAGAAAATGCTATTTGATTGTTATCTGTACTAATAATCGTTTCAAAATCAACATTTTCAAAATTAAATTTAGAATGCGAACTTAAATGCCCATCATTAATAATTGCATTTTTTTGAACAGGCAATCCTCTTTTTTCTCGTTCGTATGGATCACTTATTTCATATCGATTTACATAACCTAAAAACGGACTAAAATGAGCACTTTTAATATAACTACCATTTTTTGCTATTCTATTATCAATATTAAAAGCAGTTGATGCTTTATTGAGTTGATAATTCATTTTTAAGCGTTGATTTGGTAATAAGGGTGTTTTTAATTGAAACAAATAAGTGTCTAATATCGAATCGTGAAATACTTGAGTACTATTCTCTATTTGCAATGATAATAATGGCATTTTTACAGTTACAAAAATTTCATTCATAGACTTTAAGGAACTGTTCTCAATAATACTTTCTGCAATGACAGCATATTCATTTTTATTTGGAAATATATCCATTTTTGTGGCTACTGAAACCAATTTAGGAACCGTTAAATCATCGTATTTCTTATAGGTACGTTCATATTGCTCGTTAAAATCAGATGCTTCGTCTGATGCTATATAGTCATTTGCAATGTTTGTGTTGTAAAAAATAAAGC
>CAYNLI010000005.1:0-55259 GCA_964398035.1 uncultured Flavobacteriaceae bacterium | reverse complement strand
AATAAAAGTCCCTCGTTTTAATGAGAAATCTGGTTTTTATACTACACCAGAACGTTCCAAGATCATGGGCAAGATCAGAGGTAAGAACACAAAGCCAGAAATGGCTTTTAGAAAAGCATTATGGGCAACAGGCTACCGCTATAGGGTAGACTATAAAAACCTGATCGGCAAACCAGATATTGCACTTAAAAAATACAAGACCGTCACTTTTATCAATGGTGAATTTTGGCATGGGCACAATTGGGAAGAGCGCAAGCATAAAATAAAGACCAATCGCAAATTCTGGATACCCAAAATGGAACGCAATATACAACGGGACAAAGAGGTGAATGCAGCATTAAACCAATTGGACTATACCGTATTCCGTTTTTGGGAAACAGAGATCAAGAAAAATTTAGAGCGTTGTATAAAAGAAGTGATTGGCCATCTAAAGAAAATGGAAAGCAAAAAGAAATAATCTCTTTTTTAAAAAGGCAAATCCTTAAATTATTTTATGTCCGACATTTATAGTTAGGTCAAAATAGGTTGCACATTGTACTTATTTCACTATTTTTAAATACTAACTAAACAATAATGCAGACCCAATTACATAAAGTAACTTCCAAACTCCCAAATGCAAAAACCACAATTTTTACAACTGTGGGAATATTGGCCGCAAAACACAAAGCAGTGAACCTATCCCAAGGTTTTCCTGATTTTGATATGGATCCTAAACTAATACAATTGGCAAACAGTGCCATGCTAAAAGGCCATAACCAATATGCCCCAATGCAAGGGTCTTACCCTCTTAGAGAAATTATTTCTAAAAAAATTGAATCATTGTACGGAACTAAATATCATCCAGACACTGAAATCACCATAACCATTGGAGCCACACAGGCCATTTTTACGACCATTACGGCATTTATCAACCCCAATGATGAAATCATTGTCTTTAAGCCAGCTTATGACTGCTATGAGCCCGCAATTGAAGTCAATGGTGGCATTCCCATATTTGTTCAGTTACAGGGAAAGGATTATAAAATTGATTGGGAAGATTTTAAAAACAAGATTACTCCAAGAACAAAAATGGTGATCGTTAATACGCCCCATAATCCAAGTGGAACAATCCTTTCTAAAGAAGATGTGCTACAAATACAGGAAATTTTAAGGGACACCAACATTATTGTGATAAGTGATGAAGTTTACGAGCACATTGTTTTTGATGGAAAGGAACACCAAAGTTTTTCCAAATTTAGTGATTTGGCATCCCGGAGCTTTATTTGTTCCTCCTTTGGAAAAACTTTTCATGCCACGGGATGGAGATTGGGATACTGTGCCGCCCCTGAAGAATTAATGAAAGAGTTTAGAAAAACACATCAATTTAACGTGTTCAGTTGCCACCATCCCACACAGATAGCATTGGCAGAATATTTAAAAAACCCTGAGAATTATTTAGGACTTAATTCCTTTTTTGAAGAAAAGCGTAATTTTTTTCTTGAAAATATCAAAGAATCAAGATTTAAATTCACTCCCTGTGAAGGCACTTATTTTCAGCTCTTGGACTATTCCAACATTACAGATGAAAGTGATGTTGACCTAGCCGAAAGATTGATAATTGAGCATAAATTGGCCAGTATCCCAATATCCGTTTTCAATACAGGTCAAATTGACAACAAACAACTTCGCTTTTGCTTTGGAAAGAAAAAAGAAACTTTGGAAAAGGCTGCGGAAATATTGAATAAAATCTAAGTTCTTGTTAAATTGAGACTTTTACTTTAAAGCCGCATTTACTTTGGTCATAAACGCTCCTATTTTACTAGGTTCTAACCATCTGGTTACTACAACCAAATCATTTTCCTTATCGATCACTATAAAATTTCCTCCAAAACCAGCTGCGTAATATATATTTTCTGAAAGCCCTTCCCAATGCCGGGCACCCTTTTTATTTAACCACCACATATAGCCATAGTTTACATTTGGTATTGAAGGTTCAATAGCTTTCCTAATCCATTTTTCACTAATCAATTGTTGTACCCTCCATTTACCATTGTTCAAAAACAACAGACCAAAACGAGCCATGTCTTCAGTATTTATGAATAATCCAGCACCAGAATGTCCCCCACCGGTAACCGATTTCATTTGTATGCCATCAATCTCTGTCCAAGCATTTTCATATCCGTACCAACGCCAAGTAGTGGAAGCCCCTATTTTATCCATTAAATTTTCCTTCAACACCATTGGTAGTGGTTTCCTCCAAACATGCGTAAGGGAATAGGCCAAAACATTGACGCGGACATCATTATATTCCATAACCTTACCTGGTTCATTGAGTTTTCGATACTTCCAATCGTCAAGGCCACCTTCTTTGGGAGGTCTGTCTGCCCAATCTTTTCCTCCCCATAGCTCACCAGACCAATCTGAGTTTTGCCATAACAAATGTTCCCAAGTAATTTTACTGTTGTGCTCTCCACCAAACGTACCGTCCCAAATATAATCTCCAACTATATTCTTGACATTTGCAATCAACCCTTTATCTTCTGCCATCCCTGCAACTGTAGATAAAAAGCTCTTGGTGACACTAAAGGTCATGTCCACACGCTTGGTGTCTCCCCATTTTGCAATAATGTATCCGTTTTTAAGGATCATCCCCGCAGGACCTCCTCGTTTCTTAGTTGGTCCTAAAATTTATGGAATGGTTCTCTTTCAAAACCTTTAAGAATGGCTATACGTAAATCTCGGGAGCCAGAATATTCATTGTTTTCAGCAAAACCTACTGCTTGTTCCAATTCTTCTAAGTCAATTTTAAAATCCTTAGGAAGTTTCTCCTCCCACTTGGCATTTTGTTCTGGAAAGTAGTAACCATCTTGCGCAGAGGTGAAATTAATATAGAGCAAGAAAAAAACAATTGATTTTAAATACTTCATTTTTGGCAGGTTTAATTGTTGTTGAAGTTAATCAAATCAAATCGCATTAACCAATCTGTTTGCTTGTCCTTACCAATGTGATAAGGGTGGGTGTCAAACTTTGAGAATCCTTTTCTTTGATAAAATTTGATGGCCTTACCATTGTGTTCCCAAACACCCAACCAAATGTAACTTTTATTCATTTTCATAGCTAGCCCAATTATCTGGCCTAACATCCATTCCCCTATTTTATTTCCTTGAAATTTTTGCAAAACATATATACGTTCTAACTCTAACGAGTCATTTTCTTTTATATCTGTTTGGGCATTATTTTCATTCAACTTAAAATACCCAACCAACACAGTATCATTATAGACAAAATAAAAAGACGAATCGGTGTTTTTAAGTTCTCCTGAAAGTCTTTCTTTATCAAAGGCAAAATCTATATAGTTTTTAAAATCTTCTGGGTTGTTATCTTTCTCAAACGCCTCTATAAAAGTAGTTTTAGAGCTTTTAACAAGCTCATCTAAATGAACTAAAGAACATTGTTGAATACGTAGGTTCATATAATTAATTTGTCATAAAAATAAGAAAAGGTGCAAAACCAATGGCTTTGCTCCTTTTCTTATTTTAGCCTATAAAACTATTTATAGCATAAATAATTTTTTGGCCAACATTAAAACGCCTCTATAAAAGGTGTTTCTATTTACATAAATTTCCTCCTCAATAGGAGCGGGGTTAATTTGGGATTCCATAGATTTTTAGGTTTGATTTGGGTATGATTTTTCAACCACTCTTTAAATATAGTATTAAATAACGTAATCCCTAAAATAATGTTGTGAACATTACTTATAATGTTGCAAATAAAATAATTGCCAATGCAGCATCGATGAACTACACTATATTGTCATTTCTGGAATATCTCCATTTACAATCAATGTGCCTTCTGTGGCTTGCTGAATAACTTCTACGCTAACACCAGGGGCACGTTCCTTTAGAAGAAAGCCATTAGGTGTAACTTCTAACACCGCTAAATTGGTCACAATCTTTGTGACACAACCTACACCTGTTAGAGGCAAAGAACATTTTTTAAGCAACTTGGATTTTCCTGCTTTATTGGTATGCATCATTGCGACAATAATATTTTCTGCAGATGTTACCAAATCCATGGCCCCACCCATACCTTTGACCATTTTTCCGGGAATTTTCCAATTGGCAATATCTCCATTCTCTGATACTTCCATAGCTCCCAAAATAGTAAGATCCACATGTTGACCCCTAATCATGCTAAAACTTAAAACAGAATCAAAAAAGGAAGCTCCTGGTAAGGTGGTAATTGTTTGTTTTCCAGCATTAATGATGTCCGCATCTTCTTCCCCTTCAAAAGGGAAAGGTCCCATTCCCAGTACTCCATTTTCACTTTGAAACTCTACATTGATATCGTCACGCACAAAATTGGCCACCAAAGTAGGAATGCCAATGCCCAGGTTTACATAATAACCGTCCTTGACCTCTTGTGCTATTCGCTTTGCGATACCATTTTTATCAAGCATCTATCGTTGTCTTATCGTTCGTTGCTCTATTCTTTTTTCGTAATGCTCTCCTTGGAAAATTCGTTGAATAAATATTCCTGGAATATGAATTTCATTTGGGTTCAATTCCCCAGCAGGAACCAATTCCTCTACCTCAGCAACAGTTATTTTTGCCGCGCCACACATACATGGATTGAAATTACGAGCCGTTCCCTTAAAAATAAGATTCCCAACTTCATCTCCTTTCCATGCTTTTACAAATGAAAAATCTGCTTGGTACGCTTCTTCCAATACATACATTTTTCCATTAAACTCTCGGATTTCTTTTCCTTCGGCTACTTCTGTGCCGTAACCTGCCGGTGTGTAAAATGCAGGAAAACCAGATTGGGATGCACGGCATTTTTCAGCCAAAGTTCCTTGTGGGGTCAGTTCAACTTCCAATTCTCCACTCAGCATTTGGCGTTCAAACTCATCATTCTCCCCTACATAGGAAGAAATCATTTTTTTAATTTGGTGCTTTTGTAAAAGCAGTCCCAAACCAAAATCATCCACACCAGCATTGTTGGAAATACAAGTAATGTTTTTTATACCTAAACTGACCAGTTCTGCAATAGCATTTTCAGGAATTCCGCATAAACCAAATCCACCGAGCATAAAAGTCATGTTGTCTTTAACTCCCTTTAATGCTTCTTGTACGTTAGTTACGGTCTTGCGTATCATCTTTAAAAATCTAAGTCGTCCAAATCATCTTCAGAATCAGCATCCTGTTCTATTGCTTCTCTATACTTTTCACAATCTACAGTGATGGATAAATCGCTTGGCTTAGGAAATTTTTCTTGGGAAACCCCAAGCTCTTCATTAGCATAATTCTTTGTCATATAAAGACCCCAAATAGGGAGTGCCATTGAGGCTCCTTGGCCATAACTAATTGATTTAAAATGTATGGCTCTATCTTCACCACCTACCCAAACACCAGTAACTAAACTGGGTACCATTCCCATAAACCAACCATCACTTTGGTTTTGAGTAGTTCCTGTTTTGCCAGCAATAGGATTGGTTAATCCATAAGGATATCCTGTAAGGATTTTTTTGTAAACTTGGTTGTCTTTATTAAATGAATGCCTTAATCTTGCTCCAGCAGAACCGCCTTGAGTAACACCTTCCATAAGATTAACCATGGCATAAGCCACATCTTCACTCAATACATCTTTGGTTTCTGGCACATATTCATACAACACCTGGCCATTTTTATCCTCAATACGAGTAACCATAACAGGTTTTACATAGACTCCTTGATTAACAAATGTTCCGTAGGCTCCTACCATTTCATAAACATTGACTTCTGGAACTCCCAACGCAATCGATGGCACTTCTAGTATTTCTTTTGTTATTCCCATATTTCTTGCAATAGTAGCAACAGATTTTGGACCAACTTTGTCCATTAATTGTGCAGTTACAGAATTTACAGAATTTGCTAAAGCATGTTTAAGGGTGAACATTTCTCCTGAATATTTTCCATTAGAATTTTTTGGGCACCAAGGTTCAGGATTTCCGTGTGTGTTTGCTTCAATACAATACTGGGTGTCTGGGAGAGAGTCACAAGGAGATAAACGTAATTGGTCTATTGCGGCGGCATACACAAACGGTTTAAATGTTGAACCAGCTTGGTGCGCACCTTGGATTACATTATCGTATTGAAAATGTTTATAGTTTAAACCACCAACCCATGCTTTAACATGTCCCGTTTGTGGCTCCATGGACATCATTGCTGTTCTTAAAAAAGTCTTGTAATACCTGATGGAATCCAAAGGGGTCATTATAGTGTCCTTTTCTTGGGTATCACTGTTCCAATCAAACACCGTCATTTCTGTTTTATGTTTAAAGGAGTCCCGTATTTCATCTTCTGATTTTCCTTCCCTTTTCATTCCTCTCCACCGTTCAGAACTTTTCATGGCCCGTTCCATTATCATGTCTATTTCCTTTTTTTCTAAATCTAGAAAGGGTGCTGTTCTATTTCTATCTGGTGTGTTTTGATGGAAAAACTCAGCTTGTAATTTTGTCATGTGCTCTTTTACCGCTTCTTCCGCATTGGCTTGCATTCTAGAGTCTATGGTGGTATAGATTTTTAAGCCATCCAAATAAAGGTTATACTTGTCTCGCTCACCTTCCATTGCTGGTTTGGGGTTTTTGGCAATCCATCTGTTCATGAATTTTTGCAAATTCATTCTAAAATAGGTGGCCAAACCTTCACGGTGATTTTCTGGACTAAAATTGATGTCCATCTTTAATGCTTGTAGCGAATCTTTTTCTTTCTCTGTGATGTAATCATACTTTGCCATTTGACCTAACACAGTATTTCTACGATTAAACACTAATTCTTCTCTGCGGATAGGATTGTAGTAAGATGAATTTTTTAACATCCCCACTAAGACAGCAGACTCTTCCGTTTTTAAATCTATAGGTTCTTTCCCAAAATAAATTCTTGCCGCAGAACGAATACCATCTGCACTGTAATTAAAATCATATTGATTTAAATACATTTTTATGATTTCTTCTTTAGTATAATTTCGTTCTAAGCGGGTAGAAATAACCCATTCTTTAGCTTTTTGTTTAATAGTTTCAAATATGCTATTGGTTCTAACTCCAACAAAAAGTTGTCTTGCCAATTGTTGCGTGATGGTACTTGCGCCACCTCTACTACCTAAAAAAGCGATAGCTCTAAGTGTGCCTCGGGCATCAATTCCTGAATGTTCAAAAAATCGGGCATCTTCTGTAGCTACAAGGGCATCTACTAAATTATGTGGTAAAGCATCATATTCTACAGGAGTTCTATTGTCTTCCAAATAAAATTTTCCCAATAATTCTCCATCAGAAGATATAATTTGTGACGCCAAATTGGTCTGTGGATTTTCTAAATGGTCAAAAGTTGGCATATCACCCAAAAATCCCCAAGAAGCCATTAAAAATAAAAATGCAAAGGAAAGAACACCTGTTGCAAATAAAATCCAAAACCATTTAATAAATTTAAAGAACCCTTTGGTTTCTTTTTTCTTTACAGCTTCTGCCATAATCTATTGATTGCTTTTTTCTATTTGGAAACCAACATCTATGATTCCCATTAAATCCATCACCCCGTCAACATTTCCATTCTTGCGCATGGCATGTGATAGTTGTACAGTATATACGCCACTAATGGGAAAAACGATGTTTTCCTTATACCATAATTTGTTTTCCTTTATGCTTCCATACCCTTTCCCCATCCATTGGCCATCTGGTAACGCCATTTCATACCCCAAAGTATCTTTAACGGTTTCCCCGTTGGGATAGTTTAGTTCTGCAATCAAAAAAAGATTACTGTACGGAAACATATTGTCATTTCTAATATTGATGTATAAATTGTGTGCATTTATAGTGTCCATATCTGAAAAACTAAACTCCATTGTGTTATCCTTGCTCCAACTCCCATTTTCTGTGGGTCTATATTCAGAATATACTGTTTTCCCATCGTTGCAACTACTTGCAAAAACAAGCAAAAACAAAATAAAAAATAGTTTTTTAAACATTTTTTGATTGTTTATTTCTTCTTCTCTTATTTTTATTTCTGTTCTTTTTCCTTTTATGCTTGGGCTGATCAAAACGTGTTAGGCTGTCTTGTCCAACAACGTTTTCAAATACCTTTTTCTCCTCCACTATATTGTCCTCAGAATATTCTTCCAGACTTTCTACTTTCTCTCCTTTTTCATTTTTTTCTAAAATCTCTATAACCTGCTCTTTTTTTAAAGTATGCCAAGTAGCGGGGTCATTTCTATAGGAAAACCAAAGTGTTTCTTTAAAAATATCTGTTTTTTGACAAAAAGCGAGTCCTTTCTCTGTTTCTAGCTTACTATCTTGAGAAGGGAAACCCTTTAGCGCGTCTAAATACATATCCAACTCATAATTTAGACAGCACTTAAGTTTTCCGCATTGTCCTGCCAATTTTTGGGGGTTTAAGGAAAGTTGTTGGTAACGTGCTGCTGATGTACTTACCGATCTAAAATCTGTCAACCAAGTGGAACAACATAATTCCCGACCACAAGAACCTATACCGCCCAAGCGTTGTGCTTCTTGTCTATAGCCTATTTGACGCATTTCTATGCGAATGCTAAAGGCCTTGGCCATATCTTTTATCAGCTGCCTAAAATCTACTCTGTCCTCAGCAGTATAATAAAAAGTGGCTTTTGATGAGTCTCCTTGAAATTCTACATCAGAGATTTTCATTTGTAGTTTAAGGGCTATGGCTATTTCACGGGCCCGCTTCTTTATTTCCTCTTCTTTATCTCGGCATTTTTGCCAAATATCAATATCTTTTTGGGAAGCCTTTCTATATATTTTTGGCAACTCTGGGTCTTTATAATCAACCTTTTTCTTGGTCATTTGCACTCTGACCAATTCCCCCGTAAGTGTTACCATCCCTACATCATGGCCAGATTTTGCCTGTGTGGACACTATATCCCCAATTGAAAGGAATAATTTTTCTGTATTCTTAAAGAACTCTTTTCTGCTATTTTTAAAACGGACTTCAATGCAATTAAACCGTTCTTCCCCGTTGGGCAGGGACATATTGGAAAGCCAATCAAAAACTGTTAGTTTATTACATCCATCTGTGCCACAAGTACCATTGTTCTTGCATCCACTAGGTTGTCCGTCTTTACCAGTTGAACAACTGCTACAACCCATATTATATATATTGATTTAGTAAAATGTAATTGCCATTTCACTAAAAAAGGTTCATAAAAATTTACTTAAAGGTAAAGATAGCATAATTTGTGACGGATTGGAAATCTGCCCTAATAAATGGATGTTAAATAGTGTACCTCTTTTTAGCGTAAAACATAACAAATTATTTCTTGAATTTTAACACCTCTGAGCGCCCCTTTTTAAAGATTTTATTGCTAGCGCCTTTCCCTTTTCTCAATTTTTTTTGTTCTTCAAAAGGAAGCGAATGAATTTCTTTACATTCATCAGAACAGCAATCATTCATTTGTTTTGCACATGCTTCACATTGAATAAACAATAGATGACAAGCTTCATTGGCGCAGTTTACATGCATGTCATATGGGTTTCCACATTGGTGACAATTAGAAATCACATCTTTTGATATACGCTCCCCTCTCCTGTGGTCAAATACAAAATTCTTTCCCAAAAATTTATTTTCAAGGCTCTGGCTTTCCACCTGTCTGGCATATTCAATAATACCTCCCTCTAACTGGTATACTTGTTTAAACCCTTTGTGCCTATAGTATGCGCTTGCCTTTTCACAGCGTATGCCGCCTGTACAGTACATGACCAATTTTTTGTCTTCTTTATGGTCTTTAAGGTCGTTCTCAATAATGTCCAAAGAGTCACGGAACGTATCCACATCTGGAGTAATGGCATTTTTAAAATGGCCTATTTCACTTTCATAATGGTTCCTCATATCAACCAACATCGTATTTGGATCTTCAATAAGGGCATTAAATTTCTCGGCATTTACGTGGATTCCTTTGTTGGTAACATCAAAAGTGGTATCGTTCAATCCATCTGCCACAATCTTGTTCCGCACCTTGACCTTTAGTTTTAGAAAAGACTTATTGTCTTGCTCCCTGGCTATATTCAATCGGATATTTTCAAAAAAGGTGATACTGTCCAGATGCGTTTTAAAATCATGGAAATTATCTGCTGGAACGGACAATTGCGCATTTACTCCTTCATAGGCAACATATATTCTGCCCAAAACATCCAACTCGTTCCAGTGGATAAATAAATGATTTCTAAAAATTTGTGGATTTCCTAAATGTGCATATGTATAGAAAGAGATGGTAAGCCGTTCTTTGCCAGCTTCCTCAATAAGAATTTCTCTTTCCTTTGCACTTAATGTATTGTACAGTTGCATGCTATACCAATGTTTTTAAGTTAAAAAGAATGATTATAAAAGGCAAAGATAATTATTGTTCTGTTTAACACAAATTAAAAAGAGCTTCTGGAATTCCAGAAGCTCTTTTAAGGTCAACTCATTATGTTCTCTTTTTCATATAATTTAAACAAAATGGAAAGAGTATGACCATCGTTTCCCAAGGTCCAAAAACCTTGGCACATGAGTTAGTTTAATCTTTAGATGCATCATTTTCAAAAAGGTTGCGTTGGCATTGTAATATGATAAAAGAATTGGTAATTTAGCTTTCCTAACTTAATTTATAATGAGCACAGAAAAAGAAGCAAAATTAAAAGCCCTTAAACTTACTTTGGACAAACTGGATAAAACCTACGGAAAAGGTGCAGTGATGAAAATGGGAGATATTGCTATAGAAGACATGGAAGTAATTTCTTCTGGCTCTCTAGGGTTGGATATTGCACTTGGTGTTGGGGGATACCCAAGAGGAAGGGTCGTAGAAATATATGGTCCAGAATCCTCTGGTAAAACAACTTTGAGCTTGCATGCCATGGCCGAAGCCCAAAAAAATGGTGGTATTGCTGCTTTTATAGATGCTGAACATGCTTTTGACCGTTTTTATGCCAAAAATTTAGGCGTGGACATAGACAACTTAATTATATCTCAACCAGATAATGGGGAACAAGCTCTAGAAATTGCTGATAACTTGATTCGCTCTGGAGCCATAGACATTGTTGTTATAGATTCTGTTGCCGCATTGACCCCAAAAAGTGAAATTGAAGGAGAAATGGGCGATTCTAAAATGGGTCTGCATGCCCGTTTAATGTCACAGGCTCTCAGGAAATTAACTGGTTCTATAAGCAAGACCAATTGTACTGTTATTTTTATCAACCAATTGCGTGAAAAAATTGGGGTCATGTTTGGTAATCCAGAAGTGACCACAGGTGGTAATGCATTAAAATTCTATGCATCTGTACGATTAGACATCAGAAGGTCTACTCAGATAAAAGATACTGATGGGAAAGTGCTAGGGAACAAAACCCGTGTCAAAGTGGTTAAGAACAAAGTGGCGCCACCCTTTAGAACTGCTGAATTTGATATTATGTATGGGGAAGGAATTTCTAAAGTAGGTGAGATTTTGGATATAGGCGTAGAATATGAAATCATCAAGAAAAGCGGTTCTTGGTTCAGTTATGGGGACACTAAACTGGGACAAGGTAGAGATGCTGTTAAAAGCCTCATGCTAGACAACCCAGAACTACTGGAAGAACTGGAAGGAAAAATAAAAGAAGCCCTGAGTGCTATAAAAGAATAAGTTAAAATCCCGATGTTTTCGGGATTTTTTGTTTAAACACGCAACCTTTGTTTTTTATTTTCATCTTGTAGACAGAAAATACGGAATTATGAAGAGGTTGTTTTTTTATTTAGCTATCCTGTTGACCACAATAATTACCGGATCATGTAGTTTGGATAACGATGATGTTAATTTTGAATTTTCATACCTACAAATTGTAGATGTTGAGGTGCCAGAATCCTTTGACCTAAATGATATATATCAAATTAAAGTTACTTATCTTAGGTCTGATGAATGTACTTTTTTTCAAGGCTTTGATGTAGTTCGGGTAGATCAAACCACAAGAGAGGTCGTTGTTATCAGCTCAATATTGACCGATGAAGAACAATGTGCCGAAGTAAATCAAGAAATAGAGACTTCTTTTGATTTTCAAGTTCTATATACAGGCACTTATCTTTTTAAGTTTTGGACAGGAGAAAATGAAAATGGAAACCCTCAATTTATAGAGGTAGAAGTACCCGTTAATTAAGCATATAATATCTAACTAACCAAATAATTTGAGTTTAGATAGGCTCATACATAACTGTAAAAAGGGAAATAGAAAAGCCCAAGAACAACTATACCGCAACTATGCGAGTGTACTGTTTGGTGTATGCCTAAAATATTCCCGAAATAAAACCGAAGCCGAAGACAACCTACATGATAGCTTCATTATTATTTTCAACAAAATAGACCAATACACTAAAAAAGGCTCTTTTGAGGGATGGATAAAAAGAATTACTGTCAACACTGTTTTACAGAAATACAGAAAGGAAGAACACCTTAACCTGGTATCTGAAAATTTTCAGGAAGAAATAGATGTAGACACCAATTATACGGACATTAGCCTTGCTACACTGCTAGGTTATATACAAGAGCTCCCAAACAAATACAGAACGACCTTTAACCTATACGTGCTAGATGGGTATTCCCACAAAGAAATAAGTGAACTATTGGGAACATCTACAGGCACATCAAAATCCAATCTTGCAAGAGCAAGAATGATATTAAAAGAAAAAATCGAAAAAGAAAACATAAATATTGCTTAACGCATTAGAGAAATGAGTAAGAATTTAGACCATTTGTTTCAAGAGAAGCTTAAAAGCTTTGAGGATGTGCCAGATGAAAAAGTCTGGAAATCCATAGAAGCTTCATTGGACAAGAAGAAAAAAAACCAAAAGTTTATCCCCATTTGGTGGAGACTGGCAGGTGTGGCAGCAGCACTGGCCATTTTATTATATGTAATCAATCCATTTGGAAATACAACTGATTCCAATATCATTATTACTGATGTTGAAAACACAAACACCCCAAATATAGATGTAAAAACAAGTACAGATAAAGATTTGGTTCCTACAGATCAAAACAATGGAGAGCAAGTGGTTTCCACTGATGATATTATTGATTTAGAAGAAAATAATAAGTCTGATGCCACTAAAAATCCTCCCTATGTGGTCAATGATGCTGTTTCAGAAAGTCTTTCAACAAAACCGACTCAAAAAAACAGTCAGATTGCAGCAATTGATAATTCAAAAGAAGACGTTGACAACTCCTTAAATAACAGAAATTTAAAGTCTTTTGATTTACCATCCAATATAAAGAAGGAAGCCATAGCTATTGTAGATGAAATAGATACTCCTGAAAAGAACGTTGATAATATCAATCTAAAAAATGAAGAAGCGGTTCAGAGCATTCTTAATGAAACCAACACTAAAGAAACGGTAGCTCAAATTGAAGAGAAAAAAAAGGATTTTGAAAATGATGCTCTTAAAAAATCCCTTTTTGATGAAATAAAAGAAGCAAATGAAGAAGAGGTTGTGACAGAGAACAACCTTAATAAATGGTCTATTGGCCCAAGCATTGCCCCTGTCTATTTTAACAGTATTGGCAACGGTTCTCCCATACATTCAGATTTTGCCTCTAACTCTAAATCTGGAAATGTAAACTTAAGTTTTGGGGTAAATGTTTCTTATGATATTAGCAAAAAACTAAGCTTACGTTCTGGAATACACAAAGTGGATTATGGCTATAACACTAATGATATTGCCTTTTTATCAACATTGAACAGTTTTAATAATATATCTAATATTGATTATACTAAAAGTTCACGAAACATTATTGTTGAAAGCAATCTTATTAAACCATCAGCTTTTGACATAGCATCCAAAGAAACACCAGCTGCAAATGCTTCTTTAGATGGTAGCATGTTGCAACAGTTTGGTTATATAGAAATGCCATTGGAAATAACTTATTCACTAATCAACAAAAAAGTGGGGGTAAATCTTATAGGTGGTATTAGTTCCATGTTTCTGGTGGACAACAATATTATATTAGAATCTGATGGTTTATCTACAGAGATAGGAGAAGCCAACAATATAAATTCTGTGAACTTTAGCACCAATATTGGTTTTGGAATAAATTATAAGCTTACATCAAAAGCACAATTTAATATAGAACCCATGTTTAAATACCATTTGAATACTTTTTCTGAAACCTCAGGAAATTTTCAACCGTATTCCATTGGGATTTACAGTGGTATAAAATTTAAGTTTTAAAAACGTTGGTTAGGTAATCATTGCTACTTGGCAATGATGCTTTTTAAACGCCCTGCCCCTAGCAGGGCGTTTATTTTTTGCAGGCCTTTAATTCATTCAAAATAGTTTCCCGCACCTCTTCCCTAAGTGTGGCTTTATCTTCATTGCATAAAATACCCGTTTCAACAAACGTATGCACCTTTGCTCTTAAAACGCCTGGGCTTCCGCTTAAAAACGTAAATGAAAATCGTTTTTTATTGTCATAAAATGTGATTGGCACTATGGGGATTTTATGTGCAATAGCCATTCTAAAGGCACCATCCTTAAATTGGTCCAAAATAAGATCCTCATCCGGTACGCCACCTTCTGGAAAAATACAAATACTGGAGCCCTCGTTTAATCTTTTTTGTGCCCTTCTATACACTCCAACCCTGCTTCTACTACTTTCTCTATCTACCAAAATACAGACCCGTTTGTAAAAAAATCCAAAGGCGGGAATTTTTGCCAATTCCTTTTTTCCAATAAAGACAAAAGGGGTTTTACTCACTCTTAGCATCAACATAATATCTAACATACTGGTGTGGTTGGCTATCAACATATAGCTCTTTCCTTTTTCAAACTCCTGCTCCCTTTCAATCTTGGGGAAGCATCCCATACCGTACAGTATAAAATTGGCCCATATATTTCTGGCTATCCAGAAAAAGTAAGGATACCCCTTTTCAGAAATTGAGACTAAAAAAAGAATGGGGAAAAGTAAAAAAATAGGAATAGCTACCAAAATATGGAACCAAATGCGGTAAATAACATACCCTATATGCCTTAAAAAGTTTCGCATTTCATCAAAAGTAAGAATTTCAAAAGGTTTTTTATGATTTCTTTTACCTTTGCTTTTCTTAAACTGAATGACTTGGTGCAAGCTCACCCAGTACTCATTAGGAAAAAGTAACATTAATTTGATGCCAGCATCAATAAACAAGCCCATAAGTGGGCAAAAATAAATGGCAAGAATCTTAACAGGAGTACAAAGTACAGGAACCCCTCACCTAGGAAATATATTGGGAGCTATTCTTCCTGCAATTAAAATGGCAGAGGATCCCAAAAACGAATCTTTTCTTTTTATTGCAGATATGCACTCCCTTACTCAAATCAAGGATGGCGAAGTTCTAAGAAAAAACACCTACGCTACTGCCGCAACATGGTTGGCCTTTGGACTGGATATTGAGAATTCTGTTTTTTATAGACAAAGTGATGTGCCACAGGTAACAGAACTTGCTTGGTACCTAAGCTGTTTCTTCCCATACCAAAGACTAACACTTGCCCACTCTTTTAAAGACAAAGCAGACCGATTGGAAGACGTAAACGCAGGCTTGTTTTCCTATCCCATGCTCATGGCAGCAGATATTTTGTTGTACGATGCTGAAATAGTGCCAGTTGGCAAAGACCAATTACAGCATATAGAAATGACAAGGGATGTAGCTTCACGTTTTCATGCTCAATTAGGAAAAACCTTTGTAATCCCTGAAGCCAAGGTACAAGAAAGCACCATGTACGTTCCTGGTACTGATGGTGGTAAAATGAGCAAAAGCCAAGGGAACATTATTGATATTTTTCAAACGGATAAAAAATTGCGCAAGCAAATCATGGGCATACAGACAGACAGTACTCCCATGGAAGACCCTAAAGACCCATCTACCGATAATGTCTTTTCGCTTTATAAAATTTTAGCTTCTGTAGAAGAAATTGAAGAAATGAGTGCCAACTACTTGGCCGGAAATTATGGTTACGGACATGCAAAACAAGCTTTGTATGAAGTAATCGTAAACAAGTTTGGGGATGCCCGTGAAAAGTTTGATTACTACATGAACAACTTAAATGAAGTGGATGAAGCTTTGGCTTTTGGTGCCGATAAAGCCAAAAAAGTTGCCAATGAAGTGCTTAAAAGAGTGAGAACTAAGGTTGGGTATTGATATTATACCAAACAAACCTCTTAGTTTGTTCGTCATCTATTTTAAACCTCATCATCTGACTTTATTAAAGTTTTAGAAAAGCCTTTTATCGATTAACAACCATTTTCATTAATTCTTGACCGCTTTATAAGAGGGTTACAAACTGGCTGGTTTGTTAAATTTGAATTCCTTCCTACTCAGGAACGGCAAAAATAGCATTGTTTTCCGATTGAGCGGAGTCGAGACCTCATTGATTTTCAACTACAACCTTTCATCAAATGGCTTCAAACAATTTTCCTGGCAACGGGCGTATTACGCCTTTCATTTCCATGTTCAATAAAGTGGATGATACTTTATAAATAGGAAGTTTACATTCTAGTGCAATCGTGTCCAATATTTGTTTCCCTTCTTTTTGCAAATAGCCATAAATATTTTTTTCATCACCATCCAATTCAACAAACAATTGTTTTTGTACTGTTGCCTTCTTCTTTTCTTCCACTTCCCAGTTCAACAAATAAATTAAATCCGCAGCAGATGTCAATATTTGTGCTTTTTGTTGTTTAATGAGGTTATTGCAACCCATACTATATTTGTCTCCTGCACGTCCCGGAACTGCAAAAACATCCCTGTCATAACTGTTTGCAATATCAGCAGTGACCAAACTACCGCCTTTTTCGGCAGATTCTACCACAATGGTCGCTTCCGCCATTCCCGCAATAATGCGGTTACGCTTTAAGAAATTTTCACGCTCTGGGCTGCTATTGCTCCAGAATTCGGTTAAAAAACCTCCGTTTTTCTCTATCCCTGAAACATATTTAGAATGTACCTTTGGGTATATTTGGTTCAGGCCATGTGCCAAACAACCAATGGTCTGCAACCCATGCTTTATTGCCGCCTTTTGGATACAAATATCTACACCATAGGCAAAACCGCTTACAATAATGGGGTTTAGGGGTGCTAAATCTTCAATTAATTTTTCACAAAATGCTGTTCCATAACTTGTAATGTTCCTAGTACCAACTACACTAATGATTTTCCGATCCATTAAATCAATATTCCCTCTTTTAAAAAATAAAATGGGACCATCAATACAATGTTTTAAATAGTTTGGATACTCCTTGTCCATAAAATAGCTGTAGGACACCTCATTTTTTTGAATATATTGGTACTCGGCCTCAGCAGCTTCCAAGTGTTCTGCGTCATAAAGTCCCTTAAGCATAAATGTGCCTATGCCATTGATTTTTAATAAGTTTTGCGCCTTTTCCTCAAAAATAGCGATTGGGCCTCCACAATGAGAAATCAACTTCTTGGCAGTAACATCCCCAATATTGGGAACATTCTGTAATCTCAAGGCTGCAATTAATTCATCTTTAGTCATTTAAAAAATTTTAACAGAGAACTACAAATTACATAAATTAGAATGTTAATAAAAAGTTAGGCTACTTATTTTATTCGTTCAGTTTTTTTGCAATATTTGCTGTAGAACCTATGGAAAAATATATAGCAGATTTATTGTATCGATATAATTGTGTAGCAGTACCAAAATTAGGTGCTTTTCTTACGCAAATGAAATCTGCGTATATCTTGGAAAATACAAATTCTTTTTACCCTCCCAGCAAAGTACTTTCTTTTAACGAGCAAGTTGTTTCCAATGATGGCCTTTTGGTTTCTTATATGGCCGAAGCTGAGAAAACTTCTTATGAAGATATGCTTAAGCAAGTTGAACGCGCTGTTGATGAGTGGAAAAAGCAATTGAATGAAGGAAAAAGGCTTCTGTTACCAAACATTGGTGATATGTGGTTGAACGATGAAGGGAAAATACAATTTCAGCCTACACAAATGGTCAATTATTTAACTTCTTCCTTTGGATTGAATTCTTTTGTTTCTTCACCTGTAACCAGAGAAGTTTTAAAAGAAGAAGTTGTGGAACTGGAAGAAAAAATTCCGTTTATCATCACTCCAGAAAGAAGAGAAGAAGCAGCTACTTCCTTTAGACCTTATTTAAAGTATGCTGCTGTTGTTCTATTGGCATTTTCATTAGGGTTTACAGGTTTTCAATTCTATAAAAACAATATAGGCAATCAAGAAGTGGTTCAACAAAACGCTCAGCAAGAAGTTTTTAGAAACATCCAAGAAGCAACTTTCTTTAATGCCCGCCCAATGGAATTACCTCCTTTGACCATTACGGCAAATACAAAAAACAAACCTGTAGTCGCAGTTACTCCTTTAAAAGGACAAAAAGTTCATCATATAGTAGCTGGAGCCTTCCGAATTGAAGCAAACGCCACTAAAAAAGTACAGCAGTTACGTGATAAAGGATATAATGCCGCTTACATAGGCACCAATGCACATGGTCTGCATCAAATAAGCTACGATAGCTTTACAGATGCAAGGGAAGCACTACAGTTCCTTAGGAAAATCAAAAGAACCGAGGCCAGAGAAGCTTGGATGTTGTCTGTGAGATAATTCAAGTTATCCTGGCATATTATTCATGTTATCAATTAGTTATGCCTTTTTTGTGCCTTATAGCTAAAATATGATGGCTATGTTTACCGTTTATTTTAGTGTGTTAAAAGAAAAAGCTCTCTAAGCAATACTACATTAGTGGAGCTATCCCAGTATTGCACTGCCCGTACCTACAGTAAAGAATCGTTTGTATTGCAGCATAATAAAGTTTGTATTATGTTGAAAAAGGCCTTGTTCGCATTTTTTATTATAAAAAAACAAGGAAATTACTGAGTGGTTTACGATGTCCAATAGTTTTTGTTTTTCCATTATAAGTTATTTTGATGTTAAACCAAGTAACCTAATCATAGAATGTATGGAAAAAGCAAGCTTGTGTTACTGTCCAAAAAAGGACTTGATACATAGGCAAAAAGCAATCTTGAAATAGCAAATTTACTTATCGCCTTGTTTTCCACTTCATTAAAAATGTCCCAAAAACGAATGTACAATCTTCATTTTCATACTGCCAAACAACTGTATGAAAAATTATTGACGGATCAACCTGAAATTATTAGAGAGGTCCCTTTGCAACATATAGCATCTTACCTTGGTATTACTCCAGAAACATTGAGCAGAATTAGAGCAAAAAGTTAATTCAAAATTTCTTGACATTTGTCAATTGTAATCTCCTAATTATTCTAGAGTTTTGCGGCTTCGTTATTCAAAAGACTTTTGTTGCCGAGCAAGGCTACTGATTAAAGTTTATGTAGTTGAATTATGAAGGTAACTTGCCTGTGCAACATTTTTAAGTCTAATACCCCACTCTCTTATTCATATTATTTTAAGCTCGTATCTTTGTCAAAAGAAATAACATATGCAGTCTAAAACTCCTAGTGATTCTATAACTACAATGACAGATATGGTGCTCCCAAGCGAGACCAATTCCTTGAACAAGCTGTTTGGTGGGGAACTATTGGCAAGAATGGACAGAGCGGCAAGTATTTCTGCCAGTCGTCATAGCAAATGTATAACGGTAACTGCATCCGTAAATCATGTGGCTTTTAATATGGCCGTTCCTTTGGGAAGTGTGGTTACAGTAGAAGCAAAGGTTTCTAGGGCTTTCACAACTTCTATGGAAGTCTATATTGATGTTTGGATGGAAGATGTAGAAGGCAACCGGCTCAAGGCCAATGAGGCCATCTATACTTTTGTCGCAGTTGATGATAATGGCAAACCAACCAAGGTAGTTTCTATAACTCCTGAAACTGACATAGAAAAGGAGCGTTTTGCGGGTGCTTTGCGTAGAAAACAACTAAGCCTTGTATTGGCGGGCAAAATGAAGCCTAACGACGCTACAGAGCTTAAGGCTTTATTTATGGGATAGGAAGTCTACAACTGATAGATCCACTCCTCTGGATTCAATTTAGTGGTGTCCCTGTACAAATAGAACTTTAACTGGGTCTGTCCATTAGACCGGCTAGTATTAATTTCCCCCAATTCTTCTTTTACCTCTACTTTATCCCCTTTTTTTACATACAAATTGGATAGGTTGTAATAGGTGCTGATAAAATTCCCGTGTTTTATCTGCACACCCTTGTTTCCTCCAGGAACAGTCAAAATAGCAATGACCTCGCCCTCAAATACGGCTCTGGCTTTTGCGCCTTTATCTGTCGCTATAATCACCCCATTGTTCTGATGCTTTATTCCAGGGTAAACAGCGTCACTGTAGACACCAAAACCTTTGCTTTTTATTCCTTTTTCAACAGGCCAAATAAGTTTTCCCTTGTTGGCGGTAAAATTACTGGCTACTATCGCTGCTTCAGGTGTCAACGCAAAAGTATTACGATTAGTGGTATTCCCAGATGCTCTATTGGATGCTACAATGGCATTCCGTATCAAACGCTCTATTTGTTGGTCTATCTTACGTGCTTCTCGCGTTTTTTTCTGAATTGCAGATGCATATTTGCTCTCATTAGATCTAATAGACCGCAACAACGTTTTTTGGGTCTGCATTTCTTTAAAAAGCTGACTCTTTATTTTTTTGTTTTCTGCCACCAAAACATCTTTATGCTTCCGTTGCGCTGTAAGTCCTTTGTTTAAACCGGCAAGGTCATCTGTTTTTGTTAAAATCTGTTCTCCTTGTTCCTTTCTATAATCCGTATACTGTTTCATATACTGAAAACGCTTAAAGGCTTGGAAAAAATTATCTGAGGACAACAAGAACATCAATCTACTTTGTTGTGATTTATTTTGATATGATTTTTGAATCATGTTGGCATATTCAACCTTGAGAGATTTTAAATCTTCCCGCAATTTGGAAATACTTCTGATGTTGGTATTGATTTGCCTATTTAATAAGTTGGATTGCTGGTTTGTAACACGGATAAGCTGCTGGCTCACATTTATTTTTTGATTCAAAGCATCCATTTGATCCAAAACACTGCCCTTTTCTTTCTTCTCGGCAAATAAAAGTCGGTTTATTTCTCTAATTTCATTTTGAAGTCTTTCCCTTTTTACTTCCAATGCTTTTTGTTCATTGGTCTGGGCAGAAATAGGAGCATAAAACAATATTGTAATCAGCAATATATAAATAAAATGAAGCTTCTTATCTTTCATATTACTTTAATACAATTTCTTTAAAACCTTTTGGTATTTTATATGGGAAATTCATAGTTCTGTTGAACACAATGTTCCTGTATTCTATCTCAATAATAGTTTCTGTGTCATCTTCTATGGCTACAATACCAATCTCATTTGGAAAAATCTTATTGTCTATCATTTGATAGTTTTTATATTGAATTTCCAACAATCTTTTCTCCCAAGGCTGTGAAATCTGCTGCGTGGACATTTTAAAATTTTGTGGTTCTATTTGAAACAATATTTTAAAAAGTTCTTGGACGTTTTTAGGCTTTAACTCATAATTATTATTGCCACTCACCGTTGCATTGTATTCTTCATCTCTTAAATCAAAAATAGCTTGACCAAGCAACAGGTTTTGAACCTTTTTAAAATCCAGTTCTGTACCCAATAAATTACTTAGATAAGTAAAGTTGCCATCAAAATATTGATTTTCCAGTTTATTGTAAAAAGAAACCCTGTCTGGTGTTATATATGCCTTAACAATTCCCAAAGGTGCGCTAATCCATATTGCCTTGTCCTTTTTCATTCGTAAACTAACGCTGACCCCTTGAGAGGATGCCCCATCAGAATAATCGATCCTCATTTTCCCAGAAATAGTTCTATAATTAAGTTGATTGTTATAGTGGTTCTTAATGATGTTTTTGGAAGACAGACTATTATCTATACTCCCATCTGTCACAACCTTGTTGGTTTTACAAGAAAATACCAAAAGCACAACAAGAAAGGGTAATATCTGTTTTCGCATTATTTTAAAGCATTTGTCCATAGGGCTAAGAACCTGGTTTAATTTTACTAAGATAGTTATTTGCCTTGGAAATGTTTCCCAAAGCATTGTAGGCAATTGCCAGTTCTAAATAGATTTTATTGGACAAATCCACATCATCCAAAACATAATCCAAAGCCATTTCCAAAATTTCTACGGCTTCCTTTGATTTTCCTTTTTTGTTCAACGACAATCCATTGGCATAGTAAAAATAGGGCTGGGATGGAAAACTCTCCAAAGCTTCCAAACTTTCTTTTTCCAAGGTTGAAAAATTAGATTTAGCAATTAAATCCACAAAGCGAGTTTTAAGTTCATCAACAGGGTTGTTTTTTATCTCAACCACAGTGTTTTCAACACTTTTATGGCGTTTTTTTAATAGTTGCGCTAGTGAATCATTGATTTTTGAAGTTAAATTTTCAGTAAAATTGGATATTTTTATACCCTTTAGTATATTTAAAGCATTGGTATATTTTTTCTGTTTATAATATATCAATGCCAAATTTTCTTTTAGTTTGATATTGTTAAACGGGATTTGAGAACTGACACTTTCAATGGTAATTCCCTGTCGTTGTACAATGTCCACTAAAGTTTTTAAATACCATCTATTTTCTGGAGCCGAACTTACTGCGTTTATAGCATACTCTTGTGCAGAAATATACTGCTTAGATGCAAAATAGGCTTTGGAAAGTTCAGAATCCACCACCTTATTGTTAACATCAATATCCTTACATTTTAAAAGAAGGTTAATGGCCCTGTCATAATTTTCAATTCCTTTTTGCTTTAATGCTTCAAAAAAACTTTCTTGAAACTCATCTGAATATTCTTCCAAAAAAACCTCAGCGCTTTTTTTTACATCAATCTCTCCCTCTTGAGCATAGCTATCCATTTGGATAAACAAACCCATTAAACAAAAGATAAGAAAATGTAGTTTTAGCTTCATTCCATTAAAAAATTTCTCTCCCAATAACTATGAGCTATTAGAAACGAAAGTCAATATATCATTGCAAAAACTATTCCAATACAGAGTAATCCCCAATACTTACAGTCTCAAACTTACCGTTGAATACAGCATGATTGCCAATCATGGCATTGTCCAAATTAGCATTGCTAATTTTACTATTGGTTTGAATGATACTGTTCTTAACCGTGGAGTTTTCTATTACCGTATTGTTTCCCACTGAAACATAAGGACCAACAGTAGTGTTTTTCAACACTACGTTCTCTCCTATAAAACAAGGCTCTATGATATTGGCATTGTCCAGTTTAACAGAGTCTGCAATTAACTTTTTACCCTCTTTTGCCAAGAACCCAAGCATGCGCTGGTTGGTTTCTACGGTCACATTTTTGTTCCCACAATCCATCCATTCATCCACAGTTCCTGTTTTAAATATCTTTCCAGAAGCCATCATTCGTTTAATACCATCATTTATTTGGTATTCCCCTCCGTTGAGAATGTTATTGTCCAATATATATTGCAGTTCATTTTTCAATACAGCTACATCCTTAAAATAATAAATACCTATAACAGCTTGGTTGCTCACAAAAGTTTCTGGTTTTTCTACCATCTCTGTGATTTCTCCCTTCTCATTTAAATTCACTACTCCATATGCAGATGGGTTCTCTACTTCCTTTGTCCAAATAACACTGTCTGCTTCTTTATCTAAATTAAAATCTGCCCTGATCAACGTATCAGCATAAGCAATTACTGCGGGTCCAGAAAGAGATGGTTCTGCACACATAATGGCATGCCCTGTTCCTTTTGGATCCAATTGACGGTAAATACTTGGTTTGGCGCCAAGGCCTGTAGCCAATTCTTTTAGGCTTTCCACCACATCATCACCAAAAAAGGCTGGGTCTCCTAAAATAAAGGCAATCTCTTCTATATCTTGGTCTAAAACACCTGCTATGTCGGCTACCAAACGGTGTACAATTGGTTTCCCTACAACAGGAATCAAAGGTTTTGGAACAGTTAGAGTATGTGGTCTTAATCTTGAGCCTCTACCGGCCATTGGAACTATTATTTTCATAAGCCTATCCTAAATCCTTTCCAGAGGAAAGGACTTCTAATTTATATTTGTTACTATTTATTCTACTTAATATTTCCCCTTTTGGGGATTAGGGATTTATTTTACTCCAGTACTTCCAAAACCGCCTTCCCCTCTTTGGGTTGTGGACAGTTCTTCAACTTCTACCCATTCTGCCCTATCGTGTTTTGCAATGATCAATTGGGCTATGCGCTCACCTGCCTCTATCACAAAATTTTCATTGGAAAGGTTCACTAAAATCACTCCTATCTCTCCTCTATAATCGGCATCGACCGTTCCCGGCGCATTGAGCACTGTGACCCCCTTTTTTGCAGCCAGTCCACTCCTTGGTCTTACCTGGGCCTCATAACCAATTGGCAACTCTATAAAGAGGCCTGTTTTTACAATGGTTCTCCCTAATGGTTGTAACGTTATGGATTCTGAAATATTGGCTCGGAGATCCATTCCTGCAGAGGCTATAGTCTCATAATGCGGCAAAGGGTGATTGGATCGGTTTATTATTTTAATCTTCATTCTTAATAAATATTTTTTTTAGTTTTTCATTTTCAAACTTATATACCAATCCCAAAAATAATACAAACAGGGCACTGCCTATGATCAGGTTCCTATCAAAAACATAAAAAGACAGGGCAGAAAAAATAATTGAAAGCAACATATAGAACAATATTTTTCTCATGTTATACGGCACAGGGTAATGTTTTCTTCCAAAGAAATAGGAAAGCACCATCATACTGCCATAAGCAGATAAGGTTGCAATTGCAGATGCCATATACCCAATTTTGGGAATCAATACATAATTAATGACAATCGTTAGAGTGGCACCGATCAATGAAATATACGCTCCAAAGATAGTCTTGTCCGTTACTTTGTACCATACGGACAGGTTGTGATATATTCCCAAAAAGAAGGCCGAAAGCAGAATGATCGGGACAATTGTCATGGCCTCCCAATATGCTGAATCAATAAAGATCATTTTCAATATATCAGAAAACACAACAACTGCCAATAAAATAACGCTTCCCATAATTACAAAATAATTGGTTATCTGCGCATACGCCAATTGTGGTTTGTGAGAGTTGGAATGACTAAAAAAGAAAGGCTCTATTCCCATTCTAAATGCCGTTCCAAACAGGGTCATGAACATTGCCAACTTATAACAAGCCGCATACATTCCCAATTCACTATCTGCAACATCTTCTGGAAGCAATTCCGAAAGAAGAATTTTATCAAAAACCTCATTAACGGTAAATGCAATTCCCGCAATTAAAATTGGCAATCCGTATTGCATCATTTTTTTCCAAAGGGAAATGCCAAAAACATAGGGTCTAATAAAATAGAGGCGTACCATTAATAAAAAAGTGACCCCGCTAGCAACTAGGTTGGAAATAAAAATATACGAAATTTCAAAATCTGGATTATAAATTCCGCTAAAAATTGAATCTGGATTGTTTTCTATAATTTTTGGGAGCATCAAAAGGAAAAAAACATTTAATCCCAGATTAATAATTACATTCAAGATTTTCACCAAGGCATAACGTATTGTTTTTTCCCTTGCCCTAAGCCATGCAAAAGGAATAATGACCAAGGCATCCAGCGCAATGATATAGATAGCATATTTAATATACTTTACATCAATATTTGTAATGTTGGCCATTGAATCCTGAAGAAAGAATCCCAGTGCCATAAAAACTATAGTAGACCCTAAAACAGAAAGCAATGCCGTTGATGTTACCTTGTGCTTGTCCCTAGAACCAATATAAAATCTAAAAAAAGAAGTTTCCATTCCATAAGCCAAGAGCACATTAAAAATGGCAAACCAAGCAAAAATCACAGATATTTCTCCATAACCTGAAGTTGCTAAAACCCCTGTGTAAAGAGGCAATAACAGGAAAGAGAGCATTTTTGGCAATACCGTTGCCAAACCGTAGATGAATGTCTGCTTAAAAAGTTTTTTTAATGGATTCAATGCTGTAAAATAGAGTTTAAAAGTAGTTATTTAAACCCTGTGAACAAAGTTAGTTCCTTGGTTTTGCTGCTGGAAATATTTTTGGTGCTTTTTCTTTGATCTTAGTGATCTTAACATACTTTATTATATCGTTTTCTATAAAACTAAGTATGGCCTCTTTTGGCCCTAACTCAAATGAAAATGCTTTTTTACTTTTTTTGTCCAGTGTTGGTGGTTGATTCCCTATTTCTTCCTTAGGGTCAGCATGCATTATAATATCTGGCTTTGAGTTTTTATATTTTGCAACGACCATCATGGTGTCGTCTTTTTCTTCTATAACGATTTTAGCTATATTGCTCCGAAAATAAACTTCTTGTAAATCCACTTTCTCAATCAACATATTTGTTATAGGAATAGACAATACATAGCCCGTTCCACTCTGTTCCATGCCGCCGACCCATTTTTGGCTTGTGGCAAGGCCTAGAACAAATGGCGTTTCAGTTTGTAATTTTTTTTGCGAAGAACATCCTGTAAATATCATGGCCATTAGTATTCCTATGTATATAACGTTTCTCATTTTTCTTGATAACAGATTGTTATAAAGATATAAAATCAAAGTTAATGTCAAATTCATTCCC
The DNA here is from genome assembly GCA_964398035.1 of uncultured Flavobacteriaceae bacterium. Lineage (GTDB taxonomy): Bacteria > Bacteroidota > Bacteroidia > Flavobacteriales > Flavobacteriaceae > Saonia. Next base: position 28,645 of record CAYNLI010000005.1, on the reverse strand, counting down.
CAAAAAAAGATATTCTGAAATTTACTCTTTTAATTCCTTCAATATTTGAAGTTCTTTTCTAATGTTTTTAAAAATAACCCCTCCTATAACCAATGCACAAACTATTGACGAAATTATGATATACAAATAAAATCCACTGGACAACTCAGCTTTAAAAAAAGGTAAAAGCAAAATAAAACCTATGGCGTAAACACATAATACCAGTGGTGTTAAAACAAAATGCACTTTTTTTCTTCCCTCATAATAACCAAGCAGTTTTTGCTGAAATTCATTTTCGCTTAAGGCAATATTCATTTTATCAAGTTTTTTAATGCTAAAAAATTCTACAAAAATCCTTATCAACAATGAACCAATCATCATTAAGAGTGCAAACATGGTTAAGTTTTCTTTATAGGCAGAAATGTATATAAAAAAGAAAGCGAGAACAGTTGTTGTTATCAATAAAATAATATTTGTAATGCGCTGCTTTCTTTTTAAAAAAGTAGTCTTTTCTTCAATTTTTTTAGGCCCATCTTTAGAAAGTTCATGTTCTGGTTGGTTGAGCCATTCTGTTTTTAAGTTTTCAAATGTTTTCATTTTTTTACACATTTTTTTAATTTGTTCTTTATTCTGTGGATTGTGGTTCTAACAGCTTCATGTGTCAGCCCAGTAATCTCCGCTATTTCTTTTTGCGGAAGACCTTCTAGCTCTAACAAAATGATTCCTTTTTTTCTTTTTGCAAGTTGGTCAATGCACACATATAGCTGTTTTAGCTTATTTTCATTTTCATGACTTGTTTCATTCTCATCTATACTTGTCACTTGTTCTGCATCTTTAAAAGACAGGTTGTACTTATCCTTTCTTAACTGTGACAAACAAGTATTTACCGTTACCCTATAAATCCATGTAGATAAACTACTTTCGTTTCTGAAAGACGATAGGTTTTCCCAAACTTTTACGAATACTTCTTGCACCAAGTCCTTTGCTAAAGGCTCGTTACCTCTTACGTACCCCATGCAGACCCTAATTACTTTTTGGTAATTAGAATAATATATTTCACTAAAGTGCTTGTCTTTATTGTTCATTAACTTCTAATTGTTCCAGTATTTTATTTAAAAACCATTCTGGCTTATCATACATTATAAAATGGGCAGCACCTTCTGCAAATTCTATTTTATAGGATGGTAAATTCTTATATTGATTGGCATATGTACTTTCTGCCATTTCTTTCCCATATGGATGTGTAGCGGCCAAAATGGTCACTGGAGTGGTAATGTTGGCTATATCTTTACGCAAATCCAACTTTAATAAATCTGTATAACCATACACATAGGTTTCGCGATCGGCATGTACCATCCAATCCTTGATTTGTTCTTGTTTATCTTTGTTCAAAGACATTCCTGATGCCATTTGAATAGCCATTTTTTCAAAACTATCCTCATTCATTTGTAATAATTGTTGATTGTACGGACTATCATACATCATGTTTTCACTTTTAAAATTAGGCATCATCAATGCTCCTGTTGAAGCCAAGGCGTCCACTACTATTATTTGTTTGTACTCAGCATCCTCTGATGCCAACCATAGCCCTAAGGCACCTCCTAAGCTATGCCCAATAACAATTGGATCATCAAGATTTTTTTCTGTGATATACCGCTTTACACTTTCTTTAATTTTTGGCAGCCAAGGTTTTTCAATGGGTGCAACATCTCCAAAACCGGCAAAAGTAAATATATGACATTCGTAATTTTTGGAAAGTTCCTTTGCTACATCGTCCCATACATCTCCCGTACAGGCAAATCCAGGAAAAAATAGAATAGGCTGCCCTTCCCCTTTTACAATTACTTTAAAAGGATCGGGCTGTGCACTTAAACCAAGTGCATTCATAAGAAATAAGGCAAATACTAATATTTTAATTGATTTCATAAGAGAATATTTTTAATTGATTTTCCCTTTAGATACAATTTCAAAAAAATGTTACAGGTTTAAACAAAAAAACCTCACATTTCTGTGAGGCTCTTTGTTTTTATGTTAGAAGAATTGCTTAACCGTTCAAAGCTTCCGCACCACCAACAATTTCCAATATTTCATTGGTAATGGCGGCCTGTCTTGCTTTATTGTATGTAAGTTTCAACTCATCTCTAAGCTCTGTTGCATTATCTGTCGCTTTGTGCATGGCAGTCATACGAGCACCATGTTCACTGGCAAAAGAGTCCCTAATAGCTTTGTACAATTGTGTTTTAAGTGATTTTGGGATCAATTGCTCCACAATCTCAACTTTAGATGGCTCAAAAATATAATCTGTATTAGAGCTTGTGGTCCCTTCCATTGGAACAATGGGAAGAAACTGTTCTGTCATTACTATTTGTGTGGCCGCGTTTTTGAACTTGTTATACACCAATTCTATTTTATCATAAGAACCTGTTGTAAACTGCTCCATCAGATTCTCTGCAATAACCGCTACATTGTCAAAAGTAAGCTCATCAAAAACTCCACTATGATTTGCAATAACATTAAAGTTTTTACCTAAACTGTCATTGGATTTTTTTCCGATAGCTATAAAATCTACCTGCTTACCAATATACGTTTCATTGGCCAAAACAATACTTTGCTTTAGAATATTAGTGTTAAAAGCACCACACAATCCCCTGTTGGAGGTGATTGACACAATAAGTACTTTCTCTACTTCTCTATTATCCGCAAATTTGCTTCCCCCTTCGGTTAGGCTGCCACTTAAACTCTGTAAAAGTTCTGTAAGCTTATTTGCATAAGGGCGCATTGCCGTAATAGCATCTTGGGCTTTCTTCAATTTTGCAGCAGATACCATTTTCATGGCACTGGTAATCTGCATGGTAGATGATATCGATGCTATCCTATTTCGTATTTCTTTTAAGTTTGCCATTTTTCCTATCCTAAATCCCTTCCAAAACGAAAGGACTCGTTCAAAATTGGATTAATTATACTTCGCAGATAAATCCTTGCAAACAGATGTTAAGGTATCTATAACCTCATCTGTAAGTTTGCCAGCTTTTAAGGTGTCCAACACCCCTCTGTGCTTAGCATTTAAGAACTCTATAAAATCTGTTTCAAATTCCTTTATCTTATTTACCGGAACATCTCTCAACAAGTTTTTAGAACCTGCATAGATAATTGCTACCTGATCTTCTACAGTAAATGGATCGTTCTGTGCTTGCTTTAAAATTTCAACGTTTCTACGTCCTTTTTCAATAATGTTCAAGGTTGCAGCATCCAAATCTGAACCAAACTTGGCAAAAGCTTCCAGTTCACGGAACTGTGCTTGATCCAGTTTAAGTGTACCTGCCACTTTTTTCATGGATTTAATCTGAGCATTACCCCCTACACGTGATACAGAAATACCTACGTTAATTGCTGGGCGAACCCCTTGATTGAATAAATCTTGCTCTAAGAATATCTGTCCATCCGTAATAGATATTACATTGGTTGGGATATAAGCTGATACATCACCTGCTTGAGTTTCAATAATTGGCAATGCCGTTAAAGAACCTCCTCCTTTAACCAAAGGTTTTAAAGGCTCTGGCAAATCGTTCATGTTCTTCGCAATATCATCATCATTGATAATCTTTGCGGAACGCTCCAATAATCTAGAGTGAAGGTAGAATACATCTCCAGGATACGCCTCACGTCCCGGTGGTCTTCTTAACAATAAAGACACCTCACGGTATGCAACCGCTTGTTTAGATAAATCATCAAATATAATCAATGCTGGTCTACCGGTATCTCTAAAATACTCACCTATGGCGGCACCTGCAAAAGGAGCATATACCTGCATTGCTGCAGGATCGGATGCATTTGCAGCAACAATTGTTGTATATGCCAAAGCTCCATGGTCTTCCAATGTCTTGGCAATGTTGGCTACTGTTGATGCCTTTTGGCCAATAGCAACATATATACAATAAACAGGCTCTCCTGCATCGTAAAATTCTTTTTGATTAAGGATGGTATCAATACAAACTGTAGTTTTCCCAGTCTGACGGTCACCAATCACCAACTCACGTTGTCCTCTACCCACTGGAATCATCGCATCAATTGCCTTAATTCCCGTTTGTAATGGTTCTGTTACTGGCTGACGGAAAATAACCCCTGGTGCTTTACGCTCCAATGGCATTTCATATAATTCTCCAGAGATAGCACCTTTACCGTCAATAGGAATACCCAAGGTATTTACCACACGGCCAACAATTCCTTCACCTACTTTTATTGAGGCAATGGTCTGTGTACGTTTTACTGTAGAACCTTCCTTAACATCTCTAGATGGGCTCAATAATACCACACCTACATTATCTTCCTCCAAGTTCAATACAATTCCCTGCAAACCACCATCAAACTCTACCAATTCCCCGTACCCAACATTGGATAGGCCGTAGACTCTGGCGATACCATCACCAATTTGTAGCACTGTTCCTACTTCATCCAAAGAGGCTGAAGTTTCAAATCCTGATAATTGTTGTTTTAATATTGCTGATACTTCAGCTGCTTTTACTCCTGCCATCTTTATAGACTATTTGTAAATTCCCTTTTTAATCCGTTTAATTTATTTGCGATGCTGGCATCATATTGCAAATCTCCTATTCGCAATACAAAACCACCCACAATACTTTCGTCAACTTTATTTTCTATAGTGACGTTGTTCCCAGTAAGTTTAGTTACTTGGACTAATATTTTCTTTTCTAAATCTGCTGTCAATGGAACCGCTGTGGTCACATAAGCAACATCTTTTCCTTTTAATTTATCGTTAAGAACAATGTATTTTATGGCCACTTCTTTTAACATCGCTATTCGCTTGTTGGCAGAAAGTGTGTCTATCAATCTTTTTGTGATTTCATGACTTCCTTTAAATACTTCTTTTAAAGCATTCTTCTTAATCTCTCCATTAATAACAGGACTGTCAAGAAAGTTTTGCAACTCCATGTTTTCAGCTATGGTACTGGAAATAGTACGCATATCTTCATCTATGGTATCCGCAGCTTTTTTTTCGACTGCAAAATCCAAAGTTGCTTTGGCGTAACGTATGGCTGCTCTAGCTTCGTTCATGATTGATTTAGTTCAATTTAATATCGCCCAACAGGCCTTCAACAAGCTTTAATTGCTTGCCCTTGTCCAACAATTCTGCTTTGATGACTTTTTCAGCAATTTCTACTGATAAATTAGCTACCTGGTTTTTGATGTCTGCAACTGCAGCCTTTTTCTCGCTTTCTATAGCGGCCTGAGCTTGCTTTATCATTTTATCACCTTCTATTTGGGCCAACTCCTTAGCATCAGTGACAATTGTATTTTTAATCTCGCGTGCATCTTTAAGCATTGCTTCTCTTTCTGCTCTTGCTTCTTTCAATAACTTTTCGCTATCGGCAGTAACATTCTGCATTTCCTTTTTAGCTTCTTCGGCTGCGGCCAATGCATTTTTTATACCATCTTCCCTGTCATTAACAGCATCTAGGATTGGTTTCCAAGCAAACTTTCTCAATAAAAGAAGTAATGTCACAAAAAGTATTACTTGCCAGACAAATAACCCAAATGAAAAATCATTAATTAATTTTTCCATAATATTTTTTTAATTCAATTTATTATAAGCAATAGCTATAACCAACCGTTATAGCTATTGCTTAATTGTTGTTTTTAGCCTACAAATAAAGCTGCAAACCCAATACCTTCAATAAGCGCCGCTGCAATAAGCATCGCTGTTTGAATTTTACCAGTAGCTTCAGGCTGACGGGCAATAGCGTCCATTGCTGATCCACCAATTCTACCAATACCGATACCAACACCGATTACAATTAAACCTGCTCCTACTATAGTTGGAATTTCCATAATGTATATATAATTAAAATTAAAAAATTCTTTTTAACACCTTTAGATTTGACTCAAAGGCAATCTACTAATGTGCTTCCTCATGCTCTTCAACTGCAAAACCAAAATATAAGGCTGATAACAATGTGAAGATATATGCTTGTAAAGCCGCAACCAAAAGTTCTATTATTGACAAGAAGAATGCAAGAAACAATGTTAAAGCTCCACCTATCCAGTTTTGGAATATAAAAATCAATGCTATAATACTCATTAATACTACATGACCAGCCATGATGTTAGCATACAAACGTATCATTAATGCAAAAGGCTTAATAAAAACACCTAATAATTCAATTGGCGCTAAAATAATTTTCATTGGCAAGGGAACTCCTGGCATCCAAAAAATATGTTTCCAATAATTCTTATTTCCAGAAAATGTGGTAATTACAAAAGTTATTAAAGCCAGTGCTAAAGTAATGGCAATATTACCCGTGACATTTACCCCCAATGGCGTTAAACCAAACAGGTTTAAAAACCATACAAAGAAAAATACGGTCAATAAATAGGGCATGTATTTTTTATACTTTGTTTCCCCAATATTAGGTCTTGCAATATCATCCCTAATGTACAAAACTATAGGCTCAAAGAAACGACCTGCACCTGTAGCTATAGGCCCTTTTCCAAAAGATTTTGCCAAGCCACCAAAAAGCAAGAACATCAGCACACAAGTGATAAATATCATCACTACATTTTTGGTAATGGAAAAATCTATAGGTTTAGCATTGGACACATGATGCTCTCCATCATAACTTATAGTGCCTTCAGCATCGGTTTTGTATATTTTGCTATGGTACAGCTTGTAGTAATTCCCATTATTCTCTGCAACCGTTTCTCCATGATGGAATTTTGATGAAGAAAAAAACTGAATTCCATTGTCCCACAAAATTATAGGAAGGGAAAAACCATAGTGTTTGTTCTTTTCTGAATCAGAAAAAAATGTAAAGGAATGTGAATCTTGGATATGGTGATTAATATCTGCCTTGATTTTATCCTTAAAGCTTAGCTCGGAAACCTCATGTGCTGAAGCGTTCTGCTCAGCTTCTGTATCATCATGATGCTGAGCAACAGATACAAAAGAACTTAAAAGCAATAAAAATGTAATCTTTTTAATTGAAAATTTTGCTAGCATATCACTCAAATAATCGTGTCCCAAAAATCGGTGCAAATGTAAGCCATTATTGCAAAAATAAAAAAGCTTTTTGCAGTTTATTTAAACGCCTTTATTCTGTAAAAAATAGAGCGTGCATTTATTCTAATTTTTTGAGCATTTTAGACATAAAAATTGTTTCTATAACCAAAGAAATGGCATAGGGAACAAAAAATGCGGCAAACTCTAGTCTGCCCATTTCTCCATCTTCCTTGTATGTGGGATAAAAAATGATGAAAAAAATGATAAATTTTAAAAAACTGCCTGCTATAAAAAGAAAGCCAATCTGGTTTTTGAGTTTCTCCTTAAAGGAAAAAAGAAGAATATAGATTAGTGCTGCTAGGATACCATTAATTAAATAGGACATCACAATTAAATTATCATGTTTTGGAAGCCCCATGCTTTGAAGTATCATGGTATGGATAAAAAAAGCAAGTCCTAATGAAGTTAGGATGGTAATTGTAAACTGTACAATGGGATGAATCTTGAGCATCAATATTTAATTCTTTTAAGTCGTTGCAAAACTACCCAAATAGAAATTGCCACACCAATTAGTGTGGCAAAAGCAGTACATATTCTTTTTCCAGTTTCATAATGGTCATCCAGCCATTTTCCCCCATAGGCAGCCAAAAAAATAATGGTGCCCATTTCAAAAGCAATGCCCATAAGCATTGCAACATTCTTTAATTTATTCTTTTTAGGAGGCTTTTGCTGGTTCATTAGTTTTCTTAAAGCCTGAGCTTATAGAAGAATTGGAAATACCGCTTCCTGTTCCTCCCATGGTACAAGCTGCATTAAAGGTAGCGCCTGGCTCAACAGCCAACTTAGAAACAGAAACTGTCCCTTCTATAACTGCCGAAGCTTTTAGCGATAACAGTTGGGACACCAAAAGTTCCCCCTTAAATTTCCCTTCTATATCTGCATTGACACATTCTACTTTGCCATTGATGTAGCCATCTTTTCCTATGACTACTTTTCCAGAGGTTTTTACATTACCGTCCAGTTTTCCGTCTATTCTAAAATCTGCTTCAGAGATAATATCTCCTTTAATCTTTGTATTCTTTTCTATCCTGTTTGGTTGTCCTCCTAATTCTGTCATAACTCTAGGTTTTTTGTTATCTGAAAACATTGTTCTATGGTTTTGGGGTTAAAACTTGCTCTTTATATTCTTCTATGTTCTTGTGTACTTGTATTGTTTTATAATTGGAAGATAAAATTACAAAATTCTCCTTAGCAACCTTATAATCTTTATTGTTTTTTAGCAGTTCTACGTAACCCAAAGCCCTATTTTTTGTGCTAAAGCCATGAACCACTACAAACTGATTTTCTAAATTATAAATATCTTTAGATACTATATTCTTGTATTTCAAATCCTTAATGGATTTCTTTAATAGTTCCATCAGTTCAATAGCGCTTTTGTTTTCACTTCTTTTAAATGAAAAAACCACTTTCCAGTTTCCTTTGCTACTAGTACCTGTTTCCATGGAAAACTCTTTTGGCTCCAATTTGGGCAGTTGTTCTGCTACCATTTGTTGTGCTTTTTCCCCTTCAGGGTTATTGGGGTAATTTAACGCAACATAATTCAACGCTTCCTTAAAATCATTGTATCCCTGTAATCTGCCTATTGCATTTGCTTTTAGCATTTCAAACTTAGGGACTATTTCATCTCCTGTGTATCTATTTATGTTTTCTTCTGCCCCTGTAATTACCTTTAAAAATTCCTGATTTTGATATAATTTGTATAATCTGGTATATCTGGCATCTGGGCCATCTTTATCACTTTCAAGTATGGCGTGTGGGTTTCGTAAAATTTCTGCGTAACGGGAGTCAGGATAGTTTTTTATAATATTGTCTTTCATTCCAGAAGCCAATGTGCTTCCAGATTCCTCATATATTTTATACAAGTTGTATTTTGATGGAAGTATCAAGCGTTCCTCTGGGTTGGATGCCAAAACATTTTCCAATTTTCCTGCGGCCAAAAAGTTCTCCTTAAATTTTTCCTTATAAATAAGCCCTAATTGATAATTAGCGAAATTCCTTTCGGTATGTAGACTGTCTATAACACCAATATCCGTTGGGATTTGATCCATATAAAAATCCACTGAATATTTTTCATCTTCGGTGAGTTCCTGTGTTTCAGCTTCTGATGAAACAATATCACCTTCTAAACCTTCCGTTGGCAATGTAACACTCTTGTTGGACCATCTCCAATTGTCCTCTAAAACACGTTCTCCCCATAAATTTTTAAAATCGTTCTTACCATAGCCCAAACTGGTAATGTTGTAGAAATAAAAATTTCCTTTGGTTTTTTTACCCCCTTTGGTTTCAGCAAAAGCAGCAAAACCTGCTGTGAGACGTTCATTCTCTTTTTTAGCAGCAGCCTCTTCTTTTTTCTTTAATTCTGCTATGTACTCCTCAAAATATGTTACTTGCTTTTCTTTGGGCAAATTGTACAATGTGATGACGCTATCTGCATGTTGTACTACCTCTTCATATGCAATTACATCTTCAAGGTTATCCAACTTCTTTTTTATAGCACGGTACATTCTTGTGTTTTCCGGTAAATTGGTCAACACGCTGTCATAATATGCACCGGCAGCTTTATATTCGTTTTCATCAAAATGATGCTCTGCCAAATCATTATAGTTCAAGACATTTAACTTAGGTTCATTTTGGGTAGCACGAAGGGATTTATTATAATAGGACAATGCTAGGCTGTCTGATTTGTTCTCTAAATGAAATTCTGCTATTTGTCTATAAATCTTATCCAAAAAAGGGCGATTCTCTCTGTTCTCTTCCAAATCGGTCAAGTATTCTAGAAGGTCTTCTTTGTTTTCTTTGGTAATTCTTGTGTTCTTTATTTTTTGAAGGTGTGCATTGATCATGTACACGCGAGGAGATTTTCTATTCAGTGCTATTACCTTGTCAAAAGCATAATTGGCACTGTCCTTAAATTTTAATTGATTGTACAACTGACCTATAATAAAATAATACCTTCCTTTTTCTGGATTTTTGCCGGTATAGGTCGATGCTATTTTTAGTTGTTGAATTGCAGTGTCAGGTACATTTAAATTAATATAAGCTTGCGCCATTACTGCCCTTGCATCTGCGTACTCTTGATTTTTTAGGATTTCATATTTAAACAACCGCTTTAAATTCTTTAAAGCCAGTTCCTCATTCTCTAATCTAATGTTTACTTTTTCTCGCCAAATAGTAGCCTCGTTCAACTTATCACTCTCTATATATTTGCGAAGTATATAATTAAAGGATTCCAATGCCGGGATATAACGTTGGTCAAAATATCGGGCTTTGCCCAATAACAAAAAAGCTTCATCAATTTGTGCATTTCTTTCCACATCCTTAATGTCCATACTGTGTTTTTGTATGGCCTTGGTCGCTTTTTCTTCTGCAATTAAAAAATTTGGGTTGTTGTCTTCAGAATCCAGTTTTATCTCATCGGTAACTTCCAAGCGTTCAATGGGCAATACTTCCCAATAATCGTCCTTATATGATGCATTGAGTTCTTCCCTGCCTTTTTCAAAAGCTATATTGCCATTGTACAAAGTGTTGTACTTGGTGTTCAACGCATGCCAATTCCTATTGATCAAGGCGTCTTTTTTAGTGGAGCATGCATTAAAAATGACAGTCCCAAAAATGGCCAATAAAATAAATTTAAAATGAAGCTTCAAAATTATCGATATTCTTGTCTACTCTTAACTGAAAAACAACGAGATTATTATACAGTTGATCGATAAAGTGCGTTTATTTTTTACTCTTTTAAATTAACAGAACTAAGATTTCCTTAAATACCTTTTGTTTGATAAGAAGCAAGGGTTAACCCGCAAAGAAACTTTCCAATTCCTTAAGCGTCTCTTTTGACGTTTGTATATCTTTTACTATCTCCCCTTTATTTAGTACCACAATGCGCTCACATACTTCAGTAACGTGAATCAAGTCGTGACTGGATACTAAAACCGTTACATCATTATTTTCAGCCAAATCCTTTATAATTTCTTTGAGTCTTATTTGTGTGGTTGGATCCAAATTAGCAAAAGGCTCATCCAAAATAATCACTTCTGGATTGCCAATAAAAGATGATACAATGCCCACCTTCTTCTGGTTTCCTTTGGATAAATCTCTTAGATATTTTTTCTGCCCTAATATCTCTCCGTGAAAGAAATCCTCAAAACCACCTATTAAAGCATCAATATCTGCCTTGTTCTGTCCTCGCAGTTCACCAATAAAATAAAAATATTCCTCTGGGGTCAAGTACCCAATTAAAAAGGTTTCATCTATAAAGGCCGATGTAAAAGGTTTCCAATTTTCGCTGGTATCTACCTGTACCCCATTGTTTATTATGTGACCTGTGGTTGGCTGAATCAAATCTAACAATAAGCTGAAAAAAGTGGTCTTCCCGGCTCCATTGTTCCCCACCAATCCAAAGCTTTGTCCTTTTGGGATTTCAAGATTTTCAATATTTAAAACGGTTTGCGTACCGTATGTTTTTGAAAGGTTAGTTGTGATAATCATATGTCTTGTTTAAAATAGCTATTAATATAATGGTTACACCTTCTCTTTATAAGCTGCCAATGTTTTGTATTTCTCTTTTTTATAGACCTTCTCAATTATTTTGAAGACTTTGTTTTTAAAAGCAAAACCCAACACTCCTGCCAAGGCAACAAAAACATAGCCTGCCGTAGAACCCAACGTATAATGACCTGCGGCATAAATAATTAACGGCAACAGTAATTTTGGAAGGGTTAATAAAAGTGTCTTGGCATTGAATGCCTGTTTGTCCCCAAAAGCTTTTTTGTTGGATGTTAGATCAATTGGGGTTTTTATATATGCCCCGCCCCATAGCACTAAATAGGAATTGACCCCAATATTATAAATAGCTCCTACCAATACGGCCAAATAGGCATCCCAACCAAAATAAATGTAAAAAGTTGCTAAAACCGTACTCGCCACTGTAGCAATGACAATAAGATACCATTTAGAGTTGATGTACTCTTTATAGGAAATATTCTGACTCATCATTAAAGGGTAATAAGAGCTGTCCCAACTGGGCACATACTGCCCAAAAGTGAATAAAAACCCTCCAGAAACAAATATACCGGCGAAAATTTTCCAAACGGGCCCATCATAAGCTTCCACTGCTCCTGTAAAAAATAGCAGCCCATAGAAAAGGAACATAAAACTCATAATTACCGTGGTCTTGGAGCGTTTATTTCTTTTAATGAGTTTTATATCATTCTTTAAGAATGTGCCCAGTTTTCCATATTTGTCCAACCAAGTAAAATCTTCAGATTTAGCTTCTGTATGCTTTAGGGCCAAGCCTCCATCCAAATACATATGTTTTTTAAAGTATCCAAAAGATGCATAATACAATCCTATCAACAACACCCATGGCAATAGTGCCATCCAGGGCAAATCATATAAACCATCAAAAAATGGTGCTGTGTATAGGGTGACATCAAAAATCTCATAATATTGGCAAATGCCCAAAACCGCCAAAATACTGGCTATACTATAAAAAAGCACATCTTTATTGTTTACCAAAACATTGATGAAATTGTTGCAATAAAACAAGGCCATCATTCCCAAATGCCATCCAATAACACAAACAGGTGAATATCCTTTAATCAATAACACTATGGAAAAAGGGATAAAGAAAAAAGCATGTGCCCAATTAAAAAATGAAACTATGGTCTTCCCCAAGGAATAATTTACTACTTGGCTTTTCTTAAATGGCAAATATAAAAGAGGCTTAATATTGGTGATTGGCATTTTCTGCAACATATAGCGCATCACCAAGTCCATGGCCAAATAATAAACCATGTATTTGTTCACTACCCTTAAGGGGTCACCCAAATCTGCATCTTCTATTAAAAAATAGGAACCAATACCTAATGCTAAAAAAACAGCAATAAAGTAAAGTGCCCCAAAAATCATCAGTATTTTAAACCAAATCTCTGTTTTAAAAGAAGATGCCCTAAAAAATGATTTCCATTGGAGTTTTATAAAGTGTTTGAACATAATGGCTGGTTAATTTACAATGAGTTAGTACCTAAAATACATATTTTGTTACACAAGAAGTCATTTTTTTACAATTGTCATTTTATATGGGCGTCCCTTTCCTTAATTTTGCATTAAAATTGCATCTATGGCCAACTTTTATCCATTAACTGTAAAACAGGTAAAAACACTTACTCCAAGTTCGGTAGCGATTACTTTTACAGTTCCAAAGGAATTGATTCAGACTTTTGCCTTTATCCCTGGACAGTACATTACCATTAAAAAGGAAATTAAGGGAAAAGAATTACGTAGGGCCTATTCTATAAGTTCTTCTCCAAAAAGTGATTCCATTACCATAGGTATCAAAAAAGTGGATAAAGGCGGTTTTTCCAATTATGCCAACACAAAAATCAATGTTGGCGATGTACTGGACGTTATGCCTCCAGAAGGACGTTTTGTTTTTAATCCATCAGATGTTCCTATAAATATTGCCGCTTTTGCTGCCGGTAGTGGTATTACCCCTATTATTAGTATTGCTAGGGCTGTTTTAGATGCCAATCCAAAAAATAAATTTGTTTTGGTCTATGGGAACAAGTCTTTTAAAGAAACCATGTTCCATACAGATATTGCAAAGCTTCAGCTAGAATATGCCGATCGCTTTTTTGAATATTTTATTTTTAGCCAGGCACAAGAAGAGAATTCTCTTTTTGGCCGTATTGATGTTTCTACCGTAAACTATGTGCTAAAAAACAAGCACAAAGACATTATTTTTGATGATTTTTATCTCTGTGGACCAGAGACTATGATTCATTTAGTGACAGATACATTAAAAGACAACGGTATTTCTAAAGATAAAATCCACTTTGAGCTCTTTACCCCAACTGAAATTAAAGATGAACTTCCTGAAAAAGCTGATGGAAAAACACAATTGACCATTTTAGTGGATGATGAGGAATTTTCCTTTTCCATGGACAAGAGCACTTTGGTTTTAGATGCGGCCCTAAAAGAAAATATTGATGTTCCTTATTCCTGCCAAGGCGGAGTTTGCAGTAGTTGCATTGCACGTATTACCGAAGGAAAAGCAGAAATGGTAAAAAACCAGATTTTGACCGATGGTGAAATAGAAGAAGGTCTCATATTAACCTGCCAAGCACATCCTACCACGCCAACACTAAAGGTAGATTATGATGATGTTTAATTTGGGGCGCTATTCTTTTGCTTAAATTTAATAATAGCCCTCAATTATAGTTTTTTGTTTCTTGGTCTTTCAAACTGAATGGTTTGTTTTAAAATTTAATGCACACTTAAATTCATTAAATTAAGTCTTTCATCGATTAAAAACTTTAAATAATCTTCCATTTATGGAACATAGTGGCACTTAAAAATTTGAGATAACAAACCTCTTAGTTGGTCTGGCTTATTTTATAATATCAAAACTATTCCCTTTCTTTTGTAAAGAATTATTTGTCTTAACGACCAAAATGCCGTGCAGGTTTTATTGTAAGTTTACACTTAATCTTAACTTAAAACATATACCATGGCAAACTCTTATTATGACCCAGCAGACTTACGGAAATTTGGAAAAATTACGGAATGGAGCGAGGAATTAGGTGAAAAATTCTTTGATTATTATGGAAAAGTATTTGAAGAGGGTGCATTGACAGCCAGAGAAAAATCTTTGATTGCCCTAGCCGTAGCACATGTGATAAAATGTCCCTATTGTATAGATGCTTATACCAAAGATGGCCTGCAACGTGGAATCACAAAAGAGGAAATGATGGAAGCCGTACATGCCGGAGCAGCAATTGAGAGTGGTGCCACTCTGGTACATGGTGTACAAATGATGAACAAGTACAATAAATTATCCATGTAGAATTGTTGTTGGTTTATGGTTGCTAGTTAATAGGTCTTCTAAACTAACAACCAAATACTAATAACTAACAACTAAATTAATGATAACAAAATCCTTAAAAGCACAGCAAAAAGAACTCGCTGCTACCAACAAACAATTGGAAATATTGAATGGTGGCTTATTTGCTAATAGTGAACTTCCCTATTTTAAGGATAAGATTGCAGAAATTGGTCATTTTCCCTTGCGCCCCACAACTTTGGAGGTCCTACAGATCAATGTAGGATATATGTGCAACCAAGTCTGTGCGCATTGCCATGTGGATGCCGGTCCGGACAGGAAAGAGATTATGACCAAGGAAACCATGATGCAGTGTTTAGCCGTCATTAAAAATACTAATGCGCATACCTTGGACCTTACTGGTGGAGCTCCAGAAATGAACCCTAACTTTAGATGGTTTGTAGAAGAAGCTTCTAAAGCTGGGATAAAAGATTTTATAGTCCGCTCTAACTTGACCATTATTAGGGCCAACAAAAAATACTACGATCTGCCAGAACTTTTTAAAAAGCACAATGTACATGTTGTTTCTTCCATGCCTCATTATACCAAGGGCAAAACGGACAAGCAGCGTGGCGATGGTGTTTTTGACAAATCGATTAAGGCTTTACAAGAGCTCAATGCAGTAGGTTATGGAATGCCCAACAATGATTTAAGGTTGGATCTGGTCTACAATCCATCTGGTGCCTATCTTCCCGGTGATCAAGCGGCAATGGAGCGTGATTTTAAAAAAACATTGAAAGAAGATTTTGATATTCAGTTTCACAACCTATTTGCGATTACCAATTTGCCCATCGCAAGATTTTTGGATTACTTAATTGCTTCAGAAAATTATGACGATTATATGTATGCCCTGGTAGAAGCCTATAATCCATCTGCTGTGGCCAATGTAATGTGTACCAATACTATTTCGGTTAGTTGGGACGGTTGGTTGTATGATTGTGATTTTAACCAAATGTTAAATTTAAAAGTAGCCAGTAAAGTAAAACACATTAAGGATTATAATGAAGACGTTCTTACCGATCGAAACATTATTATATCACAACATTGTTATGGGTGTACAGCTGGTGCAGGAAGCAGCTGTCAAGGTACAGTTGCCTAGTTTTTATGAAAATTCTGCCCTAACGCTTGTGTTTAATATAAAGTTCTTACCTAAATTCATGCATTGGGAGCTTGTTTAGAATAGAGTATACTTACAAAATTGCGTAAGATTTACCGTACATCTATAAAAACAACCGACCAACGGGTCGGTCTGTTTTTGTAAAAACGCGCCATTTATCGTTATTCTTTCACTTTAACGAATTTTCTTACCCTGTTAACCTTAAGTTTTAGGGAAAAGTGGAATTCGAGGGTTCTTTGTATAGACATTA
This sequence comes from uncultured Flavobacteriaceae bacterium, assembly GCA_964398035.1. Lineage (GTDB taxonomy): Bacteria > Bacteroidota > Bacteroidia > Flavobacteriales > Flavobacteriaceae > Saonia. The sequence goes on along the minus strand of CAYNLI010000005.1, from coordinate 12,342 downwards.
TAGTCTAATCCTAAAACCCAAATCTTATGGATAAGAATTTAAAACGCATGGCTACCATGCACCGCTTACAAGTAACAGGTCTAGAGTTATTTTACAAACAAGGGTATTATAATACTAGCATAGATGATATTCTAAAATCCCTTTCTTTATCTAAAGGTGCTTTCTATCATCACTTTAATTCCAAAGAAGACTTTTTTATAAGTATCATACAAAACTTAGTGGTCCAAAAAGTATATAGTATGCTTATTGAACCTATTGAAGGAAAAGAAAATCCTTTTCTGACCATTGAAAAATGTTTTGAGAATGGATTGGAAGCTGCCGAGCACAATGAAATGGACTATGGTTTTGTGTTAAGCAATTTCATGAACGAGTTTAATAGAAGAAACCCTGAAATTATGAGATATTTAAAAGATATCTTGAAAATATGGGAAGTAAACATGGTTTCTATTCTTCAAAAAGGAAAACTAGAAGGTTATGTAGATAGGCATGTAGATAGTGAAGGAGTTGCTACATATTTAATATCTTCTTACTTAGGCATTCGTTCTTTAATGGTAGAGGGAAATTGTAAAATATTACGATATAATTATATACAACAACTAAAAGGATACTTTAAATCTCTTGCCGTAAAAGAAATTGCATAAACTATTTTAGTCTAAAATAGCTATGATTTTTTGAGCGACTTTATCTGGGTCAATGATTTCCATTACTTTTTCATATCCTTTTGGAAACTTATTGCCATATACTGAAGTTGGAATCAGTGGAAATTTTTCCCGATCGGCCAAAATGGCATTTTCAGAATCCTGTCCATAAGGATAAAAGCCGGCATAGGGGTGGGTAACACCCCATAAGGTCACGGTTGGTATAGAAAACATGGCAGATAAGTGTGCATTACCACTATCCATGGCCAACATAATGTCCAAATTGGAGATTATGGAAAGTTCTTCTTCTAAAGTAAATTGGCCAGCAACGGAAATAGCATTGGAATATTTATCGGAAAGCACATCTAGTTGCTTTATTTCATTTCTGCCACCGCCAAAAAGAAGTATTTTATACTTTTCAATATTATTTAATTTTTGAATGACCTCTTCCATTAAATCCAAAGGATACATTTTCCCCTTAAAAGCTGCAAAAGGAGCAATTCCAATCCACTTTTTTGTGTCTCTCCCAATTATTTTTTGAGCTTTATCAGACAAAATCTGTTTAGACAAAAGAGTTGTTTTTGATATCTCTAAAGAAAAACCCAGTTTTCTAAGTACATCGGCATATCTTTCATGAGTGGTTTTTAAAGGTCTAAAAACTTTGTTTTTGTCCGTTGTCAACGCCTCTTTTTCTTTTCTGCCCTTATCAATCTGTACAAAAGGAATTCCGCTCCAGCCAAAATATTTTTTCAAAATATTGCTTCGTAATACATTGTGCAAATCTGCAACAGCATCAATCTGTAATGCTTTTAATTCTTTAAATAGTTTCCAAAGTCCAAATACCCCCTTATGTTTACCTTTTACATCGGCTTCATAAACGGTTACATTGGATAATTGGGAAAACATGGGCTTAAAAAACGCTCTTGTAAGAATTGTTATTTTTAATTCTGGATATTGGTGCGTCAATGCTGATAGAACAGGAACGGTCATTGCAACATCTCCCATGGCTGAAAGACGTATTACTAACAAGTGTGCTATTTTCTGTTCTTTATTGTTTTTGCCCACGAAGAATTGGGTTTAACTCCTCATCATTGTACATTTTCATCTGCTTATACACTTTCATGTACTTATTGCCAACCTCAATATCCATTAAAAGTTGGTCAATGGCCGTAAAAAGGTCTTTCTTTTGTGCTAACAATACTTGAAGCTTTTGTTTGCACTTATCTAGATGTTCTTTTGTAGCATCACCCCTATTTGCCTCTTCTTGCATATGATAGATTTTAAGTGCCAGTATGGATAATCTATCAATGGCCCAAGCTGGACTCTCTGTATTTATTGTTGCATTTTTTGAAATTTCTACCGATTGATATTTTTTTAAGAAAAAACCATCAATAAATTCTACCAAATCTGTCCTGTCTTGATTACTGGCATCTATTTTTCTTTTTAGGGATAATGCTTCAATCGGTTCAATGTTTGGGTCTCTTATAATATCTTCATAATGCCATTGTACAGTATCAATCCAATTTTTTCTATACAACAAATGGTCAATCTTATCCTTGTCATACGGATTTACAAAAGGTTGATTAACAACATCGACTATATGATATTGTTCTATGCTTTTCCAAAAAAGCGAGTAGGCAAATTCACTAAACATATGTGAAATATTTTTAACAAAGATACCTTATTTATTTTATGAAAAAACGGAAAATGACCATCCCAAAAGCGATTACAACTGAAGATATTAATACCACTTCTTTAATATTTGACCGTTTAAGAGATTCAATATAATTAGTGGCAAAAACCGCCGCAGGGAAGAACGTAAAGATAATAAGAGATTCAGAAAAGTTTTTTAACCCCATAACTACAAGTCCAATGATAAACGATATAAGGATTAGTCTTAGAGATAGTATTCTCCCTAAACCTGTCTTTCCCAATTTTAAGAATGAAAAAAAGATGGTAAATATTGTGCCAAAAACATAAATAATGAGCAATATGTTGTTTCTCCAATCTTGGAATATTGGATTTTTATATTGAAAGGAAAAAACATAATGGTTTTTATAAAAATCCGTATTGTCCGTAACAACCATAACACAGAAAACTATTATGAACAATGTGAAAAGGCCTACCAAGGGAACCAACCAGTTTCTAATGTTTTTTGGTTTATACAACCAAATGGTTATTAAAACTAAAATTAAATATAATAAGGCCCAATCATAAAATAAACTAGCAATACCAATCCAAAGAGTTGCATCAAAAATTTTGTTCTTTACATTGATCAAGGACTTAATACTAACCAACCTTCTAGTAGCAATAAGAATGAAAAGGCCACACAATATTCCTTTTCCATTAGCAATTACCTCAGGGAAAATCAATAGTAATAATGAATAAATTAGAACAGTATACGTATTTGCCCCTGTTAACTTGTTTCTACTTACAATGAAATTGATTACAAAAATGCTAAACAATAAGGCCGCTAAAAAAAACGTATGTAAAAGAATGGTTTCTGGCGATATTTTATCTGGAAATAGAAAAAAATAGACTGCCCAATAAAAAAGAAATAGAAAAGAAAGCACAATGATATTACTTATAGGCTTTGTTTTTCCGAAAATGCTTGAAATCATCTTGGGTTTTTACTATTTTTGTGTCGTAAATATAACTAAGATGAAGTCATTTTTTGAAGGTATAGAAGATTTATTTGTTAATGTTCTTTTCGCTCCATACGATTTATTACGTTTTTTGGATAGTTGGTGGACTGCAAATATTATGAGTTGGATTTTTATCCTTATTGGCGGTACAGCATTCGTTTACTGGATGTTACAGTTAAATAAACATAATAAAAGTGGTGAAGAAGAAAATGACCTTTCTGCGCATTCATATTTATAGGTCAAACCCTATATCTTTACGATAATACATTCCATCAAAATGTAATTTTTCCATATTTTGATAGGATTTTTGTAGCGCTTCTTTAAAGTCATTTCCAAATGAGGTCACTGCCATTACACGTCCTCCATTGGTAACTACGCTTCCTTCTATCAATGCTGTTCCTGCGTGAAAAAACAGGGAGTCCGTTGTTTCTTTGTTCAAGACAATCTCTTTCCCCTTTTCATAAGCTTCTGGATACCCGCCAGAAACAGTCATCACTGTTGCCGCTGTTCTTTCGTCAATTTTCAAATCAATTGTGTCCAGTGTCCCATTGCAAACCGCTTCAAAAACCTCAACTAAATCGTTCTGAATCCGTGGAACTACAACCTCCGTTTCTGGGTCTCCCATTCTCACATTATATTCTATCACAATTGGATCATCACCCACTTTTATCAATCCTATAAAAATAAATCCTTTATAGGGCAGGTTGTCTTTTTTAAGACCTTCTACAGTGGGTTTAACTATTCTCTGATGAATCTTGTCTAAAAATTCCTTATCAGCAAAAGGAACAGGGGAAATAGCTCCCATTCCTCCTGTATTCAACCCAGCATCATTCTCTCCTATTCTTTTATAATCCTTTGCTGTGGGCAACACTTTATAATTTTCCCCATCCGTGAGCACAAAAACACTGAGTTCTATTCCTGATAAGAACTCTTCTATAACAACTGTGTCACTGGCATTACCAAATTTGGCGTTCACCAACATGGCCCTTAGTTCTTCTTTGGCCTCATCTAAATCATTCAAGATCAAAACACCCTTTCCCGCTGCCAGGCCATCTGCTTTTAGTACATAAGGAGGTGTTAGACTTTCCAGAAAAGAAAACCCGTCTTCTAAATTTTCTTTTGTGAAACTTTGATATGCCGCAGTTGGTATATGATGGCGCATCATAAATTCTTTTGCAAATTCTTTGCTCCCTTCCAAAGCAGCGGCAGCTTTTTGTGGTCCAATTACCGGAATAAGTGAAATTTCTGGGTCGTTTAGAAAAAAGTCGTGCACACCATTGACCAAAGGGTCTTCTGGGCCCACAATGACCATATTTATATCTTTAGATAGCACTACTTCTTTTATGACATCAAAATCATTGACATCAACAGGTATGTTTTCGGCTATTTCAGCAGTACCGGCATTTCCTGGCAACACAAAAAGTTTTCCAAGTTTTGGGCTTTGATGTAATTTCCAAGCAAATGTGTGCTCACGACCTCCTGAACCTAGGATAAGAATATTCATTTCTAAAAATTTGCCCAAAAATAAGTCATGAAAAGGAAAAAATCATGAAATTCCAGAAAAATCCCTGTGTTCTTTTTTTTGCAACTCTTGTAGAGATAGTGATTTAAAATATTCGAACACTTTTTTAAGTCCTTCGGCTCTTCCCACTTTTGGTTCCCATCCAAGAATTTCCTTGGCTCTTGTAATATCTGGTTGCCGTTGTGTGGGGTCATCTTTTGGCAAGGATTTGTATATTATTTTCTGATTTGTACCCGTAAGCTTTATGATTTCCTCAGCAAATTCTTTTATAGTTGTCTCATGCGGATTGCCAATATTAATGGGGTCTGTATAATCACTCATCAACAATCTGTATATCCCTTCCACTTGATCATCTATATAACAGAACGATCGTGTTTGTGAACCATCACCAAAAACAGTTAAATCTTCCCCACGTAATGCCTGACCCATAAAGGCGGGAACTACACGCCCATCATTCAACCTCATTCTAGAACCATAGGTGTTAAATATCCTTATAATTCTGGTGTCCAGGCCATGATGTCTATGGTATGCCATAGTAATGGACTCCATAAAACGTTTGGCCTCATCATAAACCCCTCTTGGCCCTATGGGACTTACATTGCCATAATAATCTTCATTTTGTGGATGTACCAATGGGTCTCCATATACTTCTGAAGTGGAAGCAACCAAAATCCGGGCATTTTTTTCTTTTGCAAGCCCAAGTAAGTTTAACGTGCCCAAAGAACCGACCTTTAATGTTTCTATTGGAATTTTTAAATAATCTATTGGACTGGCAGGAGAGGCAAAGTGTAGGATATAATCCAAGCTTCCTCCTAAATGTACAAATGTGGATACATCATGATGGTGAAACTCAAACTGTTCCAAAGGAAAAAGGTGTTCTATGTTCTTTAGGTCTCCCGTAATTAGGTTGTCCATTCCAATTACATAAAACCCTTCTTTAATAAAACGATCACATAAATGTGACCCTAAAAAACCTGCTGCTCCTGTTATTAATATTTTCTTCAACTAGTCTGGTTTTTTACTGTTCTTTTTTAACTCTTTTTTTTCCTTTCAATTTTTCCACTCTTCTTTTAAGAATTATTTTTTGTTTTAAAGCCGAAAAATTATAGTTGTACCTAAAAAAAATATATGCCATTATTATCACAATAGAAATCAAGATAATTATCATGCCTAAATTTTTAGCTTTGCTTCCCAACATTATAAATAGTATCACAAAAACCAAATTAAAACAGCCAATTAGAAAACTTGCTTGTTTATGACTAAGTCCCCAAAAATCAATTAAAACATGATGTATATGATTTCTATCTGGAGAAAAAGGGCCTTTTTTATTAGCTATTCTAATTGTAAAAACCCTTGCTGTGTCAAAAAGCGGTACAATCAATATACTTATTGCAATCAATGGAGCATTTTCCAATAAAAATGGCAATTCTGTATATGAATCTGGTTTTAGTGCTAAAAATTTAAGTGTCAAAATACTAATTATAAACCCAACAATGAGAGAACCGGTATCTCCCATAAAAATCTTTTTGTCTGATGAAATATTAAAACCAAGAAAAGCCATAAGACTTGCATTCATAGTAATACTCAATAAGGCATAAAAAAATTCTCCGGATAAATAAAAAATTGTAGTATATATAATCATTATCACTATACCTACTCCAGATGCAAGCCCATCTATACCATCAATAAGATTATATGAATTAATAATGGTCAGCATAACAAAGCCTCCAATAGCCAAATACAAATAATATGGTATTTCATTAATGTTTAAAAAGCCATTTAATGACCCTATGGTAAAACTGTCATTAACTAAAACAAACGCAATAGCTATAATTTGTGCAAGTAATTTTGAGCCAGGTGAAAGTACTACTAAATCATCTTTTAAACCGACTATAAAAAGAATAGTAAGCCCTGGGATAATATACATGCCTTCATTAAATAGGTTCCAATCTTTAATAAAAAAAATTGCAAAGATAAGTGTATAATAAAATGCAACTCCACCAAGTGTAGGTGTTCTGTTTTTATGTGAGCTTCTTTGATTGGGATCATCCATTAAGCGCTTGTACTCAACGACTCCTATTATTTTTGGAACTGTCAAATACGTTAAGAGGAAAGCCCCTATATAAATTGATACTGCTGTTTCTAGAAAATTCACTTTAGTTTAAAACCCAAAAATAGAAAAAGTTTAACCATTATAATTCTTAATTGAGTAAAAAATGCAACATATTGGAAGCAAGGTTCTTTCTGTCAAAATCTTTTAACATCGCTTCATATTTAACAGCGGGCATTTTATTGTTGGCAATTAACATATTTGTCTTTTCAAGAAAATCCTGAAGGTTTTCTGGCTCAAAACAAATCCCCATCCCGTATTTCTCTACAAGGTTCTTAGCTTCCCCTTCCACTCCCAATAAAATTGGCTTGTGCATACCTGCAAGTTCAAAAATCTTTGACGGCAGTACGGCCTTAAAAGTCTTGGATTTTTTAAGGTTCACCAATCCAAAATCCAAAATTGAAATATATTCCCTGACCAACTTTTTTTCCACTGGGGGAAGCATCGTCACATTCATAAGTCCCAATTTTTCTTTTTGTTTTAGCAGGTTTTCTTTCTCAGCACCGGCACCTACAAAAAGAAAGTGGATTTTTTCATTTTCAACTTTACTTGCACAATCTAGAATAAAATCTAACTTATGAGCCATTCCATGGGTTCCTATATAACCAATAATAATTTTATCCTGAAGCTGGAGTTCTGCTAATAAATTCTGATTTTTTTTAATAGGAACAAACAATTCTGTATTAATACCATTTTTGACAACTTCTATTTTATTGGCATCAATATGTCTTTTATGAATTATCTGTTCTTTGAAAGAATCAGTAACTGTAATTATTTTCCAAGCGCTTTTATACATTTTTAATTCCAAAAACTCAAAAAAGCGAATAATCCCATTTGCATCCATGGCCCCAAGTGCCATGATAGATTCTGGCCACAGATCCCGAACCTCCATGACCCATTTTTTTCTTTTCCAAAAAGATAGCCATCGTCCAGATACCGCAGTGAAAAATTGAGGTGATGTTGCTACTATTAAATCCGTTTTTATAAACAACCCTACACAAAACGAGGAAATCATAAAACTTAAAAAATCAATAATTCTTCTTACAAACCCTTTGTTGGCAGAAATATAGCTCCATACACGAATAACTCTAATGCCATCCATTATTTCTGTCTGGTACAGTTTGTTCTTATATCCCTTAAATACCTTTCCTTCTGGAAAATTAGGTGCGCATGTTATTACGGTAACATCAACTCCTGCTTTAACCCATTCTTTACAATGCTCATAAGTTCTCGATGCTGGGGCATTGAATTCAGGAGGGAAATTATCTGTTAAAAACAGTAGTTTCATAAGTAGATTTGTGTCTGTAAGGTTTTGTTGAAAAATACTGCGATTTTTTGCGATTTTATAGTTCTATTGAATCCTTGTGCATATTCATAATTTTGTAGTTGAATTTTTAATATTGAATTAAATTGAATTTTAATGTTCTCATTTAATAATTTCACCTTATTCTCCTTAATTTCAATATTTTTCACATTTGGATGAAAGTGAAAGTAAGCTACTTGTTCTTGATTGATTTCTTTGTCAAGAAAATCCTCAATTATAATACATGATGGCTCTATGACAAAATTCCTAGTATGCAAAATCCCCAGATTTTTGTACCCATCATGTGTTGCTCTCACTTCATTATCACCATCAACTAAGCTTACAATTTTGGCGCGGTTAGCTACCTTAAAACCTCCCCAAACTTGTGTCTGTTCTTGATTCTTGATTTTTACAGTATTATGAGATGCTGTTTCTCGTTCATTCTGTCTTATCTCATTTTTTTCATAGGTAGAAATCCCCGTGTCAACTATTACAGGGTTATCTTTAACATATAATTCAAAATTAAATGTGTCTGAATGTGCATGGCCCGGTTGATAGTCTGGGCCTACATTGCCAACATCGACAAAAAGTTGGAAATCATCTTTTTTAAACATTCTATAACCAGAATCTGAAAGTTCACTTTTTTCCCAGACCAAATTTAAATCCTTGGCATATTTAAATAATTGTGATGATTTGGGGGCAATTTTATGTGCACTATCATTAACCATTGGAACACTACCGTTATTGTAGGTGATTGCCTGTAGCCAAGAAAGCATTTTTGAGGCTCTTTCTATTAAAAAAGGAAGCAAATCATTATGTTTCCATGAATTTAATTGCGATAATTGAATACAATCCAATAGTCTGTGCAACAAAATTTGATGATACATGGGAGAAAGTTCAAAATGAGCTCCATCTTTCATAATCTGTTCTGTAAGTTCTTCTTTTAGAATTTGTTTTGCCTTCAAAAAAAGTGCTTCATCTTTAAAATAATATCCTCCAAAAAACAGTGCATACGCATTCTCTAGCAAATGGTTTCCCAAAAGATGGTACTCAAGCCCATGAAATAAAATTTGATGGTGATTATATAAAACTTGATTTGTTTCAGAATCAAAAATCTTGTTTTTAGATAAAAATTTAATCCAATTTATTCCTCTTAAAGAAATTGGATATGGTTCTTTCCCATCTTTTAAAACAACTTTGTTCTTTAAATAATTTTTAATTAATCCCAGCCCTTCTTCTTTCGTGATCTTTTCTTGATTTAAAAAATCAAAATAATTTAAGTTATACGTCCATAACTTTCCAAATTCAGCATAATTCCAATCTATTGTCTCCGTAAATTGATATTGTATATTAAGGAACTCAAAATTTTTATGCCCATAAAAACTATCCTGGTAGAGAAACACATCCTTCCATTCCAATGGTTGTATTTCTTGGTGTGCTAATTTAGCATAGTTCTCCTTTTTAAAGAATCTATTCCGCACCATATAATACAGCTGATAATAAATTTGCTTTAGCTTAAGATATTTTACGGTGTGTACAAACAGTATTAATTTATTTCCACCCATTTACCTTGCTTAAGAGAATCAATAGCTGCAAATGATGCTTTTGTTGTGTTTACTATTTCGTCAAACGGAATAATTGGACTTTCGCCTTTTTGTTGCTGCTCAATTAATTCTTTAAATTGATTGTAATGGCCTTTATCTTGTTTGGATGAAGCATTTCCACCATTTTTGAACCCATATGATTTTAATTTTCTCCAATTGTCCATAATCAAGGTTCTTTCTTGAGAATACACTTCTACACGTTCTTTAGAATATGCTTTGCTCCCATTAGAAAAATAATTGATCACTGCATTTGTGCCATTTTCATACTTTAACAATATACTTGCATTATCTGTATTGTCTTCTGGATTTGTTCCCATAGCATTCATGCACACCGCTTTTACTCTGCTACCTGAAAGGTAGGTGCACAAATCTATATAATGACAAGCTTCTCCTATAATCCTTCCGCCCCCAACTTCCATATCGTGTACCCAAACATCAGCTGGTATAAAGCCGGCGTTCATTGTGGCAACAATGTTCATAGGGGTGTTGTCCATGCCCAACTGTTTCTTCATTTTTTTTGCCAAAGGAGCAAAACGCCTATTAAAACCAACACTCACACTAACATTTTGATTATTGTACTCTGCAATAATTGCTTCAAGTTCTGTTTCAGTAAGCGCCAAAGGTTTTTCTACAAAAACACTTTTGCCCGCTTCTAATGTTTCCAAAACCATGGAAGCATGCATATGATGCTGTGTGGTAATAAAAACCAAATCCACATCTTGATCCGCCAATATCTCTTTATAATTGGATGTAGAGTTGCCAATTGCATGGCGTTTTGCCATAATAGTTGAAGAAAGGCCTCCAGAACTGGCAATGTATTTTACATTTGCATTCAATTTCTTTAGGTTGGGCAATATGGTAGAGCTGGTAAAATTCCCTGAGCCAACAATACCCACTATTCCTTTTTTTCCTTCATAATCCTTTTCATTTATAGATACCGTATGAAGTGGTTCTTTTGTATTGTTATATTCTAGGATTGAAGCTATGGATTTGGAATTCCCCATATCTCCATAGATTTTTTGATATTCTTCTAAGGGAATGCGTTCAGTTATTAATGGTTTAACATTCAATGTGCCTTTAGAAATTGCATTCAAAATGGCTTCAAAATTTCGTTTTTCCGTCCAACGTACATATCCAATAGGGTAATCGTTCCCTTTTTGCTCGTATTCATCATCATACCTTCCAGGCCCATATGAACATGAAACCTGAAAAGAAATTTCTTTTTCGTAAAAATCGGCCCTGCTAATATCAAGGCCAATAACACCTACCAAAATAACCCTGCCCCGTTTTCTGCACATTTGAGCAGATTGCGCGATAATCTCATTGCTTTTACTAGATGCGGTAATGATTACGCCGTCTGCACCAATTCCGTTCGTGTATGATTCCACAAATTTCACTTGGTCGGTGCCTTCCGCTGGATTAATTGCTACTATACCTTTTTCATTAGCAATACGGACTTTCTCTGGGTCAAAATCAAAACCGATGACATTACAGCCATTGGCTAATAATAACTCCGCCGTTACAAGACCGATAAGCCCTAAGCCTACAACAACCATGGTCTCCCCAAATGTTGGATTTAATAAACGAATGCCCTGCAAACCAATAGAACCAATAACCGTAAAGGCAGCTTCTTCATCGGTTACATTGTCTGGAATTTTAGCTACTAAATTTTTTGGAAGATTCACATACTCCGCATGATTTCCATTGGAGGCCACGCGATCGCCCACCTTAAATCCAGTCACGCCTCTGCCGACCCCAACAACCTCACCTACATTGCAATAGCCAAGCGGTAAAGGTTGGTTCAGTTTATTAAGAACGGCATCCATAGTGGGTTTTAAACCATCGGTTTTCACCTTGTTCAACACCATCTTCACCTTATCAGGTTGCTGCTTGGCCTTTTGAATAAAATTTGCTTTACCAAATTCGACCAACATGCGCTCCGTACCTAAAGAAACTAAGGTTCTTGATGTTTTGATGAGTACACAACCCGATTTTACCATCGGTACGGGTACTTCTTCTAAAATGGTTTCTCCGTTTTTAAGGTCTTGTATGATTTGTTTCATGTAGTGGTGTCAATTCTATGGTTACACGAAATTACTATTAATAGCACAAATTTAAGGTGTATTGGCGAAAAGATGTCTTTAACTTTTAAGAAATAAGTTCCTAATTATCAAATTGAATTTAACATAATGTTAAACTACAATAATCTCAATAGATACTAATTCTTAATTACTACTTTTATTTTTCCTACAAATAACCGTTATTTATCTGTAACATACTTATGAAAAAAATTAAACAATTAATATTACTTGCCACAATAGTCTTACTGCCAAATGCTAACCAAGCACAAGAAATACATGCGCTACCTTTCGCATATAATACCGTTACAATTCAAGACATTGAATCTGCGTTTGATCATTTACACATATTTTCTGAAAGTATTTATCAACATGCTAAATTGAAAAGTTATCGAAAGTGACCGTCTGAACCTTGCACAACGAGCATACGAAAAGTGAAATG